>NZ_JAMPJY010000051.1:0-40807 GCF_039961875.1 Trichocoleus sp. ST-U2 | reverse complement strand
CGCTTTTATAGGCTTTTCTAGTCATAGCCGCAGTTTTAGGCAACATCCACTTATGGTATTGGCGGCATTGCTATCCACTCCCTGTCTTCAGATTTACTTTATAAATCAGCTCTTAATCGTACTTTGACCACAGTTGCCCGAGCAGCCAACGTTTACTAAACATTGTCTGAGCATCGTTATAAAAAATATCACGCAATTCTCGTGCTGACATTCCTTTAGCGAGTCCTGCGACTAAAATTGAGCCTGCACTCGTGCCGCCAATGAAGTCGAAGTAATCAGCCAAACACTTCCAAGGCGAATTAGGTTGGTTGCAGAGTATGTCTTCTAACTTAATTAGAATTTCAACCACAATTAGTCCACGAATACCGCCACCATCCATTGGCAGTAAGCGCTTGGGTCGTTTTAAATTCAATTTGTTCAAGGTCATTGCTTATTCCTTATTTAAGGATTTTTTTAAAAAGTCAAGTGAAAAAAAATAATATCCCACAGCTTTAAATTGCATATTTATTCGGTTATATTGGTGTTTTTAGAGCCATTAAATTATCAATTTTCAACGTTTTAACTGAGTCCTAAAAAATATTTTAAATTAAGTTTGTCTCGGCTTATACCTTGTCTCTTGTTGCTAAAAAGCATTTCCTCTTGAGCGGTAACTAAACATCACTTCTGGATGTTGGTAATTGAGAATAGGTAATGGGTCATTAAGGAAACCAATTACCTATTACTAGCCACTAAAAGGAGGATTGATTTTAACCACATTGCAGACCTGCTCTGGCTATGCCAGTCAGATTAAAGTTCGTTGAAGTTATCGTGTGACGGCGGCGCGATCGCAATTTCTACCAATAAGGGGACGAGGGGAGAATTGCGTCGCAGGTGGTGTTTGAAATCCTCGTCAAGGCAGGCGATCGCCTGAAAACTCGACCACCGAATCGCCCGTGGGATCGACATATTTGCTTGAGACAAGACCACGGATGAGGTCGGACGTCTGGTATCTGAAATGTGGCACATCGGCGGTGGCAGCTTCGGCAATGACTTTTGCAATATCGTCACCTGTCTGCCCTATTGTGGAAAAGACTTGCTCCGTTGCGGCGAGGTATGCATCGAGCATCTTACTATATGCTTCGGGAACGGGCCGCTGCAAATTTGCTCTAGTCTCTAGGACGGATGCGACGAACTCTGTGTTGATCGCGCCCGGTTCGATGAGGGACACAGAGATACCGAGGCGTTTAACAACGGGAGCAAGACTCTCCATAAAACCCTCGACCGCAAATTTAGCGGCGCAATACGCATCGTTGAATGGGTGCCCGATGAGACCGCCGACGCTGGTAACTGTAATGATTCGCCCCGAACCGGCAGAGCGCATCAGCGGTAGGACAGCTTGGGTGACACGCCAGACGCCGAAAAAATTGACATCCATTGTTTGATTTAGATCGTCAATCGATGTTTGCTCAAGGGTTCCTAGGTAGCCAGCGCCTGCATTATTGACAAGCACATCGATCCGACCGTAATCGCGGACAACAGAGTTTACGCACTCGTCAATGGAGGCTGCGTCCTGAACATCCAGTCTACGCACTTCGAGCGTAACATTTTCCGTCTTTGCTCGCGTTTCAAGAGGATTACGCTTTTCTAGGTTACGCATGGTCGCAACGACGGTGAAGCCTGACTGCGCTAGTAACACCGCCGTACTCAATCCGACGCCCGATGATGTGCCTGTGACGAGTGCGATTCGATTCATTATTTTCCTCCGTAAATCCGTAAGACTGCTGCCCGTTTCGTTTGCCGCCTAACTATTTAATTAAACTGACTAAGTCAAAACTGACTAAGTCAGTCTAACTTCCCCAATGGGGTTCGCCGTAGCTTTATAGCAGAATTTAGTAGTAGGTACAGAAGTATCTACTACTAAGTTGTTGTGGCAGTGTTGTACCAGTTCCCTAAGTCCTAAATATCAGTGCTGTAGGCAATCTGCTTGGGTGACAGGTAGGGATAGGGAATTTTACCTTCCTGTTCCAGCTTTTTGTTCCGTTCCTCAATCTCCACTGCTATCAGATTTAGCTTCGCCATAAAAATAGCGTGGATTGAGGAGAACCGATCGTTTGCTAACGGTAATTGGAACAGTAGATGCAAAGACGGGGTGGTGAGCAGGTAGGAGAAAGAAACTTCAAAGTGAGAAATTGTAATGCTCTGCAAAGCTTCCATCACGTATTCCATTGTGATATCGCCTTCAGTTTCAGGTACTGGCTTATCCAGAACGTTGGGTCGGTTGGGGATATACGCTAGGTATTCCTTTTGGGGGAAGTTGACTGCGGAATGTTGGGCACTGGCTAGAAAAATAATGTTGGTTAGAGTTTTCACCAACAGCTCCCGCGTTTCAATAGCAGCCGGAAAACCAGAAACAGCTCCACGCTCCGGATCGGCAGTTTCCTGCGCCCAAGCTTGGATAACTTTATCTGCTGCCACTGCGGCATCATCCTTATACACAGCCGCTACAATATTGCCGACATAGTCAGTAATTGCATTCCAAATCTTGAACCCATCGTCGCGGAAGTAGTAGTCTTCAACGCCGTCCGAACCCTTCTCATCAAATCCGCGTGATAATAGCTCTTGCGGGAAGCTCATACCAGAAAAGTCCCACTTCTTCAATGCCTTCAGCAATAGCTGCATCGCTCCCGCAGTGCCCGTGGCGAAGGTTTGATTAGTAAAGGGAGCAATGTAAGAAACCAAAGTTTGACGAGCAAAGTAGTTGATGCCGATGGTGTCTTCAAAGTGCGGCTTCAGCAGTTGACCAATTGGGTGATCTTTGGGAAAGGCGTTGTGATGGCTGATGGCAAAAGGTTCTATAACCAAGTGCGTGAAGCCCAAGTGGTAGATAAACTGGTGGTACTGGTTGTCAGCACAGACTGCATGAATCTTCGCTAGTAAATACTTGTTGGGATAGGGTGAGTTAGGAGTGTAAACCTCGTTTTTACGGTCTTTATGGCGCGTTAGTTGGATGCCGAGAATGTTCAGCCGCGACTTTCCATCTTCCAGTAGTTCCCGGTATACCAACACGAATGCGGGATAGAAAACTTTACTGCAAAGTTGAGGGATATCTTCTAGATATCCGTAATCCAGCAAGAACAAGCGTTTTTGGGCGATCAGCTCAGGGATAGTTTTCCCTTGCGCCGTCAGGTGTGCCATGTCTTTGGGGATAACACTTTCGTCTGTGCAGAGTGTAATGCACATCGGGTTAACCCCTTGGATTAGCTGGCGGCAGAATTCCACATCATCCTTCCAAATTTTTGGAAGGTTATATGGCTGGTCGATCCAGCCAGAGAAGAAGGCTGTCCACGGATCGCCGCCCTCCTTCTGGATCTTCTCTAGCCTTTGTAAAAATCCCACCTGTGAGTAGAGGTACTCAGAGGCACGCTGCGAAATTAATCCCAGTTTCTGTGGTGGTAGCACTTCTCCTGGCGGTAGACCTTTCACCATGCGTGGCAAGTCCTCCATTGCCACGTCAGGTGCATCTTTCCGACGAGGATACTTTTGATATTCATACTTTTGGTCTTCACCACCGGCATACTGCTGCACGATTTGCAAAACTTGCTGCTTAACCTCATCCAAAATCCCAGTCAGGAATGCGATCGCGTGTTGCTGCTGCATTTGTTTGGTGTCGGGCAGTTTTTCCCCTGAATCCAGCAACAGCCGCAAGGAAACGACAATCTCTCCACGCTCGGTACGCTGTAACGGTAGCGTTTTACGTGTTAATTGACCAGATTTCAACTCGTGCAAATCAACTTCGGCAGTACCCATAAACTCATCTTTGCCGAGGTTGGCGTCCCAAACGCTGAAACGCAGCTTGCCCTCAATGCTCACCAACTCAAAGGTGAACTTTTCATTCCACAAGGGGTTGCAAGTCTGCAAACAAGCCTTCGATTCTTGTGGCTTCGCCTCGTCAAGATCGATTACGACAAAAGGATCGGGATTAAACAAGCCAGTTTTGAGCAAATCTTTGCCACTAATCACTTCAATTTCCAGCTTGCCAATACTGGGATTAAAGTGCTTATCCAGAGATTTGATCGCTTCAGTGTAAGTTTTTTCCTGACCGCTAGTAATTTGTCCGGCAAATACGGGGCTGACTTCAGTTTCAGAAAACCAATGAATCACCGTCTCCGTCGGACTCTTGGCTGACATCTCGACAGTTGTGATAGCACTCGTGATGGGAAGACTAGGTTTAACTTCGACAAAGGAATATTTCAAGGTGTGCTTCTGGTCGTCGCGCATCTCCAGACGCTCTTTATATTCGCGCCCTGAGAGAGTCTTGAAGGAGCGTATCGCCCCAACTTCGTCTTTGCCTGGGGCATCCAATTTAACCCACTCATAAATAGGCCACCATTTCATAATCTCCTGACCAAAGGGTCTGAAGACCGCCCACACTTTGTCAATGGGGGCGCGAACGATACCTGTGACATTTGCGCGGCTAGTTTTTTGCTGGGTGTCTTTGCGAGTGTCAAATTGCGATTTGACCCACTCAAATCGCTGGTTGAACATCTTTTCAATGCTGGCTTTGAGTTGCTGGGCATCTTGCCCCTCTTCAGGGATGAAGATGTTCTCATAGTTCACTTTGGTGACTTCGGCATTCACCTCAGAAAGCTTGACTGTAGCCCTGTAGAGATTGATCGGCATCGAAGCACTTTTGGTCATTTCATAGGCTAAGGTTCGCTCTTCGTTCGAGCAAGACACGAGGCTCTCCTCGACAACTCCACCGTTCGGGAAGAGGATCTGCCGCTTATTGTCAGGCTCTATTTTCACCCCAGTGGCGTATTGCACCCACGAGACATCCTGCCAATTGCCAACGACAGCCCACAACTTATCTACGGGACAGTGGACATCAAACTCGAACGAACACTTGATTCCGTCTCTTCGGAGGATGAAATTAGTGACTTCAGGGATGCGCGTTGGCAGGAAGTTTTCCATAATCTTGAGTGCTTTTGCCCGATCTTCTCGGTTCTCGCTCCGCATCACGACTTCCATCGTCAGCGACACTTCTGGACCAGTCTCCGTGTCGTATACCCGCGCGGTAGCTTCGTAGAACGTGAACAGCACATTCGGCTCTGGTATGTCGATCTTCCAGACGTGGGTTTGATCGTCCTTGACGACCAGCCGTTCGCGAGTGATCCCACCCCCGAACTCGAATCGGATGATGGCTCCCACGCCATTTTCCGGTTTTCCATCCCCAGTTTCCAGTTCAGTATTTTCGTGTGCGCCGAGAACTTTCTGCAACGAGAGATAGTCATCGAACCCAGACCAAAACTGGTTTACCGAAATGGGTATCTTTTGGACGTTCGTTCGCGAGACGTGTTTGCCAAACTCCAGATCGTCTGTCGAATTTAAAGTACTTAGTGAGGTCATTGCGAATGTCTCCATAAATGAACGCGATGGACTGTTGATGAAAATAAAATTGCTAAATTAAGCTTTGTTGAGGTAGGTACACGACTTTTACTTAGCTGTGATTTGGTAAATTTTGCAAGTCTTACATACTGATTCCAGCGCTCCTCCCAGGGAGATTTAAGTATTTTTTACGGCTGGTTTTATTGTGGGGTTTAAAAGAGTAGATTTATCCGGTTCTTTTCTAACTCATGATTCTGGCGATTTGCCTAATGTCAACATAATCGTTTGCGAAAAAAGTATCCTACCCATGATTCATCGCGGATACTGGTACGCAAAAGAACTTGAGAGCTTGCCTCGGAAGAAAACCACAATCCCCAGCCAATCAATTCCTGAAAATCTTATCCAACAAAGTGTTCCTGCCTGAACGAGCAAAATTCATTGATGTTTTCATAAGTCAAGTTTGCCGCGTCCATCAAATATCAGCCACCGAAGTTTAGGATCTAAACAAAGAACTTAAATATTTCTGCCGATCAAGTTTTTGAAGCCAGACATGGTAAGCTTTTCATCCGAGAAAAAATTAAGAGGCTAACTTTGCGAAGTTACTTAAAATCGGAAAATTTATTAATCTTCGGATCGAACAGCCTATAGCTTTGCCATAATCGGGGTGATTAAATTCTCTGAGGTTCAGGAAATCTATATCCGAAGTTTGTAGCAGTCTATTTAGTGGGGTGGAACCTATTACCCACAGACCATATACACCGGGTTTTGCCTGCCCCACAGGTTGCTGTGTTTGTTAAACTCAGATATTTCTCTGATGAATTTACAACAACAAAAACGTAGGCGTGGTGTGATTCTCACGCCCCAAGGATTAAAGAAACTCCAGGCTGCAAAATCTGAAGCGGAAAGTTGCGAAAAATCTAACAATCGGTACACTCTGGAAGCGTTAAGCGATCGCACTGGCTTAGATCCAGATACCCTGATGAAGGTATTTGCTTGTGAAGCTGGGGTTGATAAGCGCACCCTAAGTCGCTGCTTCAGAGCTTTTAACCTCTTGTTGGAACAAAGTGATTACGATTTACCCGCTTCTAAGATTGAGACGGTTGCCGAGAGAGGAAGTGCAACGACGAAAGAAGGACGACAAGATTGGGGGGAGGCACCTGAGTATGGTGTTTTCTCCGGGCGCACAGAAGAACTGGCAACATTAACGCACTGGATTTTATCGGAACGCTGCCGATTGGTGACGCTGTTAGGAATCGGCGGAATCGGAAAAACCTGTTTGTCGGTGAAACTAGGCCATCAAATTCAAGATCGATTCGAGTTTGCGATCTGGCGAAGTCTACGCAATGCTCCGCCCATCAACGAGATGCTAGCAGAGCTAATCCGATTTCTATCAAATGAGCGGGAAACTGATTTACCGGCAACGGTAGACGGGAGAATTTCGCTACTGATTTGTTATTTAAAGCTTTCTCGCTGTCTATTGGTATTCGATAATGTTCAGACAGTTCTGCACGGGGGCGATTTGCCCAAGCCTTCCTTGCACTTTAGCACTGGACACTATCGCCAAGGCTATGAGGATTATGGTGAACTTTTGAAACGGTTAGGAGAAACACCCCATCAAAGTTGCTTGGTGCTAACAAGCCGGGAGAAGCCAAAAGGAATTGGATTACTGGAAGGAGAAACTTTACCCGTTCGAGTCCTGAAACTAAAAGGTTTGCAGGTAGCGCCAGTACAGGAAATATTGAGGGCTAAAAGTTCTTTATGGGGTTCGCCGAGCGATTGGAGCCAGCTAATTGAATATTATGCAGGAAATCCATTCGCATTAAAAATCGTCTCGACGACGATTCAAAAGTTATTCCACGGGAATATTTCTGATTTTTTAAGCCAAAAAATTACAGTGTTTGGTGAAATTCGCAATCTTTTAGAGCAACAATTTAAGCGGTTGTCCGAGACGGAAAAGATAATTATTAACTGCCTCGCCCTGAGTAACCAAATCCTTTCATTTTCACAATTGCGGGAGAAGATACCGCCCTCGATCTCACCGCAAAAACTGCTAGAAGCCTTGGAATCATTGGAAGAGCGATCGATAATCGAAAAAAAGGCTGCATTTTTCTTTTTGCAGCCGATGGTTATGGAATTTGTAAGCGACCAATTAATGGGAGAAAAAATTACCCAAGTGCCGCTGCGAATCGTGTCTAGCGACGAGTATCCCAGATTTGCGGCTAGGAGCTAAAAGCGCATCGCTAGTCGGCACCACAGAACTTGCGATCGCGGTCTACTTCCGGTTCTTGCCAGGAAAAGGCAAAATGGCTGATTGAATTGACTTGCGGTGCCCCAGCGCGGATCGCTTGCATCTGCTGTTCTAAGGACGGACGAGAATTGAACGACTTGCCCCAAGCCCCCGCAAGTACGGGTGAAACCTGAGTGCCGGGTGGCGCAAGACTTAAAACCCGCTCAACTTGCGGGACAATGCAGCTGGTGTTGCCGCAGGTTGCATAGGACATCGGATGCCATTCCATATAACTGGGAAACCGATCCCACGGTTGCACTCTTGAATCATACCCCCCTTGACCGACGGTTTGATTCCCCTCCGGGAAAAACACCGCCCCCGTACGGATTCTTTGTCGCTGGGCGGGGAGGCTGGCTAACGCCACAAAGTCTACAACGCCTTGAGCCGCATGGGCAACACTCAGTTGCCACAACTCCCATTGCAGCCGGGCTTGGCGCTGTGAGGCGGTTGCTTTCATTTCATCGGCAGCGGGGTTGCGTCCCTGCCAGAGGGGCGATCCCTCATCTGGGTAAAGTTTATCCACCCCTGCAACATCGCCAGCGCTAATGAATCCCTTGGTAATATATCGCTCGATCAGTTCTCGTCCCTTATTGTTGAGGGCGCGGTCATACAAAGCCTGTCGAGAACCATCTCCGTAAATCCATAAATCTTGGACTTTCGTTACCACCGAAGCGCTTCCTGACTGGCGGGGATACCGAATGTAATCAAACAGCACTCCATCGGGGCGGCGACGAACTACCTCTTGAACCAGCTGGTAATAGTCTCGTTTTGCTTGGGCGTTGTAAGGATCGATGAAGGCTTGAGAACCGTCCTCCGTGACTGACAAACTGGTTTTTCCCATACCATCGCGGGCTAGCGCTTGCTGTCGATCGGGTCGCTGGGAGTAGGAGTAGCCGAAGTTCATGGCGAACATCCACGCATATACTTGCATCCCCCGTTCGCGCCCTTTGTTAATCGCTTGTGCGAGCAAGTCCACTTTCTCAGCGCCTGGAGTTCTGATGACAGAAGGCCAGGGTGTGGAATTTTCTGCCTTAGGCAGTAGCACCTGACCGTCAGAAAAAACTTCGACATAGACCTGGTTATAGCCCCGGTTAACCAAGCGATCCATTAATTCATCTAGTGCCCCAGGACGGATGTCACAGGGATACAGGCGCAGCCAGATTGCCTGTACGCGGGGCCAAGTTTGCTGACGACACTGCTGCAAACTCTCTGCGTGTTTTTTCAAGAGCGTTCTGTAGCGACCTTGGGAATCCGAGTTTCCCTTCACGGCTGAAACACGCAAACTTTCTTTTTGGGCGATCGCATCTGCTGAAAGCTGGCAATATGCCTTTGTTTGAGCTAGAGCGGGTTGCGAACCCAAGTAAGGGTTGATAAGACTACTACTGGTCAGAACTGCTGCAACTAAACCGCGATAGACACGCTGCCAAGTTTGCGGCAATCTTAACGATGCCTGACCCACGAACTTCCTCCTAAACACCAATCTCATAGAACTGTTAGACATGTCTACCCATCAGACGAAAGGATGGAAGATAAGGTGTCATCCGAACCGATTTCGCTGGTTGAGCATCATATCAGCACTTGTCTGAGCACTTGTCAATTGACTCTATACACAGATTTACCCGCTTTTCCGGCAAATCTCTGCTTTTTAGTAGAAATAGGCACCCCTAAGATCGACGATACCAACTGCCACGTTTGTTGTCATTTGGGCTTTTCAAACCAAAGCCCAAACAGGATTTCAAGATTTTATCTTCTGAAATTAAAACAAAATGGCGTAATCTGTCATTGCTTTGTCTGCGGCGCTTGGTCTGTAGCGCTTTATCTGCGGCGCTTTGTCTGCGGCGATCGCATCCGCCGTCTGTGCTGCGTGTTGCAGCGGATGCGATCGCTCCACTGGTCACGGTAAATTCACTCCATCTGCCATCATCCCCAACCGGGTCTTAGAGCAGTGGACGCGATCTCCATAAAAGCGATTAGCGATTAGCCAGTGAATGAACAGCTAACAGCTAACAACTCGCCAGCTAGTTCTTCAAGCTTCTCGTCTCAAAGCTGCTTCCACCTGCTGGAACTCTTGCTCTAAGCGAGTCTTCAGTTTTTCCGGCAGCGGACGATTCGGATAAGAGCTGTAATGCCCTGCTATTGAATTCAATGCAGTTCGCATCGTCGTGTAAGAACTCAGCTTAGCGACAGAGCTATCCCGCCGATAGCGAGAGGCAAAATCGTTAATAATCTGACGCGCTTGTGACTGAGCTGCTGCCTTGTCTGCCGAACCCTCTGGCAATTCAATTGCTGTTCTCAAACCTTGCAACAAAGCCAAGGTATCTTGGCGGTAATCTCCACTCAGTCCTAGCGAGCTGCTGGAGGAACAGCCCATCAATCCCATCGTAACTACCAAAACCAGGGCTAGGAGACGTGACCAATAACGCTTCATAAGTATTTTTTTTACCAAACGAGATGGAAATGCAAAATCAGAGTTTATCCTATCTCGAATTGGAACCCTTAGAATTTTAGATTTTTAATTTTAGAGATAAGACGTTTGGTGTAAATAAACGTAGACTCTCGATGGTTCATAGTTTAGGAATTATGGTTTGTAGGAACAATCCATAAACTTTTACCCCCCGTTACATTTATTTGTGCCCCTATATTCCACTATTTTCATCCTTTTAACAGATGCGGAAAAAAATGGAAGTTCCTATTTTTTTGGCTTTGCTAAATCAAATAATCTGATAGGAATACTTCTGACAGGTATCCCACAACGAGTAAGGGCAGAAACCCTGCCCCTACCTTCTTTTAATCAATCGTTTTTCTGGAAAAGTTAACCGAAGCGACCGCTTACATATTCCTGTGTTGCTTGCTGCTGAGGACTTTGGAAGATAACCTCGGTGCGGTCGTACTCGACTAAATAACCAATACGACCTCCTTTTTCGGTTGGTTCGACATTGAAAAAGGCTGTCATATCAGATACTCGCGATGCCTGCTGCATATTGTGCGTCACGATCACGATGGTGTATTGCTCTTTGAGTTGGTGGAGCAAATCTTCAACTCGCAGCGTTGAAATGGGGTCGAGAGCGGAGCAGGGTTCATCCATCAGGATCACGTCTGGCTGAACAGCGATCGCTCTGGCAATACACAACCGCTGCTGCTGTCCCCCAGACAAAGATAAACCACTCGCTCGAAGTTTATCTTTCACTTCATCCCACAGAGCCGCTTGCCGCAAACTCCGCTCTACCAATTCATCCAAATCGCCCCGATATCCATTAATCCGGGCACCAAAGGTGATGTTGTCATAAATCGATTTAGGAAATGGGTTTGGTCTTTGGAACACCATCCCAATCCGTCGCCGCACCTCTACGGGATCGATTTCTGGAGCGTAAAGATCTTGACCGTGGTAAGTGACTTTGCCTTCTGCCCGAAAACTTTTAATTAAATCATTGAGGCGGTTATAGCAGCGCAACAAGGTACTTTTTCCACAACCCGAAGGTCCAATAAAAGCCGTAACCCGGTTTTTGGGAATATCTATCGAAATGTCTCGAAGTGCTAAAAAATTTCCGTAGTATACCTTTAGATTTTCTGTCTGTAAAACAGTCTCAGTTTGATTCTTGGTTTGAGAATTCGACAACATAAATAGTCAGATCGGTTTTTGGGTTTAACAGGCTAACAAAAACCCTGTAGGTTTTTGGGCAGATGATTGGGCGAAGGATTGTGTTGCTTGGGAAGTCAAGGAGATTACGGCTTCGTCCTTAAGGTTAAAAACAGCGTCTAGCATACTATTAAACCTCGGTATGTATTCATTGTTGCATTACTTTGTTTAAGTTTCCGTATCATAGCAACACATATTTGAACAATTGTTCATCAATAAACTCGACGAGCCGTTGCTAAACGAGAAATCATGCTGGTTATCAGAACCAGTAAAACTAGGATGAAAGAAGCCGCCCAAGCGAATTCTTGCTGATTTTTAAATGGAGACGTAGCGAAGTTGTAAACTAAAACCGCTAGGGAAGCCGTTGGTTCTTTTAATTGATTGTTCCAATTAGGCCAATATTGGGTGAAAAGGGAAGTAAATAATAGGGGTGCTGTTTCACCAGCAGCACGAGCAACTGCCAGCGTCGTTCCCGTCACAATTGCTGGGAGTGCTGCTGGCAAAATCACGCGAGACACCGTTTGAAAGTTAGTTGCTCCCAGTCCGACCGATGCTTGTCGGATTTCTTGCGGAACCAATCTTAGAGCTTCTTCGGTTGCCCGAATTACAATTGGCAACATCAAGATTGATAAAGCAAATCCTCCCGCCCATGCGGAATAAGTTCCCATTGTGAGAACGACGGCGGCATAAGCGAAGACGCCCACAATGATAGAGGGAACTCCACTCAGGACATTGGTGGCAAAGCGAATCCAGTAAGAAAACTTACCCGTATTACTAAACTCAGACAAATAAATGGCTGCCATGATGCCAAAGGGAATGCTAATCAGGGCAGCAATTCCAACCATGATGAGGGTTCCCAGAATGGCGTTGCCAAACCCGCCTCCGGGTACTAAGGGAGGGGGCGGCAGTTCCGTGAACGCACTCGCGTTCAGCTGGCTTATACCCTGGATAATTACGTAGGAAAGCACCGCCACCAAAGGCAGGATAGCCAGGACAGCACAAAGAAACGTTAGCGCCGTCATCACGATCCCAAACAGTGTCCGGGGGGAAGTAGGCGATCGCTTCAAACTACGACTGGGAAATCCGGAAACTGGTTGAGCCTGGGGTTTAGACATCATATTTGTGGTCGGTGGTCAGTGGTCGATTATGGAGGGGCGGCTTTCACCAGATATCTGCCAGTAGCTTTCCTATACTGATAAACCCGCCTGTGCAAGTCTGCTGTCATCTCAGAACAAGGAACGGATTAAATTCGCTGGACGCGCTCAATGAGTATCTGAGCCAAGATATTCACTAACAGCGTGAGGACAAATAGAATTAACGCAGCATACATTAGGGCTGCCACTTGCAGACCGCTTGCTTCTGCAAATTGGTTGGCGAGTAGGGAAGCAATCGTGTTGGACGGAGCCAAGATAGAAGGACTGATGTTGTTAGAATTCCCAATCAACATCGTTACAGCCATTGTTTCTCCCAAAGCTCGACCCAGTGCCAGCATCACTGCGCCCACAATTCCAGAGAAAGCGGACGGGAGTAGCACTTTGAGAATGGTCTCCCAACGAGTCGCTCCCAGCCCAACTGACGCCTGCCGCAAGTCTGGAGGTAACGAGATGAGGGCGTCACGAGAAAGGGCTGCGATAGTCGGCAATACCATAATGGCGAGGACGAGCGCTGCCGGGAGCAAGCCTGGGCCACGCAGCGGCGTGCTAAAAATGGGCAGCCAACCCAAAGATGCGTTAAGCCAGTTACCTACGACCTTCAAAAGGGGAATCAGAACAAAAATTCCCCACAAACCATAGACCACACTGGGGATCGCTGCTAGCAGTTCTACGAGGAAAACAATTACCACCTGAATTCGTGGCGGCAAATAATCTTCACTCAGAAAAAGAGCTACGCCAATCCCGACTGGCACGGCAATCAACAGGGCGATCGCTGAGCTAGCGATCGTGCCGTATAGTTGAGGCAGCGCTCCGTACTGATTGCGAACTGGGTCCCAATTGGTGGAGGTAATAAAGCCAAACCCAAATTCTGTAATCGCAGGCCAAGCTTTAATTGCAACTTGTACCGTTATCCAAATCAGGATTACAGCAACTGCAAACGCAAAAATTCGAGTTAGCCAAATAAAGCCCCGATCCATCGTCCGATCCCAATCGGAGCGGGGTTTCATAATTTTCTGCGAACCGGAGGTCACGGAACTCACGGGATTATTTTCCTCAGACACTGGTTAGTAAAAGCAATAAACGCTTGTATTCGTTGATGCAAGCTAGACCCGTACCATTTTTTTTACTCAGAATGCAATTTTTTCAATTGCCAGACATTCCAGCTTAGCAGGGGCAGTTTTGCTATTAGCCTACCGTCTAATCGTAAAGGATAGAGTAAAGGTCAGGTTAAGGTATGGCTTTAGTTGTCTGCAAACCAAGTGATAAAATGCCATCGTTTCAATAAATACGATCAAAAGGGCCGAACGTGGTTCAAGCATCGGTGTCAAACGTGGATGTTAACAGCAAGTCTCAGGAGTCACTGCGGCAATGGCTGCAAAACCTGACCTCTCGGATTATTGCTGGCGAGCGGATTGGGAGAGCTGAAGCGATCGCGCTGTCCCAAATTGAAGGTGAAGAAAATATTTTGCTGCTATGCGAAGCAGCCGACAAAGTCCGTCAAGCTTGTTGCGGAAACGTAGTCGATTTATGCAGCATTGTCAATGTAAAATCTGGCAATTGCTCGGAAAATTGCGGCTTCTGTTCCCAGTCTGCTCACCACCCCGGTCAAGACTCGCCAATCTATGGATTGAAATCCACCGAGGAGATTCTTGCCCAAGCCAAAGCAGCTGAAGCAGCCGGGGCAAAGCGGTTTTGTTTAGTTTCTCAAGGACGCGGCATTAAGTACAACAGCCCCAAATCGACGGAATTTGAACAAATTCTGGAAACGGTGAGCCGAATTATTGCCGAAACCCAGATTAAACCTTGCTGTGCGTTGGGAGAAGTGACGCCAGAACAAGCTCAGGCGCTAGCTGAGGCGGGGGTAACGCGGTACAACCATAATTTAGAGGCATCGGAGAACTTCTTCGATCAAATCGTGACAACTCATACTTGGCGCGATCGCGTCCAAACCATCCAAAATCTCAAAGCTGCGGGAATTCAAGCCTGCACGGGTGGAATCATGGGATTGGGCGAAAGCTGGGAAGACCGAGTGGATCTGGCGTTAGCGCTGCGGGAATTGGAAGTCGAATCCGTACCGCTGAATTTATTAAATCCTAGGGAAGGGACACCCCTAAGCGATCGCCCAAAAATCGATCCTTATGAAGCCCTCAAAGCGATCGCCATTTTCCGCCTCATCCTGCCCGAACAAATTCTGCGCTACGCTGGCGGACGGGAAGCCGTGATGGGAGAACTCCAAGCAATGGGCTTTCAAGCGGGAATGAATGCCATGCTGATTGGACACTACCTCACCACTATCGGGCAACCGCCAGAACAAGACCATGCTATGCTCGAATCCCTAGGGCTGACGGGCGGCGAAGCACCCATTCCCGGCGAATACACTGCTAAGGTATGAGTGCTTTAGGGGCGGGACTCCCCGCTCCTGGTGAGGGCTGAGGACTGAGGACTGAGGACTGAGGACTGAGGACTGAGGACTGAGGACTGAGGACTGAGGACTGAGGACTGAGGACTGAGGACTATTTCTCCCTCGCTCTTTGACGCTTCTGCTCTTTGACGCTTCTGCTTCTTTACTTCCCTGCTCTTTTACTCCCCTGCTTCTTTACCCTTGTGTTTGCTCCCACTGAACTACTGTGGGCCTTGATTGGCTTACTCCTGACGATTGGTGGTACGTTTCTGGAAGCGTATGTCCCCAGCCTTCCTTGGAATTGGTCTCAGCAAGGGATTCAAACTCACTCGCTGGGCGTGACCTATCAAATTGGTGCCGTGCTGCTAGTTGGCTGTATGGGCGGTAAAAATGCCGGGGCACTTTCTCAAATTGCTTACCTGGCCTTGGGTCTAACTCCTTGGTTTCCAGTCTTTTCCCAAGGCGGAGGTCTCGACTATCTCACAGAACCCAGCTTTGGCTACTTACTAGGCTTTATTCCGGGTGCGTGGATCTGTGGCTTAGTAGCTTTTAAAGCACCCCAGCGATTGGAGTCTTTATCCTTCAGCTGTATTTGTGGGTTGCTGGTCATCCATATCACTGGTTTGACTTATCTAATCGTGACCCATTTGTTAACCTTGGGAGCGGTATTACTGCCGTTATGGGAAGCAGTTTTGAAATACTCCGTCTATCCTTTACCAGCCCAAATGGCAATTGTTTGTGCAGTGACAGTCTTGGCTTATTTCTTACGCCAGCTAATGCTTTATTAAGTCGTTGGTTCGGTCATTAGTCAAGCGCTCGTTGGTCATGGGGTAGTGGGTTGATAGTCTACCGATACTGATTACTAAAGAACGATTGACTAATCACTCATCACGAATAACTAATGACTAATGAATAATTACAATGAATTTTAAAAATCACTATTTTTGGCTCGCCGCTTTCGTTAGTCTGATTCTGGATCGGGTAACTAAATATTGGGTGGTGCAGAATTTTGTCTATAAAGAAACGTGGGCGCTGTGGCCTAATGTATTTCACTTTACCTATGAATTGAACCCTGGGGCAGCTTTTAGCTGGTTTCAAGGCGAAGTTTGGTTGCCCTGGCTTTCTTTGGGGGTGAGTCTATTCTTAATCGGATTCGCTTTAGCAAACCCCCATTTGGAGCGTTGGGAACAATTAGGCTGTGGCTTTATCTTAGGTGGAGCGGTGGGCAATGGAATTGACCGATTTTTCAACAGTTGCGTTATCAATGACAGATTTTTCAACGGTTGCGTCGTTGATTTCTTGGATTTTCGGCTGATTCACTTTGCAGTATTTAATCTGGCAGATATGTTTATCAATGTAGGTATGGTGTGTTTGTTGATTGCCTGGTTTTGGAATCAACCTTCCTCATCTGGCAGACCACGCTGAAGAGATGAGGGCAGAGGAAGCAGAGGGAAGTGGACGAAAGCTGATTTTTCCGTTGATAATTAATTCCCTTCTTTAGTTTTAAAAAGAAGATTTGTTAAAACCTATCTTTGTAAGCTCTTTCTCTTTTTCACAACGCCTCCCTAGGCAAGCGATTAGAATATTTAGAATATTCAGTACAAACCTCTTGGTTGTCGCATTGAGCCTTTTGCCGCTGACATGACCTCACCCCAACAACCGCCTAAAACCATCCTGGGTCAACTAACTCAGGCAGTACAGACCATTCAAGCCAAGGTAAATTTCAATGCGCTGGCGCTGAAGCCTAATGCCAGAGTACCGGAATTGTGGGTGCAGGGTGCCGGTGCTGCGAAGGCAGAGGTTTATCCACTATTGGGCGATCGCTATTTACTGGGACGCAGTTCTAAATCTTGCGATATCGTGGTGCGGAACCCAGTTATCAGTCAGATTCATCTTTCATTAAACCGAGAAGGACGGCGCGGGCAGTCCTTTGTCATCAAGGATGAAAACTCTACCAATGGCATCTACCGAGGGAGACGGCGGCTCAATAGCCTCATACTACGCCACGGCGATATCCTCACCCTAGGACCACCGGAATTGGCGGATGCGGTTCGGCTTCAATACCACAATCCGCCCCCCTGGTACGTGCTGGCGACTCGTTACGCCCTCTATGGGGTGGGTGGACTGACCAGTTTATTGGCATTGTGGATTCTTTTTGAGTGGCGCAATATTCCGATTCGACCTTTGCCCGCTGGCGTACAAGGGCCAGTAGTAATTAATTCTGATGACGGAACGCCGTTACAGCGTCCCCGAACGATAGCGCACCGGGAATTGGGGCGATTATCAGATTTTTCCAAGTATCTGCCTCAAGCGGTGATTGCATCGGAAGACAGCCGCTATTACTGGCACTTCGGGGTCGATCCTGTTGGCACGCTGCGGGCGGTGGTGACGAATGTCAAGGGAGGCGGAATTCGTCAAGGCGGTAGCACGATTACGCAACAGTTGGCGCGGAGTTTGTTTCGGGAGTATGTGGGGACAGAAGATAGCGCGGGACGAAAAATCAAGGAAGCGATCGTCGCTCTGAAGCTGGAGACGTTCTACAGTAAGAACGAGATCATGCGGAATTATCTGAACCGCATCTACCTGGGTGTTGGCGCGAACGGGTTTGAGGACGCGGCTCAGTTTTATTTCGACAAATCTGCCAGAGACTTAAATATTTCTGAAGCGGCGACGCTGGTGGCGATTTTGCCAGCACCGAATAGTTTTAATCCGATTCGGGATTATAAAACGGCGATTGGACTGCGCGATCGCATTATCAACCGCATGGCAAATCTAGGGTTTATCAGTGCGGAAGAAGCTCAACGAGCAAGGCGATCGCGTATTGACGTTAGCCCCAAAGCCAGAGAAGCTTTAGCTAGCATCAAGGCACCCTATTTTTACAGCTACGTTTTCACCGAACTCCAATTCTTGTTGGGAGATCAACTGGCAAAAGAAGGCAATTTTTTTGTCGAAACCAATCTGGATCTAGAGACTCAACAAAAGGCGGAAACTGCCCTCCGCAACGGAGTTAATACCATTGGGGGAAGTTACAGGTTCTCTGAGGGAGCAATTGTCACCCTCGACTCCAGCAACGGGTCAATTCGCGCCTTGGTCGGTGGCACAGATTATCAAAAAAGTCAATTTAATCGCGCGACTCAAGCCAAGCGACAACCGGGTTCCACCTTCAAAATTTTTGCCTACGCCTCGGCACTTGAACAAGGTAACTCGCCGGGAAAGTTTTATTCTTGCGCCCCTATAGTATGGCAGAGTCAACGCTTTCGGGGGTGCGAAAGAGTTGGGGGTAGCGGGACGGATATGTACACCGCGCTTGCCCAGTCGGAGAATGCGATCGCGCTGCGGGTGGCGCAGGATGTTGGTTTAGATCGGGTGGTGGAGATGGCTCGACGACTGGGCATCACAACGCCGCTTAATCCGGTTCCCGGTTTGGTGTTGGGGCAAAGCGAAACCACTGTCTTGGAGATGACGGGGGCTTTCGGTGCCTTGGAAAATGGCGGCGTCTGGAATCGCGCCCATGCTATTCAGCGGATTCGGGACAGCAGCGATTGCAAAGATTTCAACAATCCGCAAACCTGCCGGGTGATTTACTCCTTCGAGGAGGAAGCAGGGGCAACGAAGCGGGTGCTGTCACAGGGAATCGCAGATACCATGACGAATATGCTTCGGGGCGCAGTGCGAGGGGGTACGGCACGGGCGGCGTCGATTGGATTCGGAGAGGTGGGGAAGACGGGCACCACGAATAGCGGCGTTGACTTGTGGTTTATTGGCTACGTTCCCAGTCAGGATCTCGTCACCGGCATTTGGCTGGGAAATGACGACAACACTCCAACGCGAGGAAGTAGCGGACAAGCTGCCCAAGTTTGGGCAAACTATATGCGGCAAGTGGTGCGTTAAGCTATGTTGCTAGATATTTTCACGGGTGCGATCGCTCTTTGAGATTGAGGAGAATGCGATCGCACTGCTACTGTAAAATATCTTTCAACCGATTTGTCTCATCCCATTAATAAACTCAGTTCTCGCTGCCAAAATATCAGACATTTGCACGCAGCGCACTAGCAAAGCAATATCTAAATCAGGCAAAAATTCACTTTTGGAAATTTGCTCATAATTATGTTCGCGCAGTCGATAAAGCACAAGCTGATTATTTTCCCAAAACCAGACTTCAGCAATTTTCAACCGCTTGTACTTTTCTAGTTTATCTATGCCACCGCTGGTAATAGTGACTTCAATTGCCAAATCCGGATGATCTTTCTTCTCCCCTAAATAGTAAGATTCATCCGGCTCAAATGAAACATCTTTGCTCTTGTCCCTGCGAGTTGCACTCCCTACAGGAATAAATTTAATTCCTTTTTCAAACAAGTAAAGTGCTATAAATATACCTAAAACACTCTTTATCTGTTCGTGGTCTTCGCCTAGTGTCATAAACTCCACACAGCCATCTAAATAAGTGATTCGCAAACCAGGCGCATCTGCGATTAATGATTCTATCGCCTCAAATTGCTCCCAAGTATAATAACCTGGTAAGGTGAATTGCTGTTCTTTAACAGTTGTTGTGGATTCTGAAACTTGTAATATCATGGGGGGATGCTCCACTAAAAATGAGTAGATATTCTCTATTCTAAAGATAGACAGAAGCTACCGAGCGAAGTTAATTTGAAGATTCAGTATTCGTGGGATGATTATTGGCGATCGCATACTGCTTGAGTATAGGTGACAGAGCGTAATTTTTTTTGTTGCACTATTAAGCAGCGCCAAGATAAAGATTGCAGCGAGTTTAGTATTTTTCTAGTCACAATATTATCCATTTTCACCATTTCAATGCGATGATTGTACGGATACCCATCGTCCCTCAAAATAAAGAGCGATCGCACTTAGGAGCAAATACCAAGCAGTGGGATGCTTGTAGGAGTATAGCTCGCCTTCTCCATTCAAATAAGAGGTGATGGTATTCGCTAGCTTTTCTATTTGTAAAAAAATCTCCTTTTTCAGGAGAAAGTTACCAAGTTTTAATTGCAAATTGCAATTACCATTACTTTAAAATTACCTTTGTTTTAAACCTTATGCTTAAATAATGACTATTGATAGGCTATTGTCTATGCAGTTAGTCATCTTTATCGGCTTGCAGGCTTCTGGGAAAAGTACCTTCTATCACACTCATTTTGCTGAAACGCATAAGCTGGTTAGCAAAGATTTGTTGCGGAACAACAAGAACCGCTCTAGAAGACAAACACAACTTATTAAAGAAGCACTTGAAACGGGGCAATCGGTTATTGTGGATAATACTAACCCAACCGTCGAAGAACGTGCGTCCCTCATTCAATTGGGCTGTATGTATGGAGCCGAAATTATCGGTTATTACTTTAAATCGTCGGTGAGTCAATGCCGGGAACGTAACCAGCAGCGCTTAGGTAAAAAACGGGTGCCAGATGTAGCAATTTACGCGACAATCAAAAAGCTACAACGCCCCTCTTATAATGAAGGCTTTCACCAACTGTTCTACGTGCGGATAGCTGGTGACTTCGCTTTTGAGGTTCGTGGGTGGACTGAAGATGAGGTTGCTGATGGATAGTGATACGTTTGAGAAACAAATGCGATCGCTGGCGATATCAATAGGCTGATCTAGCAGATGATGACTACCAGCAATCGGTTAAAAGTTACCAACTTATATTACGTGACAGCCTGTATTCGTAATTATGATACTTTAATTTCCCGAATCGCCCAGTCAATCACTTCTAGAAATTGCTTCGCTATCAACTCATCTTTCAGTTCAGACAACTGAATATACCATTGATAGGTATTAACAGAAATCGACTGACCTACGACTAATTTTAAGCGGTTGAGAAGTTCAGCCTTTTTGTCTTCCAAGTTAAATGGAGGCTCGTAGGCATAAATCTCAAGAGTGCCATCAGTCCATATTGTGAAAAACTTTCTGGTTTCTCCTTTGTAACTGATTATTCTGGGGATCAGAGACCCTTCAATTTTCCCTTTCCCCCAACTAACGTGCATTTTTTCACAATTGATCCAGTTGAAAACGTTTCTAGCAGCTTGAGCTACATCACTCCCTTTTTTTGCCTCTAATTCTTGAAAGAACAAAGACTCATTCCATTGCTTAGTCTCATAATTCAGTAGAGATTGCGTTGATTCCCCTGCTACTGTTTGACCAATAATTCTAGGAACAAGAGTTTTTAAACCTTGACCAACGTATTGGTTAATTTCAATTGCCAATATTTCCGCTGGATTCATTTGTTTATTTAAAAACTCCACGATACGTTGAAGTTCAGGAGGAATCTTGTCAGCAACAAAGACTAGACGGACTTTGCCAGCTTGCAGATTTGTCTTCACCTTTTCCCAAAACTCAGATGGCTTAGCATCAGCGCCTAGAAAATTGCTTAGGATCTGTTCAGAATCTTGACTTTTTATCTGACAATTAGCGTTAAATTGGGCAATGATTTTCTCAACAGGCCAATAAACCACTGCATTAGCAGCATAGTCGAGCATCTGTCCAACTACCTCTCGCCGGATGCGGGTGTCAGTGCTACGCTTAACTTCCACTAAGGTGGGAATTCCATCTTGGTCGAGAAATAAATGGTCGAGTGCCCATCGGTCGAAACCATTTTCTTCAGATGGCACGGGCATCTCTTCTGAAACTAACAACCAACGTCTCGGTGCAGCACTGTTGATCTGGTCGCCAGCCAACAAACTCGGATAGTCGGCTAGCAGTTTTTGCAGCAAAGCTTCCGAGTCATAGGGCTGTTCGATCATTTCAACCAGCTGACCCTTGTCTTGAATTAGGTAAATAGCGCCTGTCATCAAAATTCCCTTGGGTTGACCTAATTTAAGGTTCCCGTTTTCAAGGTTCGATGTTACATCGCGATTAGATTTTGCCTATGAACAGGCTGGTCTGTTTATGACTATGCGATTTCCAAGCAGCCGCCGGGTAGTTCAACCGTGAGGATGCGATCGCTTCCCACTTTCACTTTCCCACTCTCTGTTGCAATGAACCATTACCGCTGGCGTTCTTCACGGAACAGTCGCAAGATATAAGCTCCCGCCGAGGTTTCTCGTAACTCTTTAATTGCCACTGCAATCTCATCCGGCAACTCATCTAAGTGGGGCAGACTCGCCCCATACTCGGCAGGCAGTACAGCCGGAGCCGCGAGACAGGCAAATGTGAGGTCTGCTGCCGAAAAGCGATCGCCAACTAAGTAGGAACGTCCATCTGCCAACCGCGCCTTGACGTTCTCGAAGATGCGCTTAATCTTGTCATGGGCACTGGCTGACGATTCTGCCGTGATATTGTAGCCTCGCCGTGCCGCCTCGCGAATCAACGGAAAGACAATTGGAAATAACGCCCGCTCAATCGGGGGTACACCATCGCACCACAGCCTCCGCATCAATTGGCGGTCATCTAGCAGATAAAAGTACGCCCAAATACGGATACTGGGGCCGAGCTGCTTGTTGAACAAATCTTCGAGTTTTTTCACTTCGCGGCGGAGTTTGGGATCGGCTGGGTAAAATTTTTTACTTTCAGCCGTTATGCCATCTAGATACTGCAAGATGTCCGAAGAATCGCTCAAAGTACCCGCTTCCGTTACTAGAAGCGGAGTCGTTTGTCCGCCGCCATTTTTGCGGGTGGCTAGCCGATGAAAAAGCGGCATATGCCGTTCTTCAATGTAGGGAACCTCAAGCCGTTCTAATGCCCATCGTGCTTTTTCGCAGTAATGGCTGACGGAGATGGTGATGAGTCGGGGAGCCTTTTCTGGCGGCTTTTGCATTTTTGCTAGATCGCGCGATGTGCAACTTTACAGTGTAATTCCCGGCAATTGAGCGAGGGACTAGGGGAATCGAACCAACAGAGCTGTTCGGGTTTTGCTCCCCCAATCCCCATTTATCGGAAGGCTAAGAAAAAGCACATCGGATTATATCTGACCTGCGAATACACGCTCCGCTGGTCCTGTCATGTAAACTCGCTGGTCTATTTCCGACCATTCGATTTCCAAACAGCCGCCGGGTAATTCAACGGTGGCGATGCGATCGCTCTTTCCGGTCAAGACTCCAGCCACCACAGTTGCACAAGCACCCGTGCCGCACGCTAAAGTTATCCCCGCACCGCGTTCCCAGACCCGCATTTTCAGGTAATCCGGACGCACCACTTGAATAAACTCGGTGTTCGTCCGCTTGGGAAAAACGGGATGATGCTCGAACTGGGGGCCAATATTTTCTAAAGGAATCGCGGCAACATCCTCCACAAACGTGATGCAGTGAGGATTCCCCATGCTGACACAAATTACCAACCAAGTAGCATCAGCGACTTCTAAAGGTTGAGCGATTACTTTCTCGTTAGGGGCACCCAGCGTCGTGGGAATTTCTGCCGCCAGTAGTCCTGGCATTCCCATATCGACGGTGACTTTCCCATCCGGCTTGATGTGCGGTGTCATGACACCTGCCAGGGTATGAATCCGATATTGAGTTTCTTGAGTAGATTTTCCTTCTAAATCAGCGAGAAATTTGCCTAAACAGCGAATGCCATTGCCGCACATTTCCGGTTCGGAACCATCAGAGTTGAAAATCCGCATGGTGTAGTCGGTGCCGTCTTGTCCCGGCAGGGCAAAAATCACGCCGTCGGCACCAATGCCGAAGTGGCGATCGCAAAACTTGACCGCTTGTTCTGGCGTTACCTTGGGTTCTGATGAGGAACGATTGTCAATCAGAATGAAATCGTTTCCCAGTCCGTGATACTTAGTAAACTCGATTCCCATTTAGCAATCCTTCGATTCGCAATTTTCGATTAGCATAAACTATGGAATGGGTAATGGTTAATGGCAGTCCTTCAATCCTGAAATCTGGCAATTCGCATTAGGAAAAATCTTGCATTATGACAACTGAACTGGAAACAGGCTTACCAAGCACTCGTCTCGTCCAAACATTTGTGAAAGAGGGACAAAGGGTTGAACTGAAACTCCTCACGAACGATGTACTCGTTGGTAAACTGCGTTGGCAAGATCAGAACTGTATTTGTCTACAAGATGAATCGAATCAGCAAACGCTGGTTTGGCGACACGCGATCGCTTATGTGCAGCCAAAGTAATTAGGAATCGGGAATCGGGAATCTCTTCCCCAATGACCGATTACCTTGATTCGCCTGTTCGCTGATTATCAGAGGGAAGATGCTCTTGTATCGCTTCGCTTACTGGCAAGTTGAGCGTAGGGACTGGGAAAACCGGAGGCTCAGATTCGGGTGCCAACAACTGTTGCACCTGATTGAGGGGAAAACTGCCGCCGCATAAGAGCAGCTGATCGCCCGCTTGCAGCTCGGTATCGCCCCCCGGAAAGCGGATGAACTTGCCATCTCGCCGAATTGCTTGCACTTGCACCCCGTACTGGCGGCGAATATGCAGCTCAGAGAGAGGCTTACCGGCAACAGGGCTGGACTCTGGAACCTGCAACCACTGACAGGGAGCGGTTTGGCTTGGGATTGCCACTTCACCGTTTGCCAGTTGATTAAAAGCAGCTTGTTCGTTGGATTCTCCCACCACCAAGAGGCGATCGCCCACTTCCAGAGAAGTTTGCTTGTCTGGATAGTCCACTTCTTCCCCACCAGTTCGCCGAATTGCCATCAAAGTGACACCCGTCAATCGGCGCATATCCGTCTCCTGTAGCGTCATCCCAATCAGGGGAGAGTTGGGCGGGAGGGAATACCACTTGCTATTCATTTCAGCAGTGGCAATTTGTAAGTCATGAGCAATCTCCGAAGGCGATCGCTCTGGACGCAATGCCAGGTAATGGCTATTGCGAATTTGCTGCATTTCCTTCTGGATCTGCCATGTCGGCAATCCACTACCGGCTAATAGATGCGCCGCCAGTTCTAAACTAGCTTCAAACTCCGGTTGCACCACCTCTCGCGCCCCCAACTGATAAAGCAGTTCGATATCGTTGTTGTGGTTAGCGCGAACGACAATATCCAGATCTGGAGCCAATTCTAAAGCGCGTTTGAGGCAAAGGCGGGTACTCATCGGATCGGGAAGCGCGATCGCCATCCCCTTCGCCTTATCTACCCCCGCAGCTTCCAGTACGTGCAAACTCACCGCATTGCCATAAACATAAGAAACTTCTGCTTCTCTTAACTGCTGAATCCGGCTTTCCGACTGGTCAATCACTACCACTGGATAGTTATGCTCCTGCACCAGTTTGATCAGATTCCGTCCCACCCGTCCATAACCGCAGACCACCACATGATTTTGCAAAGGCGCATCTACCGCCACTTCCATCGGGTCATCCACCGGATCTAGATATGGCTTCAGCCAAGGCAACTCCAACAATTTTGGCACCAGCCGCATCACAAAAGGCGTCAGTACCAGCGTCACCGCAGTCGTGCCCAAAATCAGCAAGTAAACCCGCCGAGAAACCAGCCCCAAAGCTTGTCCTTCACTGGCTAGAACAAACGAAAATTCTCCAATTTGAGCTAAACCCAAACCAGCAATTACCGCAGTTTTCAGCGGATAGCCAAACGCTCTAACAATCGGCGTCACAATCAAAAACTTGCCGACAAAAACCAGTAAAACCAGCCCCAGAATTAACTCTAGGTTGTTCCACAGGAAAATCGGGTCGATGAGCATCCCAATCGCCGCAAAAAACAGTGCCGCAAACACATCCCGCAACGGCTCCACATAAGTCAGGGTTTGGTCGGCGTATTCCACCTCCGAAATCATTAACCCGGCGACAAATGCCCCCATTTCAATCGAAAGACCCAAAGCCTCCGTGAGCAACGCAATCCCCAAACACAGCGCCACCACGCCCAACAGAAACAACTCCCGGCTTTCCGTTCGAGCCAAGAGGCGCAGCAAGGGAGGAATCAGCCAGATGCCTGCTGCCACAGCCACAGCCGCAAATAACCCAATCTGTAACAGCGCTAAAGCCACAGCCTTGCCAATCGCTTCTGGCGGTTGATCCAGCGCTGGCAAGACAGCCAGCATCAACCCCAATGCCAAATCCTGTACCACCAAAATCCCCAGCATCACCTGAGCGTGAGGCGTCCCCGTCTCATTTCGCTCCATCAGACACTTAAAGACAATTGCGGTTGAAGACAAAGACAGAATTGCCCCCAGGAAGACACCCTTCGCTGGTAAGGTACCCCACGCTCCAGTGAGTCCACAGACTGCAACCGTGACTGCAATTGTCAGGGCAATCTGTAGTCCGCCTCCACCCAAGGCGATGCCTTTAACTTTTTTTAATTCCGCAAACGAAAACTCAACGCCCAAGGCGAACAACAAAAAGGCGACACCAAATTGAGCCAGGGTTTCTATCTGAACCAATTCTTTAATCAGTCCCAACCCCGCAGGCCCAACGACGATTCCGCCGACGATATAACCCAGTAAGGCAGGTTGCCGCAGCAGCGCTGATACCACTCCACCAACGGCTGCTGCTGCCAAAACAGATACTAAGTCAACAATCAGTCTAAAGTCTTCTTGCACAAGTTTGTTTTATGAGAACAAGTATAAAGGTATATAAACTTAGAATACAGAGTTTTATGGACTGTGCTAACGCCATTGCCTCAGGTTTCTATTGGGCAACTGGGATCAATTGAGGAAAGGCGGTGGAAACAGTCCAGGCAAGGTGATAGTCTATCCGCTAGTAATAAAGGTCATAGACAAGGTCATAGACGCTTTGTCAATTACTGGCTCGGAGAAAATTGCCTGTGATGTCGCTTAAGACTCTGCTTCAATCTCGCCATGACCGGCGGCTGGTTTCTACACTCTTGTCCAGTCAAAAGTCCAAAGCGAACCGTAAAAACAAAGAATTCTTTCTGTTGCCTTTTGCTTTTTTAGTTTCTACTGCTTTGCCTGTCAAAGCTTTGCAGGTACAGGTGGCACCCAACAATCCCCAGCTTGGGGATACGCTCTCGGTCGTGATTCAGACGGACTCTCCTGGTTCGCAGAGTCCCACGGTTTCTTTCAAACAGAAGACTTACCGGGCGTTTTCCCTCGGTCAAAATCGCTTTCGAGTCTTGCTACCGACAACGCCTTTAGACAAGCCGGGAACGCTACAAATTCGGGTTGCTGGTGATGGGGAAGTCAAAAACCTGTCGTTGCCATTGCGATCGCGCAATTTCCCGGTGCAACGGATTACCCTACCCCCCGGAAAAGCCGGACAATCAGCAACCCAATTTGAACTCAACCGCGTGGCAGCTTTTAAAAATTTGGTGACGCCGCAAAAGTTCTGGAATGGTCCTTTTCTCAAGCCGAACCGAGGTAGCATCACCAGTATTTACGGGGTTCGCCGTTACTACAATGGCAAGTTTGCGAATGACTACTACCATCGCGGGGTTGACTACGCGGGTGGGTATGGTTCGCCGGTAACAGCACCAGCATCGGGAAGAGTGGCGCTGGTGGGACGGGTTGCTCAGGGTTTCCGAGTTCACGGAAATGTAATTGGGGTAGATCACGGTCAAGGCGTCACCAGTATTTTTATGCACTTGAGCCGGATTGATGTCAAGGAAGGGGATTTTGTAAAAGCGGGACAGGTGATTGGGGCAATTGGTTCAACGGGAGCTTCAACGGGTCCTCACTTACATTGGGGATTGTATGTCAATAGTCTTGCCGTAGACCCAGTACCTTGGAGAACTCAAGGAGTTGAATGAGGTTTTTTGAAGTTTTGATGAATTTTTTTAGGTTTTAATGTATTTGGTGTTGTATTGAGGAAAGATTGTGGCAGGGTTGCCTCTCCGAAACGAGATTGCGAAGCATTTTTCAATGTCTTCGACTATCCCACCGGGAGCTAGTGTAGGCTTTTCCGAAGCGAAAGCTTTGCGGACGGGGATTGTAGATAGTCATCTGAGAAGCGTAAATGTTGAATAGCCTTTGGGAAAAATCCCGAAAATTCCCACTGTCAAAGCAATATTGTTAGTTCGCTAACCGACTGATGTTAAGCCTGCGTAGTTTTGCGTATTTTGAGGCGCTGGTTATGCCAGGATAGATGAGTGGGCATGGGCGAAAAGACATCAACGCAGGTTTCGGCTTCGTTGAGGGCGTATCAACACTCGAAAACGGGCACGCACTTTTAGGGAAGCGGTAATCCCTGCCTCGCTTTCCTAGCCAACCAAAACAGTTTGGATGGGGTATCCAGCAGGATTTTTAGATGAGTATTGAAAAAATTGTTGAACAAGCCCTGCAGGATGGTTATCTGACGCCAGCGATGGAAGCAGAGGTGGGGCGCATCTGTGACACGGCTTCTGAGCTTTCGATTGAAGAATACATGGCTCTAGACCGTCTGATGGGCGCACTGTTAACTGGGGAAGTGGTTGCAGTTCCTCGAAAACAGTTCATCAATGTCATGGAAGAGTTGGTGCTGACGGAAGCGATCGCTAGAGTCGCAGAAATTGAGGCAACCAGCGATCGCGTTCTAGATGTCGGCGATATTGCCGCCTACGCGCTCAATCGCTTGCCTCCGCTGTATGCCACGACGGAGGAAGGTGCTAGCTATCAGCGAATGCGGGCAAAAGATGAACTTCAAGAGCTGATTACCCAGCAAGTGAGCGAAGCGATCGCCCGGAATCTGGATCGTCCCGAATTTTTCCCAGAACGGCAAGCGCTCAGCAAAGCGAACGACAGCGACGTGTTCAAGCAGGTGAGTTCTTTACTCCAAACCTACGCACCCAGCTTTGAACCTCAATCCAGTAACCATAGCAACGAATAATGGAAGAGTTATAAATGATGAATTTTGAGTTTTGAGTGATTAATTCAGAACTCAAAACTCAAAACTTTTCCCTCCTACCTGCGAACCAGCACGAGTGTCCCTTTCGCGACCTGCTGATAAAGCATCCGAATATCTTGATTTCGCATTCGCAAGCAGCCGTGGGAGACTGCTTGCCCGATCAGGTGTTCTTCGTTGGTGCCGTGAAACCCAATTTGATGACGCCCATCCGACCAAAAACCAATCCAGCGATCGCCTAAGGGATTATCATTCGCCCCAGATGGGATAACTTCACCCGTAATCGGTTGACGCCACGCCGGATTTTGGTTCATTTGCAAAACTTGAAACGAACCCGTGGGCGTTTCCCAACCCAACTGCCCCACCGCCACGGGGTAACTGGCTTGCAGCCGATCGTCACGGTAAACATAAACCAGGCGATCGCTCAAATCGACAACGAGATGCGATTGCCAAGCGGATGCCGCCTGAGCGGTTTCTAGCACTGAATATTCCCGAGGGGCTGAGCGGCTATTTGAAGATCGATTTTTACTCCACAAGTCTCCAAGCTGCCAACTTGCCAACTTGCCGACCTGGCGCTGACTCCGAATCGGGGAATCCAAGCTGACGGTCGTCACCCTTGAAAAATTTGTCCGCCTAGAAACTGAGAACAACACCACCGCTGTTCCAAAACAAATTAGCATCAAGCTTCGAGAGAGCGACTCATCTCTTGGCATAGCGGTATGAGCTAAGAATGATTACGGGTCAAAATAACCAACTGTAGAACATTGGGTCGTGGGTAATCATCTGGGGTTAATGACAACCGACAATTAACCATCAACCCCTGACAAACAATATTAATTCCTTGACTCAATCGTGGCTGCTAAACCTTTCGTGTTGAGCATTTGCTGCATTTCCAAAGCGCGATCGCGGGTGCTAAAAGCTCCCGCCTGCATCACCGTCCGACCGTTGGAGCGTGTGCGGAAGGCATCGGGTGCAAGCGATCGCACTAAAGCCTCTTGGCGCGAATTCTGAGTATCCACCACAACCCGATAACGCAAACCTAGAGCTTGTTGACTACCCCCAGCTCGGCGGGGCACTCTCCCACTAGCCGCCCGACTGTTGCCGATATTCCCCAAAGGAACATCCGGACTTGGCACTGGCAGCAAATCTGAGGAGGCCGAAGCTTGGAGAGGCTCCTGGGGTGCCGCCCCAAAGTCCAGAGTCCGGGGTAGAACCGGCGACGGTTGAGACGGGGCGGATGACGGTAGCGCCGGTAATGTAGAAGCTGACGACGGTAGCGCTGGTAATGTCGTCGCTCTGGGCGACCGGGAAGTCGGCAACGGCGACCGAGCAACCGGAGGCGGCGCGGGAATTTCTAGGGGTGCAGTCTGGGGCACAGGCGATATCGGCAAGGGAGACGCTGTCGCTCTGGGCTGCTGGGGCGGCACCACCGGAGGCACCATCGGAGGCTGCAATGTTGGTAATCCGTAAGCTGACGTTCTTGCTGGCTGAGAGGTTGGGGCAGGCGGTTGAACGGAAATTTTAATCCCGGTGCTGTCAGTGGGTACCGATTGTACTGGAGTTAAAATCTCTGAGTTCGGGCGGTTAGAGAGGAGTGGCAAAGATTGAGAACTTCCACCATTCCTCGCTACTGGCTGAATCGGTGCCAGGGCTTCCTGTGGCGGCAGGGAAGCGGTGGGAAGCGGCTTCAGAAGCCCGCTGGCAATGGGAGCCTCTACAAGCGGGGTGGGGGGGATTGCCATGCCCGTCAGGTCAATGCGTCCTGCCGTTTTGGCAGTAATCTCATTCCCATAGGCAGGAATCTCCTGGCTTGAAGCCTTGGTGTTAATGTCCAATAGACCATTGGCACGAAAAATATTGCCGCCCGGTTCGCCAGCAGTTCCTAAATCAGGACGGGCTTGGGAAACTGCTACTAACCCGTAACGAGCGTTGTTTTCAATAATATTATTCCGGAGAACGGGTGTTGCCTTGGTTTCTACGACGACCCCATCTTTGTTGCCACTGATGCGATTGGCAATTAGCTGCGGGGCAGCATTATGACCGATACTAATGCCAAATCCCGTATTTTCAAACACGTTCTCCCGCACTTCCGGTCGGGAAGTCCCGTAAATCGTAATCCCATTGCCCCCGTTTTCATAGAAGTAGTTGTTGCGAATGGTGGGGGCACTATTGCCAGTGACGGCAACTCCATCGTGCTTACTTCCCGTAAAAGTGTTATCCGCCACCATCAGACTGGTGGATTCAATCCAAAGACCGTAACCTCGTGGATTCGGATTCGTCACAGTGACGCCCATCAGCCCTGCTTGATTTGCCCCAGCGATCGCGATATTTTGACCGCCAAAGAAACGACTGAGGAACTGACCGCCGCCGAGGATGACAATATTCTCCCCTTTGGTGCCGCGATCGCCCTGAATCGTTACACCGGCTTTGAGTCTTAAGGGAAAGGTTTCACCCGTTTCGGTGCTGTAGGTGCCGGGTGCCAGTACGATGGCGGTGTTCGGCTGAGCGACCTGCAAGGCATGAGTAATGGTTTGGAACGGTTCCTGCTCGTCTCCAGTGCCATTGCTGTCATTTCCCGCAGCGGGGTTGACATACAACCGATTCATTTGTGACATCTGCGTCTGCTCATCCGAGGGAACCTGAGCCACTGTCGGCTGTGCCTGGATTGCGGTAACGTCCAGCCAGGGGATTGCGATCGCAGTCACTAATCCTAAGAATATGCGACAGGTACGAACCGACGGACGGCATTTTCTGACTAGGGCATTCAATTGACGATTGTGGGGGCATTTCAAACTCACGGCTCTACTCCTCTCAAGTTGGCACTGCAATATCGGTAAAGGCTGATGGAAGAAAGCACCTAGTTTTAGTCTATGCACCCCTATTTTGGGATAGAGGCTACCCGTTTGTTTACATTTCTTACATTTCTAAAAAGACCCCAACCGCTAACAGCTCATCAACCTGAGCATCCTCTTCAAAGCGAGGAATTCGATGGGCATTCCAAAAGAAAATTCTGTGGGGGCATTCTTTGAATGATAATACTGCTGTTAAACGTTCTTAAATAGGTAGGTACAAAAAACTAGAAACCCGTAGGCTAAAGAATTGGGATAAGGACGCTACTTGCTCCTAACCCATAGACGAAATGTTACTGACTTAGTTCACATGACTTAGTTCACAATCCGCACGATATCAGCATTGTTCATTTTGCTCAACCTTGTTAATCCCCGCATTCTATTTTTTATTCAGTTGGATAAAATATATGGGGCAATTGAGAAAATTTGGTTGGTACGTGCTACCCTGTCACTTCACAGATTTCAGAAATTAGGAAACTAGACTGCTACGATGAAAAATAATGGAGTGGTTGCGATGGGCGAGAAACACAGCGTTCGAGAGCCAGTTGGGGACTTGCTCATACAAGCACAGCCAGCGGTTTGCCGCATTCTAGACGCCAATTTAGACCGAGCCAGAGAGGGCTTGCGGATTATCGAAGAATGGTGTCGCTTTGGCGTGAATAGCTCCCAATTAGTCAATGAATGCAAGCAAATGCGACAGGAGCTAGCCAAATGGCATGGCATGGAGCTTCGGGCTGCACGGGATACCCCAGGGGATGCGGGCACGGAGTTGACCCATCCTCAAGAACAACAGCGCTCTAGCATTCAGCAGCTGTTGCAAGTCAATTTTGCTCGTGTGGAAGAAGCCCTGCGGGTGCTGGAAGAATATAGCAAGCTTTATGACCCCGACCTCGGCTCGGCGGCAAAGCAATTACGCTATCGGGTGTATACGCTGGAGAGCAATTTGCTGGCTTACCGACGACATCAGGTGCTGTTGCGATCGCATCTATACCTCGTTACTTCTGCCTCAGAACAGCTATTTTCCATCGTTGAAGCCGCCCTGCAAGGGGGACTGACTCTGGTACAGTATCGCGAAAAAATTGCCGACGATTCTGTGCGAGTCGCCCACGCTTCCAAACTCCGCCAGCTATGCCATCAATACGGTGCCCTGTTTATCATGAACGACCGGGTGGATCTGGCTTTGGCAGTGAATGCCGATGGCGTGCATCTGGGACAACAAGATATCTCCATCGCCCTCGCCCGACAGTTGCTAGGGCCACAACGCCTGGTTGGTCGCTCCACCACGAACCCGGAAGAAATGCAGCGAGCTATCCAGGAGGGTGCTGACTATATTGGAGTTGGCCCCGTTTATGAAACTCCCACCAAAGTAGAGAAAGCTGCTGCTGGTCTGGATTATGTCCGCTATGCGGCTGAAAATGCCTCGATTCCCTGGTTTGCCATTGGGGGCATTGATGCGAATAACTTAAATGATGTGCTGGAGGCGGGAGCCGAACGAGTAGCAGCGGTTCGCGCCATCATGCAGGCAGATCAGCCGATGTTAATGACTCAGTATTTCCTCTCCCAGCTGAGTCGTCTGCAAACTCTCCGCGCTGTTGATGTTCGCGTTCCCCAATCTTATGTTTAGTCCGTCTGGTCAAATCACGCTGCAAGTGAATGGGGAACCCCGCACCTGCCCGCCCGACACTAAATTGCCCCAGTTGTTAGAGCATCTGGGGTTAAATCCTCGCCTAGTGGCGGTTGAGTACAACGGTGAGATTCTCCATCGACAGTTTTGGTCGCAAACGGAGATCAAAGAGGGGGACGCGATTGAAATCGTCACCATCGTCGGCGGCGGCTAATTGGAACCTCAGAGATGAAGATTGAACAAGGAATGGCTGAAGATAAATTCTCGGTTGTTTCTCGGAAAACAGCCACAAGATTTACTCCCCATACTGTACTTTTCATCTGTGGTTTCTAGTCCAGTTCCTGGGTAACGCACAGCGATTCGCGTTATCCCTCATCCGTCATCCTTTCGAGTACGGATTCCCCGTGAGGAAATCCGCCCCGCATTGATCCCGCGCCAGTCGGGTGGAGGCGATACATTAAAGATGTAGCTCGGATCGCTCGATAGTTAGGAAGATGCTAGGAGTTGCTGCCAGCCGCTACAGTTTTAATCAGATTGAATAGGCACAGTATGTATGCGTAATAAACTGCTTTCAGCAATTAAACCCCTTTTGAAATCTTTGTTCGTCTTTGGTCTGATCCTTACCCTGACGCTAGGTCATGCTGACGGAGCCTTAGCAGCTCGCTCAGGCGGTCGAATTGGAGGGGGTTCCTTTAGAGCGCCCAGCCGCAGCTATTCGCCTCCTAGCCGCACCTACGCGCCACCATCCGGCGGATATTATCCGGCTCCTTATCCTGGGGGTGGATTTGGGGGTGGATTTGGGTTCCCGTTGCTATTTCCCTTCTTTGGCATCGGGGGCGGATTTGGCGGTCTGTTTACAATTTTGATTTTCCTGGGAATCGCTAACTTCTTGGTTTCCAGCTTCCGCCGCGTTGGTGTTGGCGACGCAGGTGAAGCCGATTCTCTGGGCTACGGCAATCCCAAAGTTTCTGTGGCAGAGGTGCAAGTGGGTCTTTTGGCAGAAGCTCGCAGCTTGCAAGGAGAATTAGACGAGTTGGCACGTACATCTGATATGAGTTCCGCCATCGGTCGTGCCCAAGTGCTTCAGGAAAGTACCCTAGCTTTGCTACGTCACCCGGAATACTGGGTGTATGGGGCAGCAGAATCTCAGCAAACAGCGTTACAAGCCGCAGAAGCCAAGTTTAATCAGCTAGCTCTGGGTGAACGCAGCAAAGTCACCGAAGAGACTCTCTCGAACGTCAATAATCAGCTCAAGGCAGCAACGCCCAAAGCATCTTTACCGGCGGGATCTGAGGAAGCTGGCAAGCTGGCAAATCAGATGATGGCAGAAGGCCCTAGTGAATACATTATTGTGACGATTTTGGTGGGTGCCGAAGGTAATCTGCAACTACCGAAAATCAACAGCACTGACGATTTGCGTCAAGCCTTGCGTCAGATTGGTGGCATCGGGAGCGATCGCCTACTTGCAGTAGAAATTCTCTGGGCACCTCAGGCAGAAGGCGACACGCTTACCTCTGATGATTTGCTGGCTGAGTATCCCAATCTCAAACTTGTTTAACCCTCAACGGATACGGGCACTCTTGCTATGCGCCCCTATCTATTTCTCCTGAAAAGGAGGCTGATTACCAGCCTCCTTTTTCAATTTTGACGGCGGCTCAATAGGAGCCATTTATAATTTACTGTTTTCCCTTGAGCTAGTATTATTAGTATTAATTAAATAATGAAAATCTGTGCATTTTTTTAAAGCAAATTAACTTCCCATACAGGAAGAATTAAATTTAAGTTCATTGAATAATTTTAGCAACAAATAGCTTAACTTATGACAATTTTTTGTTCATTGTTAAATTTTAAAATCCCGAAATAAGATGCAGCGACATCTCTACAAATTCAAAGCTATTTAAAGCGTTTTTGTTCGCTGCGGTAGCGGAGCAATTCAGCAACAAAAGCGACAAAACCTGACACAATCATCAGCATGACGCTGAGAGCGTTGATATCCGGTTTGACCCCAGTGCGGATGCGGCTAAAGATTTCTAGGGGTAATGTTGTAGCACCCGTACCGGCAGTGAAGCTAGCAATGAGAAAGTCGTCCATGCTGAGGACAAAAGCTAACAGGCAACCGGAAATAATTGCTGGCATTAATTCTGGAAGCAACACCTGGATAAAAGCTTGTACTGGCGTCGCTCCTAAATCGAGGGCGGCTTCTTCTAAATGGGGGTTTAAGCCGCTAATTCGAGAAGAAACTACCAAGGCGACGTAGGCAAGACAAAAGACGACATGAGCTGCCACAATTGTCCACAAGCTCAACGGCATACCAATAACGGCTAAAAATACCAGAGTGGCAACAGCGATCGCAATATCGGGAATAATCAGCGGCAGGTAAGAAACGCCGCGATACAAGGTTTTCCCCGGAAAGGTATAACGGGCTAAACCAACTGCCATTATGGTGCCTAAGACGGCAGCGATCGCTACTGCACACAAAGCCACGGTTAAGCTATTTTGCAGCGCCGTCAGGACGCGGGTGTCCTGAAACAGCTTCAGATACCATTTGAAGGTGAATCCCTCCCAACCGGCGCTATAGGTAGATTCGTTAAAACTATAAAACGTCAGTACCAGAATGGGCAGGTACATATAAAAGAACATCAGCAGTGTGAAAATAACCTGCCAAGAAATACGAGGTTTATCCTGGGACTTCAACATAATCTCTAAAGGGATTTCCTCCTGCTGATGGCTGACGGTGCCTGTCATTCAATTTCACCATTTGTCGGATTTGCGATGCTGAACAGAGCAGCCACTTCGCTACACGCTCTATGCCAACTTTCTTCACTTTACTGGATGCGATTGAATCTTTGGAAGAGTGCGATCGCGTCTTAAGTGTATCGCCTCCGTAAAATTTTATGCTTTTGTATTATTTTATACTTCTTTTTCGTAGATTAGGGCTATTCTTATAGAATGGAAATCTGTGTGTTCAGGTAAATTGATTTTTACGAACCGCGAAGACGCACTAGCAAAGCCATGCGCGTTAGCACTATAGAGTGCCAAGGAAGAGGGGAAGAGAGGAAAGGACTAAGGAGTCTATGCAGAGGCAGTAACCACTCGAAATCCAAAGTACCTGCTGTTGCTGTCCGGCTGATTCCTGCCACGAACCGCACTGCGACAGTCCCAGGGATCGTTGATACACGAACCACTGCGAAGCAGCCGGAACGAATTATCTCCTTCTGACTCCCAGGCATTCCCATCATTAGGCGCACCTTTGTAACTAGGATGCCAAATATCAGCACACCATTCCCAAACGTTTCCGTGCATATCGTATAGTCCAAAGGCGTTGGGTAGAAAACTCCCCACTTCTGTCGTTTGTAGACGATATTTCCCCTTTGGTTCAGAGGCGTAAGTAGAATTTCCGTCGTAGTTTGCTAAATTTGTAGTAATTGTGTCGCCAACGTGAAAAGGTGTAGTTGTTCCTGCACGACAAGCATATTCCCATTGGGTTTCGCTGGGCAAACGGTAACTCTTTCCAGTTTTTTTCGACAGACGCGCACAAAATTCAACTGTGTCGTGCCATGATACATTTTCTACAGGTCGATTTGTACCTTTGAAGTAGGAAGGATCTGGTTGTATATCCCTGTTAATTTTTGGCAGGTTTGCTACGGCTTTCCACTGCGCTTGTGTAACTGTAAATTTCCCCATGAAAAAGGGTGCTACAGTTACTTGATGTTGCGGACTTTCATTACTGTTGCGTTTCTTCTCCATGTCTGGAGAACCCATCAGGAAAGTACCACCTGGAATTTCTACCATTTCTAGTGTCATTCCCCTGTCTAAGTCTTCAGAGAAATATTTTGCTTGCATTCGGCAGCGGTTAGTTTCCATTCCCTGTGCGTTTACTGTCACCACATCAAAATCAAACGTTTTTAGCGGTGAAGCTTGGGGAATATTTAGAATTGTTGGCGCTACAGATAACTTTTGCGGAGTTATTGCCTTTATTACGTCTTCGGCTGATTGATATCGCCGTTTCGCACCTCTTTGTATCATCTTATCTAAGATGCTACGCAATTCGTCGCTTAAAGGATTTGGCAAGTAACTCTGCCAAACCCAAGTATCCTCGTCAGTATCAAATAATTCTAAAGGCTCAACGTTAGTTAGCAAATGAATGCAGGTGACACCCAAACTATATAAATCGCTGGCAAAAACTCCTTTCCCGACTGCTTGTTCTGGTGCAATATATCGAAAATCACCAATTACTGTTCCAGTTCTGGCTAATGCGGTTCCCGTCGCAAATTTAGCTGCACCAAAATCTACTAACACCAGTTGGTTATCAACCTGACGACGAATAATATTTTCTGGCTTAATATCCCGGTGAATTACCTGCTTACCATGCACAAATTCTAATACGCGCAGCAAGTCTGTCAGCAAGGTGCGAATTTCAGTTTCATTGAAAACACCTTTTTGTTCTAATATATGGGCTAAATTTTGTCCGTTAATAAACTGTTGCACCAAATATTGACGGTTCTCTTCCTCAAAATGGGCTAACAATTCCGGAATCTGCGGATGATTCCCTAATTCTTCTAGCCGTACAGCTTCTTGATGAAATAATTCTGCTGCTTTATTAGCTGTATTTGTGCCTTGTTGAATCGGGAAAAATTGCTTAATTACACAAGCTGGTTTAGAAGGTTTCGCTTCATCAATTGCCCGAAAAGTCCTACCAAACCCACCTTGTCCCAGCGGTGCCAAAGTCCGGTAACGCCCTAAAAGTACCAGCTTCGTCCCGCAGTTTTTACAAAATTTGTCATTGTGGGAGTTTTGACACTTCTGACAGGCGGGATTTAAGCAATAACTCATAAATAATTGGAAACTTGATTTAGCGTAGATTGGGTTAAGGTAAGGAAATCCAACCCCTCTAAACAATTTGATGAGGTTCGTTCCTCAACCCAACTTACAGTTATTCCATACAGTGAATTAGTCAGCGCTTACTGACCAATCAATCATTATTAAATTCAAAAAATACTTTATATGGGCGCACAGATTCCCATTATATAAAACTAGCACTTGCGCCAATACTTGTCTAGTACCTATGGCAAATATTTAACAGAAATTTTAGAGATTTTCTGAAAATAATGGTGCGTTACGCTATCGCCAACGCACCTTCTATATAAGCCTTATTTTTGCGGTGTGCTATCGCCGTATTTAATTAAAAGCGCGATCGCTACACTCACGGCAAAAATTAAAACCATACTCAAAGACGAGCCAAATCCCCAATTTTGAGTTGCACCCAAAAACTGGTTATAAATCAAGCGGGATATGGTCATGCTGGAGGCACCGCCCAGCAATTCCGGATCGACAAAATCCCCTAAAGTGCTAATAAATACAAGCAAAGAACCAGCCGCAATTCCTGGTAGCGTTTGCGGGACAGTCACTTTCCAAAAAGTGTCAATTGGATTTGCCCCCAAATCGGCAGAGGCCTCCAACAACCGCCGATCCAGTTTTTCTACAGAGGCGTAAAGAATTAACACCATGTAGGGCAAATAACTGTAACCCATCCCAATAAATACGGCTGAACTCTGGTTCAGCAACTCCAAAGCTGGAAGTCCTAAAGTCGTTAACATCGTGTTCAGGACACCCGTAGGACGCAAGATTGTAATCCAGGCGTAAGAACGCAGCAGCGATGATGTCCATAAAGGCAAGACAAAGCCTAGTAGCAGCAAATTTCGCCACTGTTTTGGTGCCATTTGACCAATCCAGTAAGCAACTGGGAATCCTAGTAAAAGACAAACGATTGTAGTGCCAATTGCAAAAAATAGCGATCGCCCGATCACCTGCAAATAGACGGGCTGAAATACCAGCGCATAGTTATCGAACCCGCTGGGATTCACCACATCCCCAGGTCGGATTCCTGGTACTAGACTCAGCTGAAAAATCACCAGCGTTGGCAGCACTAGCAACAAACCCAACCAGATACCAGCCGGACCCAGCAGCGCCATTGGTTCCAACCACTTCAAGCCGGGGCGTCTGCTGCCCATTAGCACTGGCGATTCGATTCCATCAGAGGGAGTGGGATTGGGGATAGAGGGAGGAGACGTTGGGGTAGACACGACAGAAAAAAGTTTTGAGTTTTGAGTTTTGAGTTTTGAGTTATTAATGAAAGATGATTGATATGAAGTATCAATTGTTGCTTCGATTCATCATTCAAAACTCAAGATTATTTAATGTTAGCTGCTCGTCAATCGAGTCCAATAGGATTCATAAACTTCGGCAACTTTTCCAAGCGGCGCAACGCCTTCGCATTGGGCAAGTACCGCCTCTGGGGGAAATAAAATTTGATTGTTACGGATTTCATCAGGTAGCTGATTGTAGCCAGCTTGATTGGGTGTCGCGAAACTTAAACGTTCGCAAATCTGAGCGGCGACATCAGGTTGCAACATAAAGTTAATCCAGGCATAAGCTCCTTCTGGATTGGGAGCTGTTATCGGAACGACCAGTGTGTCAGTCCACACCGAAGAACCACTCCGAGGAATTAGATATTGTAAGTTTTTATTTTCTGGAATAATTTCATTGGCATCGGATGAAAATCCCATTGCCAGCAGCAAATCCCCAGTTAAAATTTGAGTTCTCCAGGCATCAGAGGTGAAAGAAGCGAGGGCCGGTTTGAGCGCCATTAACTTTTCATACGCCTGTTTAATCTGCTGCGGGTCTTTTGAGTTGTAAGAGTACCCCAGCATTTTCAACACCGCACCCATTACTTCCCGAACATCATTCAGCAAGGTCATCCTGCGAGAAAGTGCCTGCTGATTGTCCCAGAGATAATTCCAATCTGCTGGTGGTTGCTTCAGCTTCTGGGTGTTGTAAATGAGACCCGTTGTTCCCCAGCTCAGGGGTATGCTGTAGCGGTTTTCTGGGTCATAGACGGGATTCTGGAAGCGGGGAAACAACCGATCCAAACCTACGACGCGGGAGCGATCGATTTCACTGAGCAAGCCCAGTTCCACCATCTTCCTCACCGTATAGTCAGATGGGTAAATAATGCTGTAGTCCCCGCCTCCCAACGCTTGAATCCTGGCTAGCATCGCTTCGTTGGAATCATAGACATCAGCAATGACCTTGATTCCAGTCTCTTTGGTAAAGCGTTTTAACAAATCCTCATCGGTATAGCCAGCCCAAGTGTAGAGATACAATAACTTGTTGTTGGATGCATCAGAGTTGGCGGGTGCCGAGCGCACTTGGGCAAGCGTCCAGCCGCAACCAGACATTGCCAGTCCGAGGGTAGCAGCAGCTGACGTTTGTAAAAACCTACGTCGTGTTGAGTGTTGTGGGTTCGTCCGTTGAGCAGTTGGAGGCACGGGATTCAGCAAAGTTGCACGTCAATCGTCAAAATTTAGAAGAGGAAATTAAAAACTATCAAGGTGATTTTTTAGTTTTAATTTTTAATTTTTAATTTCTCTTTAACAGTATCTTACAGATTGCTCTATAGGGAGCGGTTCACCTAGTTCGGGGGTCAGTATTTTGACAGGCAAACATTAGATTTATAGAGGTTTCTCAAATTTCCAGTCGTCATCCTGACTTTGAGGAGATAGCCCCGGAGTGATTGAATCGGTCGCTGAGTCAATTTGTCAAGTTCTGGGGGAAAGGAGCGCAAAATCAGTGCAGCAAAGGGCTGGCAGTCATCGATGGGAATGAATACTTTTTGGCGTTGCTGAAATTGTAATGAACTAAGCTGATAGAAAAACTGTTCGATACTTCAAGTAGTGAAGGAGCAAACGGAGCGAACACTTCAGCATCTCAAGTGATTTGGAGTAGCA
>NZ_JAMPJY010000050.1:0-43919 GCF_039961875.1 Trichocoleus sp. ST-U2 | reverse complement strand
GCGCAGGGGAATAGCAGTAGGCCGGACCAGCCGACAAATACGAAGCGATCGCGCTTGAGCCAGTCGTCAATGGCGTCAAACCACCCTCTTGAACTTGGCGCGCGTCCGACTGCAATGGTCATTTCAAATCCTCTTACTATTGCGTCAAATCGTCTGAACTTGAGCAATTAACATTATTTATTTGACACGACCCACGTCAGACAGTAGTGGGATATTTTGGAGAAGTTTGCCGGGTTCTGTCTTCAATAGACACACTCGCTTGATTCCCCTGCGTGTCAATTTCCACTAACCTGTCGCCCTGATACCGGGTTTCAGGCTACTGTTATTTGGGAATGGGGCGCTTTTTGTCCCCAAAGTAAAACCCTAGGGTTCTAGCACGTGTCCTCTATGATAAGAAAATATCAGAATTTTTACAATCTGACACGTACTTCTCATTAATCTCTAGCTCAGTTAGATTGCTAAATCAATAGCATAAATCCCTGGGAAGCTAGATAATCTGAATCAGTCCGATCTTAAAAATTTTCCTTAACAACTTTGGCGAACACAGAGTTTTCTTTCATGGCTGCACCGACAACATCTACAAGTAACCGCGTTCTCCGTCAAGAGGTTTTAGGCTCTCGTCGTTTGAGTAACTATTGGTGGGCAACCGTAGTCTCCTTGGGAGCTACAGGCTTTTTATTGGCCGGAATTTCAAGTTACCTAAAAGTTAATCTTCTCCCTTTTGCTGACCCCACCAAGTTACTTTTTATCCCTCAAGGGATAGTCATGGGACTTTACGGGTTAGCCGGGTTACTCGTAGCGCTCTATCTATGGATGATGATTCTTTTAGACGTAGGGGGCGGTTACAACGAGTTTAATCAAGAAACCGGATATATTCGGATTTTTAGATGGGGCTTTCTCGGCAAAAACCGCCAAATTGAAGTCGGCTGTCGCATACAAGATGTCCAAGCGATTCGGGTGGAAATTAAAGAAGGTCTCAACCCACGCCGGTCGATTTATCTGCGCGTCAAAGGACGCCGCGATATTCCCCTGACGCGAGTTGGGGAACCTCTACCCTTGTCAGAGCTGGAAAATCAGGGTGCCCAACTGGCTCGCTTCTTGGAAGTGCCCATTGAAGGTCTCTAACAATTCTTGGTTGAGCCTCCCAATATCTGCATAAGATGATTCAGTAGCTCTGGCTACCAATTAGGTGAAATGAAAATGCAGATACAAATCCGGCACTGGTTTATATTACTTTTTGCGATCGCAGGACTGATGTTGGGGGGATGTACCACCGAGCAGGCTACTTCCTCGGATACCAGCCCCTCAGCAACTGCAACAACCTCAGCATCTGCCACTCCAGCGAGTAGTCCCAAAACAAGCAGTTTGCCCCGCCTAGAAGGTAAAGCCACCGTAGACATGACGGTTAAAGGCTCGCTAATTACGATTGAAGTCGATGGCACTAATGCCCCGATTACATCTGGGAATTTCGTCGATTTAGTTCAAAGAGGTGTCTATAACGGACTGGTCTTTCACCGCGTAGTGCGGCAACCGCAACCCTTTGTTGCTCAGGGTGGCGATCCGCAAAGTAAAGACCCGAATGTGCCCACAGAACGTCTGGGGATGGGTGGTTTTATCGATCCAGCGACGGGTCAAGCGCGTTACATTCCCCTCGAAATTAAGCCCAAAGGGGCGGAAAAACCCGTTCTCAGCGAAACGCTCAAAAGTGCGGGTGTTTCTCAACCCCCGCAGTTGCGACATACTCGTGGCGCTGTCGCAATGGCTCGCTCATCTTTACCCGACTCGGCTTCGTCGCAGTTTTACATTGCTTTAGCCGATTTGCCGTTCTTGGATGGTGACTATGCTGTTTTTGGCTATGTAACCAAAGGGATGGAGGTCGTTGACAAGATTCAGCAGGGCGATCGCATTGAATCGGCTAAGGTGACCAAAGGTGCGGAAAATCTCAAGAAATAGCAATTGGCGATTCGCTGGGTAATCGGTGGAGATTGTCGTTACTGGGATTGGTTTAGTCTCGGCTTTGGGTAACAGCTTGCAGACGAGCTGGCAACGTTTAATCGCCGGTCAATCTGGCATTCAGTTGCATCAACCCTTTCCAGAACTTGCCCCCCGACCCTTAGGATTGATAGGGAAACAACCCGCTGAGTTAGCAACCCTGACTCAGCGGGTTGTCGCTATGGCGCTGGAAGATGCTGGTTTAGTTTCGCCTTTGCCCGATTGTGGAGTCGTCATTGGTTCGAGTCGCTCTTATCAGGCATCTTGGGAGAAATTGGCGCGGGAGTTCTATCGGGATGCCGAACCAGTAAAATCGCCGCGATACAAACACCTGCCAACCCAGGCTTTTTTGGAGACGCTGCCCCACATGAATGCGATCGCAGCCGCTCGTCAAATCGGGGCAACTGGGTCAGTCTTGGCACCAATGGCGGCTTGTGCAACTGGAATTTGGGCGATCGCGCAAGCAGCGTCGCTCTTGGAAACTGGGCACTGTCAGCAAGTCATTGCTGGAGCCGTGGAATCATCGATTACACCGCTGACCCTGGCAGGGTTTCAGCAGATGGGCGCTTTAGCTCAAACGGGCGCTTATCCTTTTGATCGGCGGCGGGAAGGCTTAGCCTTGGGAGAGGGGGGAGCCGTCTTGGTACTGGAATCCGCAGAATTGGCAAAGCGTCGCTCAGCACGGATTTATGGTCAAGTGCTGGGATTTGGCTTGACATCGGACGCTTATCATACGAATACCCCTGAGCCAGGAAGTCGGAGTGCGATCGCAGCCGTCAAGCAATGTTGCGATCGCAGCAACCTTTTGCCTGCGGACATCCATTACATCCACGCTCACGGTACCGCTACCCAGCTCAACGACCAAAATGAGGCGCACTTAATTCAGTATCTCTTTCCCCAAACGGTGCCAGTCAGTTCTACTAAAGGAGCCACAGGTCATACATTGGGAGCATCTGGAGCCTTAGGTGTCGCTTTCTCCCTAATGGCATTGAAGCATCAAATCTTGCCACCGTGTGTGGGGTTAAAGGAACCAGAATTTGATTTAGATTTAGTTAAAGTCCCGCGTCAAGGTGAAATTAAACAGGTGCTTTGTTTCAGCTTTGGTTTCGGAGGGCAGAATGCAGTGGTAGCTTTGGGGAAAATGTAGCCGAACGCCTTCAGGCGTTATGCCACCTAAAAAAATAGAGTGGTATATACCACTCTACAAACTCTCTACTAATTTTTAACTGGCGACTACTTCCCAAACAAGCTGTCTTGCTTGTAATTCTTTCCAGGAAGCCTTTAACTAGCCAAACGCTCGGTTGATTGAGGTTGCAACAGCGATACCAACTGCTCAACTCCTCTTTGAAGATGCCGTGTCACCGTCATCGGGCTGACACCAATTCGCTTAGCCGCTTCTTTCCGAGGAAGATCTCGTACCAACACCAACTCAATTGCTGCTTGAGTTTTGTTGTCCAAATAACTCATTGCCCCTTCCAGCTCTTGCCGTTCTTCTTCTTGACTTTGCCAAGATTGATAGCGAGGGTCAGGGAGTGTTTCCGCCAACGTCACCTGAAAGTCAGACTGCTCAAAAACGACACTATCTAAACTTAATGGTCGGCAGTTTTGAGCCGCAACCTTGCTTTCACTCCACTCTTCTAGAGATACTTTAATTGCTTGGGCAATTTCAGCTTCTTTTGGCGATCGCCCTAAAGTTTGTGCCAACTCTTTTCGCGCCTTTTGTCCTTCCTGCTGGATTTCCTGCCACCGACGAGGCATTTTCATTACGCCGCTTCTGTCGCGTAAATAATGCAGCATCTCGCCGCGAATGTAAGGAACCGCAAAGGAACTAAAAGCATAACCTTGATGGGGATTGAATCGCTCAATCGCCCGAATCAAACCGAGATAGCCGAGTTGTTCCAAATCTTCATAAGGTTCCGCACACTGATAGCTGACTCGATGAGCCATCTTCCGAACCAGTCCAGCATTCAACTGCACCAGTTGATTGCGAACTTCAACTGATGGATTTTTATAGTAAGCAATCAAAAGTTCCATCGAATCGGAGCTGCAAGAAGATTGAGTCGCCATTGTCAAAGCCTCTGTAAAACCACCCCGTTTGGGAGATTGGGAAATCGCTATCTCTTCATTTCGTCTAACTGAATTCATTTTCTGTATAGGCGCTTTCAACAACCATCGTTGGAATACGGAACTCACAGAGAGCCTCTCCCGGAATGTCAGCATATATACGTAAGTTGCAGTTTGATGTAGCCAAAAACTAATCCTTACTTCAAAAACAAACCGTAAGCGTTTGCTTCGTGAAACCCACCCTTTTAAGGACTCCGGCTCTACGTCACAATTGAATTAGACTGGCGATCGCATAAATGTAAATGACTCGTAATATTTCTGAGGAAGCTTCATGAGTAACACCAGTAACTTCCGTCAAGCGATGCGTGAGGCTAAAAATCACGCACTCGTTGGCCCCAACGTTATTGCCAACGCCCTCCCCTACGTCGGCGGTGGCCTTGTCTTAACTGCACTTGGCACCTACGGGGGTCTTGGCGTTCTCCGTTCCAACCCAGGGCTATTCATGCCAACCTTCTGGGTTGCCCTGATTGCAGAATTTGCCCTTTTCTTCGTTGCCCAAAACGTTGCCATTAATGGCAAGAAAAGCGTTGCTCTGCCCCTTCTGGCTACCTACAGTCTGTTGTCGGGCTATACCCTGAGCGGATTGATATTCGTGGCTCTGAGGACACCAGGGGTCGGTGTGGCAGGAATTGGTTTTGCCGCCCTCGGCTGTGGCGTTACCTTTATTGCTGCACGACAGATTGGCTCCAATCTGTCGGAGCAAGACGGCATGGCTCTCACTAAAACAGTACAGCTAGGTATTATTGCCCTAGTTGTGGTGCTAGTGGGTCAGCTGCTGTTGTCTTTGTTTGGTGTCTATACACCCACTTGGCTAGAAATTGCCATTTCTGGAATTGGCGTGTTTTTGTTTGCCGGTGCTGCTGTGGTAGATTTCTATATCCTGCCCCGCGCTTACCGCGATGACCAATATCTGCCTGCTGCTTTGTCGATGTATCTGACTTACATCAATTTGTTCATTTTCATTCTGCGGTTGCTGAACGCGCTCAATAGCCGCGACTAACAGGCAAAAGTTTCATTAAGCGCACACATCTTGAAGCCGTGGTTTCCCACGGCTTTTTTTGGGACTGGACATTTAGCAAGAAACTTAGATAAATTTGATTGCAGTGCAATATGAGCAGCGATCAAGAAAAAGCGCTAAAGCAATGCTGGAAATCATAGACATCCAACGTGAAGTAGAAACGTTGTCTTAGCATCTGGATCAAGATCAAGACTATCTTTAACTTTCAGCAGTTACTCCACAAATTCAATCTTAATGGGGTAATGGGTAAAAGATAATTGGTAACTTCCCCTGTTCCTCTCCTTCGCTTTCTTTGTTCAGGTCTTAGTGATTGGGAGAGACACTCCAGCTAAGATCGAAAAGAGTGCAACTTTACTACCAAGCGCTCATCGGAAAAAGCTCAAAACAATGATTGAACTCCTAGACATTAAACGCGAAGTCGAAACGTTGTGCGATCGCCTGGGTAAAACCCAGGACTATCTTTGACGTTCCTGCTCTAACTGCCAAAATTCAAGACTTGGAGCAAGTCGCGGCTCAACCGGATTTTTGGGACGACCAAACGAGTGCCCAGAAAACCCTCCAAGAACTCAATGACCTTAAATCCCACTTGGAACAATTTCACCAGTGGAAAAACAGCCTGGAAGACGCTAGGGCGGTTGTGGAACTGCTGGAATTAGAAGCTGACGAGTCACTGCTTTTAGAAGCTGAAAGCAACATTACCAAGCTCAATCAGGAACTTGAGCGATGGGAATTGCAACAGATGCTTTCCGGTACTTATGACCAAAGCGGAGCCGTTTTAACTATTAATGCCGGAGCGGGTGGCACAGACGCCCAAGACTGGGCGGAAATGTTGTTGCGGATGTACACTCGTTGGGCGGAAAACCACGGTTACAAAGTTACCTTAGCGGAAATCTCCAAAGGAGAAGAAGCGGGGCTTAAGTCAGCCACCTTAGAGATTGAAGGGCGTTATGCTTATGGCTACCTGAAGGCAGAAAAAGGAACCCACCGGCTGGTGCGGATATCGCCTTTCAACGCCAACGACAAGCGCCAAACAAGCTTTGCTGGAGTGGAAGTAATGCCAACTCTGGATAGATCCGTGACTCTAGACATTCCAGATAAGGATTTAGAAATCACCACCTCTAGGGCTGGTGGTAAAGGTGGACAAAATGTCAACAAAGTGGAAACAGCGGTGCGGATTGTTCACATTCCCACCGGCATTGCCGTGCGCTGTACTGAAGAGCGAAGTCAGCTGCAAAACAAAGAAAAAGGTCTTGCTATCCTCAAAGCTAAGTTGCTGATTGTCGCCCAAGAGCAACGCGCCAAGGAAATTGCGGACATTCGAGGGGATATGGTAGAGGCAGCTTGGGGCAACCAAATTCGTAACTACGTTTTCCACCCGTACCAGATGGTCAAGGATCTGCGGACAGGTGTGGAAACGACTGCCATTAACGATGTGATGAATGGCGACCTCGATTCGTTCATTGAAGCCTATCTGCGCCAAGAAAATCAGCTTACCTAAAAGCTGCGCCGTTTGGTCTTTAGGGTAGCCTCAGTGAGAGGGTTACTTAGCCACCAAGACACCAAGAAATTAGTAACATCGGGTGGACAAAGGAGCGCTCGCGCAAAAGCGAGCGCTCCTTTGTCCTTTACTTGCTGATTCGGTGATTTGCCATCAATTGCGAAACAAACTGTTACATTGTTGGAAGAAAAGTTTATCCCTGGCTTATCATCAGCTGGAAAAACCACTTTTGAGTCTTCAGTAATTATCCTTATGAGCAACTCCTCTTCAACGCCACAAGCGGCATCACAAACTCCAGAACCCATTTCTGAATCGACACCCGCCTCGACAGAGCCTCAACCCAGCTACGTGAAGCTGGCAATGCGAAACATGGTACGAAAAGGAGGCACTTCGTTAAAACATTTTGCCCTGTCAACCATTGGTCTTGTGGCGCTGCTGATCGGTCTTTCTTACCTGACTCGTTAATCCGGAACACGGTTGTATGGGCATAAACATAGAAGTTAGCATCCAAGACTATTTCTTCTCGTCCAATCCAGCAGATGCCAGTGCCCAAGAAGAAATTTCACCTGAAACTTGGGAAACTTGGTTCCATCGTTGGATGGAAACGCTGCATCTAGATATTCCTCAAGCGGATGCCTATGAACTGAGTTTGCGCCTCACGGACGATAAAGAAATACAAACCCTCAACGCCCAGTATCGTCATCAAAATAAACCGACAGATGTATTAGCTTTTGCATCCTTAGAGGTAGACTGTCCTCAGCCGATGGATTTTTTAGAGGATACACCTCTGTATCTTGGTGATATCGCCATCTCCGTTGAGACTGCGACTCGGCAGGCTCTACAACAGGAACATCCTTTAAAAACGGAGCTAGCCTGGTTAGCGGCTCACGGTTTGCTTCATCTACTCGGCTGGGATCATCCCGATGAAGATAGCCTGACTAAAATGTTGAACCAGCAGGAAACTTTACTCCAGGTTATTGGTCTTACTATCTAGCCTAGCTATACCCAATAGCCTTCATCTGTACTTAGATTCAAGACTTAGATTCAAGTTTCGCCCACGCGCCAGCCGGAGCGATGGTTCATGCCCTTCAGCCCCGTAAAACCCTTGCCATGTCTCAAGAAATTTCCACACCTTCTTTGAACCACTCAGATGTAGTGAAACCAAACCGGGATTTAGCTTGGCGAATTGCGCCGAACTTAATAATTAGTTTTAAATATGCTTGGGCCGGACTTCGATATGCCTTTATTACCCAACGCAACTTTCGCATCCATGTAGTTATAGGCACCCTAGCCATTGGTTTGGGTGTCTTTTTGCAGTTGAAGGCAGTCGAAATGGCGGTGATTGGAATAACAATTGGGCTAGTGTTGGCGCTGGAGTTATTGAATACGGCAATTGAGTCAGTTGTTGACTTAACGGTTAAGCAGGCTTACCATGAGCTTGCCAAAATTGCTAAAGACTGTGCTGCTGGTGCCGTTCTGGTTTCGGCACTCGTGTCAGTATTGGTAGCTGGTTCGCTGCTTTTGCCACCCCTTGTAATTCGGATTCAGTCGATGCTGCGCTAAGTAGTTTTGAGTTTTGAGTTGAAGGCTTCTGACTCACAAGGAGTTTACATTTGATTCTGGTTATTGATAATTACGACAGTTTTACCTATAACTTGGTGCAGTATTTGGGAGAACTTGGCGCTGAACTGCCCGTAGCATCTGAAATTCAGGTGTATCGCAATGACCAAATCTCCCTAGAGCAAATCGAAAAGCTTAAACCCGATGGAATTGTGATTTCGCCGGGACCAGGGCGTCCAGAAGATGCGGGAATTTCCCTGGAGTTAATTCAAAAGATGGGTTCCGGGGTACCCATTTTGGGCGTTTGCCTGGGACATCAAGGCATTGGTCAAGTATTCGGCGGTGAAATTGTTTCTGCACCCATGTTGATGCATGGCAAAACTTCTCCAATTCATCACACAGGTGTCGGCGTATTTCGAGGATTAGACAATCCCTTTACCGCTACCCGGTATCATAGTTTGGTGATTGACCGACACAGCTGCCCAGATGTCCTGGAAATTACGGCTTGGGTAGACGACGGAACCATCATGGGCGTCCGGCATCGGAACTATCCGCATATTGAGGGCGTCCAATTCCATCCGGAGAGTATTCTGACGGCTTCAGGAAAGCAATTGCTGCGAAACTTCCTGGAATCGCTTTAGTGCTAATGGCTAATGGCTAATTGTTCATCGCTCAATTAAGCATTAGCGATTAGCAAAGGACTAATGACTAATGACTGAGGACTAAATTCTGATGAAACGGCGACAGTTGATGCGCTATGCTGGGGCGGGTTTGCTTACAGCATTAGGAACAGGCTTGGCTTCTGGATTTCAGACTTATCAGGCGGCAACACCTGGTGGATCTGTCTCTGTGAAATGGCTGGGGCATACCAGCTTTTTGTTTACTGGAAGTGGTAAACGAGTCTTGGCGAATCCCTTTCAGAAGCTGGGCTGTACGGCTGGGTATCGTTCATCGAAGGTGGCGGCGGATTTAGTGCTAGTCAGCAGCCTATTACTTGATGAAGGGGCGGTGGAAGGGTTGCCAGGGAATCCCCAGTTTTTATATAAACCGGGAGTTTACCAAGTTGACAACCTAAAAATTCAAGGAATGAGCATTAACCACGATCGCAACGGTGGACGCCGATTTGGCACGAACGTGGCTTGGCGTTGGACGCAAGGAGGAATCAATATTCTGCATTTAGGCGGTGCAGCAGCACCGATTGATATTGAGCAAAAAATCCTGATGGGACGTCCCGATGTATTGTTAGTACCCGTAGGCGGAAGTGACAAAGCCTACACGCCTCAGGAAGCCATGCAGGCAGTACAAGTCCTCAATCCCAAATTGGTGATTCCCACGCATTACCGCACCCAAGCCGCCGATGCTGCGAGTTGCGATATTGTCTCCGTGGATGAATTTTTGGCATTGATGGATGGGATGCCGGTGCGTCGGGTCAATAGTGATACTTTGACGGTTAAATCAACGGATTTGCCAGAAAATGGCACTGCGATCGCAGTGATGAGTTATAAGTTTTAAACAATCATGCGTGATGAGTCCCTAGTTATTATTTAGTGAATGGCTAATGACTAATCAGGATGCCCCGATTGGATTGCCGCATAAAGTTGATTAAAATCCTCATTGGGTAACAATCCGGTGGGATCTAGGGAAAAGCATTTTTTGAGGCGGGTGACAAGATACATATCAATGTCACCCTTATTTTTTGCATTGACTTTTCCCCGATATTCACAATCAAAAAAATTTTTCACTAACTCAAACGTGGCTTTTGAAATATTAATGTTGCCACAAACTCCACAGGATTCCATTCTGGAGGCAGTATTAACCGTATCGCCCCAAACATCATAGGAAAATTTATTATGACCAATCGCACCCGCTAGCAAGGGTCCTGAGTGGATGCCGATGCGGACTTCCCAATAGGGATGATTATTTTTGATTTTTTCGAGCCGCCGCCATTGCATAAAGGCTTGAATTTGTAAGGCGGCTAGTACAGCATCAATTGCATGCGTGCGGTTAGGAGTGGGAATTCCTCCAACACACATATAACTGTCACCAATTGTTTTTAATTTCTCTAACTTGTGGGTTTCAATGAGCATATCGAAGCAAGAAAAGCAATAATCTAATTCATTGACTAAATCTTCGGGAGTGAGTTGTTCGGCTAATTGAGTGAAATCTTTAAAGTCGGTAAACAATACTGAGGCAGAGTCATAATGCACGGGTTTAACTCTGCCAGTGCGTTTTAATTCATCGGCTACACGTACAGGAAGTACGTTCAGTAACAGTTGCTCAGATTTGCGTTTTTCTGCCTCTAGTTGGGCATATAGCTGATTTAATTGGGCGAAGCCACTAGCGTTACGAATTGCTGCCGATACTTGCAAGGCTAGTAAATAACTAATGCGTAAATCTTCCAGTGTGTAAGCGTGGGCTTGGGTAGTCGCAAAGTTGATAGTACCAATGACTTGGCGATCGCTCTGTAGGGGGACGAATATTTGGGAAGCATAAGAGTGCAGAAAAACAGATGGAGAGCCTTCTCGAATCAGTTGCGATTGACCTGTTTTCATTGCACGACCTAAAGGGCTGTCCTCTGCGACAATCGTGGCAGTCAACTCTACAGGATCGCCAAATAGGGTTACGAGGCGGCAAGAACTGGTATCGGTGCAGATATAGACACTACAATGCTCGAAATCCAAGAGCCATTTAGCTTGTTTACCAACAACCCGCAAAATCTCGTCTATATCCAGGGTACGGTTAATCGCTGTCGCAATTTCATTGACAGCGGCGATGCGGCTGGAAAGAGCTTGGGCTTCCGCAAGCAGACGGCGGGCTATCAGCAGTAGTGGTTCGCGAGCTTGTTTTTCTAGCTCATTGCTACTATCAAACGGAGGGAAAGAGTCATGGGTATTGCCCATTATTGGGATGATTCTGTTTTTCCTGAAATTTAACGAACGACATTCTCAAGAAAATACGGACTCACGAGAAAACTGGCAATTTACAATTGGTCAATTTCGAGAGCGATCGCATCTGTGTATCGATTTATGCTGGTAAATAAGTCAGCAGTCGCAATAATCTCGAAGATTTCTGAGTCATCTAGCCCCAACTCTCGGAGATTTTGGTAATCTTTTGCGGTCAGTTCCTGGGGTTTAGTCCCGGCAAGTAAGCCAAAACTAATGACTGCTTTTTCGCGCTTGGGGAGGGGACAGGCAGCAAAGTCTGAAACCAATGTCCGGAGAACTTCCTCGCTCATTCCTAGAGCAGATAATCCATGCAAGTGAACGTTGAGGGCATAGGGGCTGTTGTGAGCTTGAGAGATGGCAACTCCCACCATTTCCTTCAGGGTGCGGGGCACATCTCCTTGCAGGATGGTAGCGCGGAATTTTTTCCAATTCGCTTCCAGCACACCGGGATTTATCGCCATTGATTTGAAAATGTTGGGAATGATGCCAAACCCTAATTCAGACAAAATTTCGTTATATACTGTTTTGACCTTTAAATCTGTGACTTCATCTTGTTCTTGAAGGGGGAAGCGAGTCATAGTTGCCTCTATCATTCGTTTGTAAAATTGCTAAGCGAGATGGAAGCGGTTTTTTTGTTATCTGAAATATTTTTGTTCTCATTTAATAGATGCAAGAGTCGATCGGGAGTATCGTTCCGTCGAATCCAGTCATTAGCGATCGCGCAGCCAATCCCCTGAAAAAATCGCTAACGATTCAGAAAATTTTAATTTGAGTTGTATTCGAGTACACCCTATAAAGATTTGTTACCAAATCTCTCATAGTATAACCTTGAAAATATATTGGTCAATTCGACTGACTCGACCACCTAGAAAAACAAAGATACGTAGTTGAGATTATGCAAGCAGAATACGCAGCGCGTCGCGAGCAGTTGATGGCGAAAATTGGCAACGGCACTGCCATCTTTCGGAGTGCCCCAATGGCTGTCATGCACAACGATGTTGAGTACACTTTTCGGCAGGATAGTGATTTTTATTACTTAACTGGATTTAATGAACCAGAGGCGGTGGCAGTTTTAGCGCCCCACCATGCAGAACACCGATTTGTATTGTTTGTCCAGCCGAAGGAACGAGATAAGGAAGTTTGGACAGGATATCGGGTCGGGGTGGAAAAGGCAAAAGAATTCTATGGGGCGGATGAAGCTTACCCGATTGCAGAACTAAATGAGAAACTACCTCAGTATTTAGAAAAAGCCGACCGGATTTATTATCATTTGGGACGCGATCGCGCTTTCAATGAGACTATCCTCACCCACTGGCAGCGGTTGATGGCGGGTTATCCCAAGCGGGGTACGGGACCCATTGCGATTGAAGACACCAATCCGGTGCTTCACGGGATGCGACTGGTGAAGAGTCCAGCCGAGATAGAATTGATGCGTCGTGCGGCTGACATCTCAGCAGAAGCTCACAACTGGGCGCGAGAATTCGCTCAACCGGGGCGTTACGAGTACGAAGTGCAGGCGGAGATAGAACACATCTTCCGAAAACGGGGTGGAATGGGGCCAGCTTATCCCTCAATTGTTGCCTCTGGCGCGAATGCTTGCGTACTGCACTACATTGAGAATAATCGGCAGATGCAGGATAACGAGTTACTGCTAATTGATGCGGGTTGTTGCTACGACTACTACAACGGCGACATCACGCGCACATTTCCGGTCGGGGGCAAGTTTACGACAGAGCAGAAGATACTTTACGACATTGTATTAGAAGCGCAGTTACAGGCGATCGCGCAAGTTCAACCCGGAAATCCCTACAACTTAGGTCACGACACGGCAGTGCGCGTTTTGGTCGAAGGTTTAATCGATGTGGGACTCCTGGCGGGTGATATTGAAGAAATTATCAAAGAGGAGAAATATAAACCCTTTTATATGCACCGCACCGGACATTGGCTGGGTTTAGATGTCCACGATGCTGGTGTTTATAAGCACGGGGAAGAAGTTTGGCAGAGTTTGCAACCCGGTCATGTGCTAACAGTGGAACCGGGTCTATATATTGGACTGGATGTAGAACCAGCCGAGGGGCAACCGGCAATTGATGACAGGTGGCGTGGGATTGGTATCCGCATTGAAGATGATGTGTTAGTTACTGAATCAGGACATGAGGTACTGACGGCGGGGGTTCCCAAGTAGATTGGACTAAACTTTAAACTTCATCAAAATCCCTCATTATCCTCAAATCTACGGGTTTAGTGAGGGTATCTTTTTTTTGGAAACAGCCGAGGCGGAATCTGTTTGTTTGTTTCCAACTCGCGCCATCAGTCAAGCAGAATTACAGTTTTGTGTCGCAAAGCCCATATTTTCCCCCTGATCTGGGTAAAATCGCTGATAGGGGCAGCGTTGGGAGCAAGGCGGAGGTCTATGGTAATGCAAGGTGTAGAGAATTCCTCTAAGCAGGCGGAGCAGTTTCAACTGCTTCAAGCCCAACTGCGCGATCGCTGGCAGGGAGTCGATTTGTTCGACAGCGATGACTACGATATTTTAGTGATTCCTTCGGTCAGCCTCGATCAGCGGGAACTGCTCAAAATTCAGGGCTTTCTCAATTATGAAGAGCGGCTGCTCTTTTCTTTAATTCGCCTGCGACACCCACGCACGCGGCTGATTTATGTAACTTCACAGCCGTTACCGCCGATTGTGATTGATTACTACTTGCAACTGTTGCCGGGAATTCCGTTTTCTCATGCTCGCGATCGCTTGTTACTATTTTCTACCTACGATTCCTCAGCCAAACCTCTCACTCAAAAGATTTTAGAGCGCCCTCGCTTGATGGAGCGGATGCGGCAAGCCTTGCGCCCCGAAAAATCTTACATGATCTGTTACAATTCCACACTCCTAGAGCGAGATTTGGCAGTACAGATGGGCATTCCCCTTCTGGCGCTCGATCCTGATTTACTCACCTGGGGCACCAAAAGCGGCAGCCGGAAAATCTTTGCCGAGTGTGGGGTTCCTCATCCCGATGGCAGCGACAGTGTCTGGAATGCAGAAGACTTGGGTGTAGCAGCAGCCGAATTATGGGAACGCCAACCCCAGTTAAAGCGGATGGTTGTCAAACTCAATGAAGGATTTTCCGGGGAGGGAAATGCGCTACTGGATCTCAGACCGATCAAAAATGTAGCACCCGGAGAAGCCTCCCATGCCGAAAGGGTTGCCGCTATCAGCGATCGCTTTTCCTCCTTAAGCTTTCAAGCCAAAGCAGAAACTTGGGAAAATTTTTCCAGCCGTATCCCAGAGTTAGGGGCAATTGTAGAAGCTTTTATTGAAGGAGAGCATAAGCGATCGCCTAGCGTTCAAGGTCGCATTGACCCCAATGGAGAGGTAGAAATTCTCTCCACGCACGACCAAATTCTGGGTGGCCCAGATGGTCAGATTTATCTCGGTTGCAACTTCCCCGCCGATGAAGCTTACCGCCTGCGCTTGCAGGACTTAGGATTGCGTGTGGGGCGAAACCTGGCAAAAAAAGGAGCTTTAGAACGCTTTGGGGTGGACTTTATCGCCTGTCATCACCCCGAAAAATCTGGCGAGCAGTGGGACATCCAAGCGATTGAAATCAATTTGCGGAAGGGCGGGACGACCCACCCGTTTATGACCCTCAAGTTTTTAACCAACGGTCGCTATGACAGTTCCACGGGTTTGTTCTACAGCCAACAAGGTCGCCCAAAATACTATGTTGCTACCGACAACCTCCAAAAAGAACGTTATGTAGGGCTGTTGCCGAATGATTTGATGGATATTATTGCCCACCAACGACTGCACTTTGATACCAGTACAGAAACCGGAACTGTATTCCATCTCATGGGTTGTCTTTCCGAGTTCGGCAAGCTGGGATTAACCAGTATTGGTGATTCTCTGCAACAGGCAGAAGAAATTTACAACAAAGTTGTGAAAGTCCTAGACGAAGAAACGAAAACTCGCCCTAGTGCTTCTTACTCGGCATCCTATCCCAGTCCTCCGATTGCTTGGAGTGGAAAGAGTTAAAGAGTTTGGAGCTAGCGCAACGCTTGACTGACTCAGATAAAAGTGATGTTAAGCGTTGCAGTGCAAAGCAAGGACTAAGTATATTTCCTTAATGCCATTGAGACTGGAAATAATCACACGAGAATTTCTTTGGGCTGCGCCAGAATAGAAACAACTCTTTTTTCTTGATCGCTAAATAATGGTGCTTTAAACGATTAGTTACTCAGTCCTCACCCTTCAGTCCTGCGTCCTATTTTAAGCGGCAAAAACTGAGCGCCAAAAGCCTATACTAAACATCGCTCAATCGTTGATAGAACAGATCTCGCTAATGATGAGAGGTCATAACCGCCCTCAAGACCAAAAACAATGCGACGAGTTACTTGCAGACAATAATCGGTAAATAACCCATAATCTTGCGGTTGCAGGTTAATACTAGCTAATGGGTCATCTGCATTCGCGTCATAACCGGCACTGACTATCAGCAAATCTGGCTGAAAATTGGTTAAAAAGGGTACAATCTTCTGCTCAAAAAGCGGTTGGTATTCAGTGATTGTGCTGCCAGGAAACATGGGGAAATTCAGCACATTGTTGTGGATACCACGTTCGGAAGCTTGTCCGGTGCCGGGATAGCAAGGAGATTGGTGCAAGGAACAGTAGGCAATTTGAGGGTGGGTTTCTACAATATTTTGCGTACCGTTGCCATGATGAACATCCCAGTCAAGGATGGCAACGCGATTGATGTGGGGTTGTTCGAGGGCATAGTGGGCTGCGATCGCTGCATTGGAAAATAAACAAAACCCCATGCCATAATTGCGTTCTGCATGGTGTCCGGGGGGACGTGCCAGCACAAAAGCTGGGTTATTGGTAGCGAGGACGCGATCTACCCCATCCAGCCACGCGCTGGCTGCAAGCATTGCCACATCGTAACTCCGAGGGGAAACGAGGGTATCGCCACCATCCAAATATCCGCCACCATTCTGGGCAATCTGCCGGACTTTCTCAATGTGTTGTTGAGTGTGGACTTGTTGTAAAATCGGCGCGATCGCACGGTTCTCTACTGGCGTTGGCAGCTGCCATTCAATTTGAGCTGCCCAAGGCGCAGCTTTTAAAGCGTTCACAATTGCCGTCAGGCGTGCGGGTCGTTCTGGGTGGGATCGACCCGTGTCGTGATCGAGAAACTCATCTGAGTAGATTACAGGCAGCATAGTCCGAGAAAGGTTGGCAACACCAGGATCAATCATAGGCAGCATCAATGCTTTCTGGCATTATCTGCACCTTGCTTAATCCCGTTTCAAATCATCCCTCAAATCTTCACCTTCGTTGTACATTTGAGGTGCCACCGCCGGGTTATTCTTCAGTTCACCTGGCTCTACATTCAACAGAGTTTCGTTGATTGACGGAGGCTGTTTGATCTTAGCGATCGCTTCTTTCACTTCTGGGTCTAGTGCTTCTTCTTGTTCGTTCATCTCTTCATCTTGAGAAACTTGTTCAGCGCTCATATATATTTACCCAAATAGGTTTAACTGTCCGTGACTCAGCTTAAACTCCTCCGTGGGGAGACATACACTGTCTTGAGGCTTAAATTTTAAAATGCCGTCTGCCTTATCCGTCCTCTCTCGCTTCTCCTGGATCATCCAACAGAAACTTATCGCGTAGATAAGTTGTTCATAACTAACCTCAAAATTTTGTATCTTATGATTCAATTTATGAATAAAAAAGTATAACTTTTACGCCCGATTGCGGAGTCTGGGCGGAGGAGAAAACTCTTTTACCTGCAATAGCGAGGAAATAGCAGTGTCACCAAAAAAGCCCAACCCCCCCGATCGCACTCAACGCTGGAGATTTCCTCAACTTTTTGGCTTGGCAAAGCGAAATCCTCTGATGATTTCACGCTGGGTCTTACGCTGGACGGTTCTCGGTACTGCTTGTGGCTTATTCGCTGGGTTGTACTGGAACGTTCTGGAGTTCTTGATTCACATCCTTAACCGGGTTGAAGGGCCGACTCTACTGCTGGTGATGCCACTTGCCGGGTTGCTAATCGGCTTGGTGATTTATTTTCTAGGGAATCCCGGTGAAATTGCCGTACTTGTTGATAATATCCACTTTCGCGGCGGACGCCTGGATGCGACCAAAAATCCCTCGATGATTCTGGCGTCCCTATTGAGCATCTCGGCTGGGGGCAGTGCTGGCCCAGAAGCACCGCTGGTACAAGTCACTGGCTCCTTGGGAACTTGGGTCGCTGACCGCTTGAATTTGCAGGGGGAAGACCTGCGATCGATGAGTTTAGCGGCGATGGCGGCGGGCTTCACTGCTTTATTTGGCGCACCTCTGGGCGGTGCCATGTTCGCCTTAGAGATTTTGCACCATCAACACGTTTTGGAGTATTACGAAGCAATCCTGCCAGCGATTGTGGCGAGTTGCGCGAGTTATCTAGTTTTTGCGGCAATTACCAAACTGGGGATTGCCCCAACTTGGCATTTTCCCCAGTACACCCTCGACAACATTGATGATTTTGCGATGGCGATCCTGTACGGAGTGATTGGAGCCATAGCCGGATGGCTGTTCATGAGCATTTTTCGAGGATGCGATCGCCTTTTGGCTCGAATTCCCGGCCCCATTTATGTGCGGACGACTTTTGCGGGGTTAGGATTAGGCCTTTTGGCGACTCTTTTCCCCCTCACCCGTTATTTTGGACACGAAGAGTTAGCAGAAGTCCTTGAGCATGATTTTTCAATGGCTTTCTTGTTAACGCTAGCAATTGCAAAAATGGTGGCGATTTCCATCACAGTCACGGGTGGTTGGCGGGGTGGGTTTATTATCCCGATCTTTTTCACGGGTGCTTGTATCGGCAAAGCGATCGCCCTGTTGATTCCGGGACTGAATCCTGCCCTTGCCATGATTTGCGTCATGGCGGCTTTTAATGCATCGGTAACGCGGACGCCCGTAAGTACAACTTTACTGTTGACAAAACTAACGAACATCAGTCCGTTAACGCCTGTCTTGTTTGCCAGTTTGATTGGCTTTTTTCTAGCTCCCAAAGCACCTCTGATTACGGCTCAACTCAAAACGCAGCAAGAAGCGATCGCTGAGTAACCAAAGTCAGTTAAAAGATTATTAATTCTGGATGGTTTGGGGCGAATAGCAAAACGCATTACTAGCCACAAACGATTCGCCATTAATCATTAGGAATTAAGCCGGAACTAACGACCCAGAAAGACCAAAATGTGATAAAATTTTAATAGAATTTGTCATTATTTGGAATTAAGGCGGAATTTATTGCAAGCCTTTGCATATTATCTGCCATTTTTCTATACTTTTGGAGCTTTTTCACAGTATGACCACTTCCCCGGAGCGGATTATCCCCACGGATTTAGGGAGCGAGATGTCCCGGTCTTACCTGGAATACGCGATGAGCGTAATTGTTGGTAGGGCACTCCCAGACGCTAGGGATGGTCTGAAACCTGTACACCGGCGGATTCTCTACGCCATGAATGAGCTGGGTCTTACCCACGATCGACCTTTCCGCAAATGTGCCCGTGTGGTGGGGGAAGTGCTGGGTAAATACCATCCTCACGGTGATACAGCGGTATACGACGCCCTAGTGCGGATGGCGCAGGATTTTTCCATGCGCGACCCGCTGATTAACGGACACGGCAACTTCGGCTCGGTGGACAACGATCCACCAGCGGCAATGCGATACACCGAATGCCGCTTGCAAGCCCTCACAGGGGTTGCCCTCCTCCAGGATATTGAAGCGGAAACAGTAGATTTTGGGGATAACTTCGATGGTTCCCAGCAAGAACCGCTGGTATTACCCGCACGCATTCCCCAGATGTTGCTCAATGGTTCTTCCGGGATTGCCGTGGGAATGGCAACGAACATTCCCCCGCATAATCTGGGAGAGTTAATCTCTGGATTGATCGCCTTGATCCACAATCCAGAAATTACTGACCTGGAGTTGATGCAGTATATTCCTGGCCCAGACTTTCCTACAGGCGGACAAATTCTGGGAGTTTCTGGGATTAAGGAAGCTTATACGACTGGACGCGGCTCGATTACGATGCGGGGCGTTGCCCAAATAGAAACCATTGAACATCGGGGGCGTCCTGACCGGGAAGCAATCATTATCACTCAGTTGCCTTACCAAACGAATAAGGCGGCGCTGATTGAGAAAATTGCCGAAATGGTGAATGAGAAGCGGTTAGAGGGAATTGCCGATATTCGGGATGAAAGCGATCGCGATGGCATGCGGATTGTCGTAGAACTCCGGCGAGACGCTTATCCCCGCGTTGTCTTGAATAACCTCTACAAGCAAACGCCCATCCAAGCAAACTTTGGGGCGAATATGCTGGCGCTGGTAAATGGGGAACCCCAGTTACTCAGTCTCAAGAAATTCCTCACCGTTTTCCTAGATTTCCGGATTGAGTGCATCACCCGTCGCACCCGCTACGAATTGAGGAAAGCAGAAGAGCGAGACCATATGCTGCAAGGGCTGCTGATTGCCCTGTTGCACCTGGATGCGATGATTGAGCTAATCCGCAGAGCCGCCGACACCCCAACCGCCAAAGCGGAAATGATGGAGACTTACGGGTTGTCTGAGTCGCAAGCGGATGCGATTTTGCAGATGCAGTTGCGACGACTGACAGCACTGGAAGCAGAAAAAATTCGCTTAGAACACGAAGAGTTACAAGCGCAAATTGCCGATTTGCAGGATATTTTGGCGAACAAAAGTCGCATCCTGGAAATCATTGAAAATGAAGTGACGCAAATCAAAACCACCTTCGCAACACCGCGACGAACCACTATCGAACACGCGGAAGGTGAGATTGATGACACCGATTTAATTGCCAACGAAAAAGCCTTAATTCTGCTAACAGAGCAGGGTTATATCAAACGGATGCCAGTCAATACCTTCGAGGCGCAAAGTCGCAATACGAGAGGGAAGAAAGGCACTGGCATGAAAGAGGATGATGGCGTTGAGCATTTCCTCACCTGCTGCGACCACGATAGCGTTCTATTTTTTAGCGATCGCGGTGTCGTTTACTGCCTCAAGGCGTACCAAATCCCAGCTTCGTCTCGCACGGCGCGGGGTATCCCGATTGTGCAAATGCTGCCCATCCCGCGAGACGAAAAAATCACCTCCATCGTGCCGGTTACAGAGTTTACCAGCGATGAATATCTGGTGATGCTGACCAAGGGTGGTTACATCAAAAAGACAGAACTGTCTGCTTTCGGCAATATTCGGGCAAATGGCTTGATTGCGATTTCCCTGGAAGAAGGCGACCAGTTGCGGTGGGTGCGAAGAGCGAGAGCCGATGATAGCATCATCATCGGATCGCGACAAGGAATGGCAATTCACTTTAGAACCAATCACGAGCAACTGCGTCCCCTCGGTCGCGCCACGCGAGGCGTCCGGGCAATGGCTCTCCGCAATGCGGATGAACTGATTAGCATGGATATCTTGCCAAGTCAAGTGGTTGCGAAGATCGTCGAGAGTGAGGAGTCGGAAGCATCGGAAGCATTGGAAGCAACCAGTGAAGACGCCCCCATCACCAATGGTCAAGGGCCGTGGGTGTTAGCGATTACAATGGGTGGATACGGTAAGCGAATCCCGGTTTCTCAATTCCGCCTGCAAAATCGAGCCGGGATGGGGTTAGTCGCGACGAAGTTCCGGAAGCCGAAGGATCGACTCGCAGCATTGCGGGTAATCAATGAAGGCGATGAGCTAATGATGGTGACGAACCGAGGCATTATCATCCGTCAAGCAACCGATGCGATTTCCCTGCAATCCCGGATGGCAACTGGAGTCCGGGTGCAACGCCTGGATGAAGATGATGCGATCGCTGCTGTTGCCTTAGTACCCCCCTCGACTGACTCGACTGACTCGACTGATGATGAGGAAGAAGTAGAGAATTAAAAATTAAAAATGCAAAATTAAAAATGAAGAAACTACCTTTTTTAATTTTTAATTCTGCATTTTTAATTTCTCTGGTAGGTGGCATCTTGATGGGGGTGACAACAGCTCCTATCCAAGCATGGCCCCTAGCTTGGATTGCCTTAGCCCCTCTGTGGATTTTAATCCTTAAAAAGGGAGAATTGAAGCTTAAAAAAGGAGGAGAAACTTCTTCATTTTTTAGTTTTAATTCTCCCTTTTTAATTGGTTTGGCGTGGGGGATTGGCTATCACGGCGTTGCCTTATCTTGGATTACCGGGATTCACCCGATGACGTGGTTAGGGGTTCCCTGGCTGGCAAGTTTAGCGATCGCATTCTTTTGTTGGACTTTCATCACCCTTTGGGGAGCCGTATTAGTTGCCATTTGGGCGGCTGCTATGGCAATTTTAAATAATTTTCAAAACTCAAAACTCAAAACTCAAAACTTAAAACTTAAAACTCTAATTCGCGTTTTAATTGGCGTTGCTCTGTGGTGCGGACTAGAAAGCCTTTGGGGTTCTGGATCGCTATGGTGGACTTCCCTTTCTTATACCCAAAGTCCTCACAACCTCGCCATTCTACACCTTGGTCAAATCTCTGGTCCTAACACAGTAACCGCAGCAATTGTAGCGGTTAATTGCTTAATTGCCGAAGCATGGATTAACCGCAAACAATACACAAGACAAATAGAAGAAACTAATTCTTCTCCCTCTTCCTTCGTATCCTTTTCGCCTAAAGCCCTAACGCGCATGGCTTCGCTAAGGCGGTTCGTTCTCCATCCTGGTTATTTAAGCATTGCGGCTGGATTATTAATCGCGTTACATCTCCTCGGATTTGGACTGTATAGCCGTCCCTTGATTCAACCTCCACAAACTGCTTTAAAAGTAGGAATTATTCAAGGAAATATTCCCAATAAACTCAAATTCGATCCGATTGGTTGGCGTCGCGCCATCGAAGGCTATACCAGTGGCTACAAAACTTTAGCCGCTGAAGGAGTTGATGCTGTTTTAATCCCAGAAACAGCATTCCCCGTCCAATGGACGGAACCGAGTTGGATTCGAGATTCTTTCTTACAAGCAATTTTGGATAAAGATGTCGTTGCTTGGATAGGAACCTTTGGGGAAGCGGGAAATGATTATACAAATAGTCTTTATACGATTACGGGTACTGGTGAAACTTTTAGCCGCTACGACAAGACTAAGCTAGTGCCTTTAGGAGAATTTATTCCCTTTGAAAAAGTTTTAGGGAAACTAATTGATAAACTTTCTCCTCTCGATGCTCACTTAATTCCTGGCAAAACAAATCAAATATTTGATACACCCTTTGGGCGTGCCATTGTGGGAATTTGCTATGATTCTGCCTTTCCCGAACTGTTCCGGCGTCAGGCGGCTGCGGGTGGGCAATTTATTCTTACAGCCTCTAACGATGCCCATTACACCTCATCAATGATGGCTCAACATCACGCTCAAGATTTAATGCGGGCAATTGAAAGCGATCGCTGGGCTGTCCGCGCTACGAATACTGGATTTTCTGGCGTGATAGATCCTCACGGGAGAACCTTGTGGATATCTAAAATGAATACTTACCAGCTACACGTAGCCACAATTTATCGACGACAAACACAGACTTTATATGTGCGTTGGGGCGATTGGTTAACACCCGTTTTGTTGGTGTTGGGAGCGATCGCTTGGTTCTTCACTATCTTCTGGCGAGATAATCAGCGTGGAAGATGATGGCAACCCTACCGCTACCCGTTTATTTTTCGCTTAGTGTAGTCATAAAGAATAGCGATCGCTCCCTCCGTTAAAACCATCTTGGGATGGTAGATTAAATAACCTTGTTTGTAGAGACGCGATTCATCGCGTCTCTACAAACAAGAGCGATCGCACTCTCCCGTAGGAAAATGCGATCGCTCTATAGTATTGCCCGATGTTACTGGTTCAATGTTACTGGTTCATCTGCGTCCCACGGTTCATCTGCATTGGGGTCGTCTGTGTTCCAGGAGTCATCTGTGTCCCAGGAGTTGTCTGCATTCCCCGGTTCATCTGCATATTCGGGGTTGTCTGCGTCCCCTGGTTCATCTGCATCCCCCGGTTCATCTGCGTCCCTCGGTTCATCTGCGTCCCTCGGTTCATCTGCATCCCAGACATTCCAGGCATTCCAGGCATCGCATTGTCTGTCTCAGCCACCCTGGCACCTGTCATCGACGCAGCCATTTCTAAATGACCCTGCACCCTTGGCAAGATTTTGTTAGCAAATGCTTTTAGATCGGGATCTTGTCCCAGTCCAACTTGACGCTGGTACACTGCGGCACTTTCCAAGTGACCGTTCAGCCCGCCCTCCATCATATAGGCTTGGTCGAAGCTCTTTCCAGACAACTGCTGAAGCCGCATCATTGCCGCTTCATACTTTGGCCCCGGAGTGGTTGGAGGCGTGACTCCCTTCTGAGCCGCTAACTGCATCAGCTCTTGGTTCGCCCGTGTATGCTCCTGAATCATCTGCTGCGCGAACTGCTTTACATTCGGGTCGGTTGACTTTTCTAACGCCAGTTGCCCAAGTTGTACTTCTGCCATTCCCCCGTGGGCGGCGTCCATAATAAACTGCCTATCTAGGGCAGTCAACTGGCTGTTGCGTGATGGCGTTGCCTGTCGGTTTGACGGCGTTGCCGGTCGGGTTGATGGCGTTACGGGGCGGGTGGTCTGAGCTACGGCTGAGAAGCCCAGAGACGTAAATAATCCAACTGCTACAAGGGCAGCAGTTGCTGTTGTTCGTTTCATCATGGTTAAATCTCCAGGAAATGCTTTTGTTTGCTAGGGCTGACCGTAGGTTCGTTAGCCAAAAAAGAGCTAACAAATTCAGGAAAGTCTTGATGCACTAAATTTTTTTTCTCAACTCAGCGATCATTTACATCTGAGCAGGTATACATCTACTAATACTGCTTAATCTTTCTTCAACTACCTCTCTCTTTAGATATGTTTGCTTACCGAGAGAGCTAATCGTATCAATTCCTTCTTTAAAACCCTACTTGCTGCTAAAGATTACTTTGTAGCTTCACTGGAAATTCCAAAAAACATATTACAGCGCCGTGTCTATCAGATGCGATCTCTAGCTTGCTCTAAATTGCAACTAAATCTCGATCGATATTTGTTTTTTAGAATAAAAATGAATGCAATCTATTTTTGTTCGGTTTTATACAGGATAATGAAATTAAAAACTAGGCTAAAGTAAGGGATTTTCAGAACTAAAAACATCTCATTAGGTAGAGGCTTATTCAGCGAGTCCTTAGGAAATTAGGATTTATTCGCAGCGCTACTGCAATCAAAATCCGAAGCACTACCAATAGCGGGAATTAGCTGCACTGCTAGCTATAGAAAAGTGCAGATGCTGACTTGAATCGCCATCTAATTCAACAGGGGGATTCGAGTAGAGGAATATTTATCGCCTTTTCGGGATAGGCTAGAGCGATCGCTTGTTCTGACTGCCGCCAGAAAAGCTTGCAATGAACAATTTGAGAGTGGTAGCGTCGGAGAGCTAGCTAGATATACGTAGAAGCTGAAACGTCTAAACATGAAGCGATCGCTCCTTAGCCTGACTCTAGGCTTAACATTGCTAGAATCATTCACTCCAATTGCTTTGGCAGCACCCCCTAGAAACCCAGATCAAACAGTGGAGTGTGAAATCTTGGTCGTTGGAGGGGGACTCTCCGGTGCGGCGACTGCCTACGAAGGCTTATTGGCGGGGCGAACCGTTTGCCTCACGGAAATTACCGACTGGGTAGGAGGACAAATTTCCGCACAGGGAACTTCCGCACTGGATGAACGCCCTACCCAACGGCAAAAGCTGTTATATTCTCGCGGCTACCTGGACTTGCGACAGCGAATCAATCGCAAATATGGAGAACTCAATCCTGGCGATTGTTGGGTTAGTGAATCCTGCTTTCTTCCCCGCGATGCTCACAAACTGCTGTACGACCAATTGCAAGATGCTGCCAAAAGAGGCAGAGGCAAGCTGAAATGGTTTCCCTCGACGGTAATCAAAGAACTGAATATCGACCAAGCGGGCAATTTGATTCAAGGTGCGATCGCTATCCAGCATCGCCCAGCTAAAGGCGCATCTCCTCTCAACACGCTGCCGCTATCGCAAACGATTGAGGATTCTTATCGCTACGAGAACTCGCCTCAGTTTGAAAAAACCATTGTCCGTTTTGTACCCCAGCCAGCGAAAAAGCCAGCACCCGCAGCCCCAAATTGGTACGTGGTTGACGCCTCAGAAACCGGCGAACTGATTGCCCTGGCTGACGTTCCCTACCGGCTAGGTATCGACCCCCGTTCTTACCTGGAACCTTCTTCTTCAAGTGAAACGGGCGATCGCTATTGCACCCAAGGCTTTACCTACACCTTTGCAATGGAGGCAACCCAACAACCACAAACCCATACCCCGCCACCGTTCTATTCTCAATATGAACCCTACTACAGCTATGAATTAAAGCGCCTGGCGGACTTTGGGCTAGTCTTCACCTACCGGCGGATTTGGAGTCCTAAAGCTGGAGAAACGACCAAATTCGGGGGTCTCTCCTATACGGGACCCACTCCCGGCGACATCTCCATGCAGAACTGGACTTGGGGCAACGACTACCGCCCCGGAAACGCCGAAGATAACTTAGTTTACACTCGCGACCAGTTGCAAGCCGCTGGACAGCTACAGCCTGGAGAATGGATGGGAGGATTGCGAACCGAAACCCTCCGCAAAGGCGAGGAAAACGCGCTGGGATATTTTCACTGGCTGGTTGCTGGAACCACCGACTCTCAACTTGGCCCAGGAGTTAAGCAGGCGAAACCCAATAACCGTTACCTGAGTGGGTTAGATTCCCCAATGGGAACGGTGCATGGGTTATCTAAGTATCCTTATATGCGGGAAGGACGGCGAATTATTGGACGCCCCACCTTGGCTTATCCTCAAGGTTTTAGCATTTGGGAAATTGATATTTCTCGCCGTAACTACAAAGACGACTACTACCGTCAAACATTGTCACCAGATACCTATCGGAGACTACAGGCATCGCTTGCAGGACTGGAAGTAGCGTCTGTACTGAGCGGCACCAAGCCGCCGGAACAAGTCATGCGGCGCACTCGTTCCACCATCTATCCCGACGCTGTAGGCATTGGTCACTATGCCATCGACTTCCATCCTTGCATGACCCAAAGCCCCGCAGAAGCTCCAGGAAACACCGAACGGGAAGGTGAACGACGGGGTGCAGGTCAAGCTTATCCGTTCCAAATCCCTCTCAGAGCGATGATTCCCCAAAAAATCAACAATATGCTCGTGGCAGGGAAAAGTATTGCGACCAGTCATATTGCCGCCGCTGCCTATCGAGTGCATTCCTTTGAATGGTCGGCGGGGGCTGCTGCTGGAACAACAGCCGCTTTTGCCTTAGAAAATGCGATCGCGCCTTATCAGCTAGTGGATGAACTGCCACGCGCCGAACCACAACTAGAAGCGCTGAAACGTCGATTGGATAAGAATAACAATCCGACTGTCTTTCCAGACACCTCAATTTTCAACCAGAATTGGGAAGATTGGAAGTGATATTTGTGAATCGGGAATGGCTAATTGGATAGCCATTCCCGATTCGCAATGACTACTTTGCTGGCTTCTCTAGCGACCAAATAGGAAGTTTATTCACCTCTTGGAGGGTTAACTCTACATAAGTCATGTCCTCCGGCTTAGCAACTTCTAGACCAAAATAACCTTCAGGGCCATCGTGAGCGTGGGAGCCGCTGCTCCGGGCTGAATAATGCCCTTGCAAACGAGCTTGATTAAATTGGGAACTCACGTTCCACAGCCACCGAGAGGGGAAGACAATACCGCCGAGATCCTCAACCCAGTCTCGACTCCCTCGCAGGTGATAGAAACGAGCCGCCTGAAAGCCCGACCTCCCATTAAAGACCCCACCCACAGAGACGATAGTGATTTTTGTATCTAGCCATTGGTTAAGATAGGGAGCCGCACCCAAGGCAACTTGTACGCCACCACTCGTTCCAACGAGAATGATGTCAAGCGGTTGACCCCCTTTACGGGAAATGGGCTGCCCACTATTCATCCGCTCGATGATGGCATTGGCAATCCCCTGATTATAAATAGAGCCATAGCGAGGATCGGCGGAAATCGCAAATCGCCAGAGATTGCGGATTTTGATCAGCACGCTGGCGATTCCTATCCCACCATTTCGATTCGCAAAGTGCCATACGGGGCTTAATAAGCGCTGTCCTCCTAGACCCTTGTTCTCTGCTGAGTATGGGAAAACATCTCCTACGGCTACACAGTTAGGATGACTCTCAACAATCCGGTCTAAAAAGACTTCTTCCCCCGGTGTTAATTCATTGGCAGAAAAATCTCCTACTCCTGTCAAAAACACAATGTAACAATTGATTGGGGAGGATTTGGCATCAGGATTTGAGTCATTGTTGGGTGGCAAGATCGAGCTTTGGTTTTTCTTCAAACCTAAAGTTTCTGCTCCTTGTTCCAGCCACCATACTACAGTCCCGACTGGCGAAGTAATACCCCAGATTATGAGTATAAAGACCGCTAGGAGCAACAGCTTTAAGGTTCCCCCCCGAAGCCATATAAGTATCCGCCAAATCAATCGCAGCATTCAAGAATATCTAGTTGCTTACTGTTACTGTCTTAACGTCAATTAATTTCGGTCAGGAAGTGAATTTTTTTGGTGATTGGCTCCCTGAGGCATCCCTGACGCAGTATCCTATCCAAAGTTGTCATCAATCGTGAGTAGTAAGGATTCAACGTGAGCAGCGAGGAATCAAAAGTAAGCTTGGGCACGACCCTTTGGAATGCACTTGCTTTAGATGGAAATTTTTATGAAAATGCTCGAAATACGCCTAAAACCTATCGAATTGCCCAAACTATTGTGATTTTAGCAGCACTGTCCCATGCTTTGGGTAGTGCTGTTATTTTATTAATTAACCTGGCAACGCTGCCCGTAATGCTGCTGGCGCTTCTGATTGATGGGATGAGCATTGTGGGAGGCTACTATTTCTGGACGCTTACCATTTGGAAGATTGGGGAGTGGCGAAAACCAAATCACGTTACCTATAGGGATTTGATGATTCCGATTGGCTTTGCCTATGCTCCGCAAGTGCTGAATTTCTTAACGCTGATTCCTTTGTTCGGACAACCACTTGAGCGGGTGCTAGCCGTTTGGAGTTTGCTGGCTGTGATTGTAGCAGTCCGCCAAGGGTTAGATATCAGCACTCGCAATTCGGCGTTAATTTGTTTGGTAGGATGGCCTTTGGTACAGCTGGCGGTTGGATTTATACAACGCTTTGAACAATTCCTGGTAGAGGGTTTCTAGGTTTTGTTGACATTTTGCCAAAACTTTGCACCAAATCCCGCTCTGGTTTTGCTTGGTTGTCACAGGAAACGAAGATGATTCTGACTTAACCTGTTACTTTCGGGGATTCAGGATTGTTAAAATAGAGCAAAATACTTGTAAATTAATTTTGTTAAGGTCTTTTCGCAATCTGCCTTATGACTAGGAGACTTTCAGCCGCTGTTGGCGCGATCGCCTCCGGTATAACTTTACCGACCGCCGCTGCACCGATTCAAGCTCCTGTTCAGACTCCTGAACGATCTAGTCAAGTTGTCCGCAAGTTATATCCTAATTACAAAGTGATCGTGTTAGACGATGATTTCAATACGTTTGAACACGTTCACGAGTGTTTGGTGAAGTATATCCCTGACATGACGAGCGATCTCGCTTGGGAACACACCTATCAAATCCACTTTGAAGGTCAAGCGATTGTTTGGGTGGGTCCCCAAGAGCAGGCAGAACTTTACCACGAGCAACTCAGCCGCGCTGGGTTAACAATGGCTCCTCTGGAAGCGGCTTAAAAGAGTTATGAGTTTGAGTTAGCATTCTTAATTCAAAACTCAACACTCATAACTCAAAACTTTCCGATTCCCTACGCGGTTACGGTTGCCATTGCCCGTTCAACGGCTTGCAGCGCTTGGTCTACCTCTTCAGCAGAGACAATCAGCGGCGGCACAAATCGAATCACTTTGGGACCAGCAGGTACCAACAATAAGCCGTCGGCGATCGCTGCTTTCACAACATCTGCTGAAGTTAAATCAATCTCTGCCTTCAACTCCATCCCATTGATTAAACCCCAGCCACGCACTTCACTAATTTGGTCGGGATATTTAGATGCGATCGCGCTCAATCCCGCTCGTAATTGTTTGCCCCGATCTTGTACATTTTGCAGAATATTGTCCCGTTCTAGCGTCTGACACACGGTTAACGCAGCCGCACAGGCAAAAGGATTGCCGCCATAAGTGCTAGCATGATCTCCCGGCTGAAAAACATCACAATGTTTCTTGCACAAGGTTGCACCGATGGGAATGCCACCACCTAATCCCTTGGCAGACGTGAAGATATCCGGCTCAATTCCCAAATGCTCGTATCCCCAGAACTTGCCGCTGCGACCCATGCCAACTTGCACTTCATCTAAAATTAGCAAGATGTCGTTCTCATCGCAGATTTTCCGCAATTCTTGGAAGTATTTGACATCGCCGGGACGCACGCCACCTTCTCCCTGCAAGGCTTCCAGCATAATTGCGGTGACACCTTGATCGCCTTCGTCGAGGGTAGCGATCGCATTCTTGATCGCCCCAATATCGTTGTAAGGCACATAGTAAAAACCAGGCATCAACGGGGCAAAATTTTTCTGGTACTTCGGTTGACCTGTAGCGGTAATCGTCGCCAACGTGCGCCCGTGGAAGCTGGCGTGAGCCGTCAAAATAATCGGCTTTTCGATCCCTTTGACCGTGTGGGCATATTTCCGAGCCAGTTTGATTGCCCCTTCGTTTGCCTCAGCACCGGAATTGCAGAAAAACGCCCGATCCGCGCAGGAATGGTCGATCAACCATTTTGCCAATTCCCCTTGCACCGGGATGTAATACAAGTTAGAGACATGGTGCAGCGTCTGGATTTGGCGAGTTACGGTTTCCACCAAAGCTGGGTGAGCGTGTCCGAGGGTACAAGTGGCAATCCCGGCAACAAAGTCCAGATATTCGCGCCCCTCGCTATCCCACAGGCGGCAACCCGCACCCCGTTCTAAAGCTAGGGGATAGCGCCCGTAGGTACTCATCACCGAGGCGTCAAAGCCTTCTGGGTCATACGGAACGGACACGCCTGACTCTGCCGGAATTGAGGAATTTTCAACCAGAGTTTCTAGACTCACTGCTTACTCCTGAAATTTTTTATCCTTATTTGGCAATCTTAAAGGGAATTTTCAAAAAGTTCTGTTTAAAGGGAACTATAAACCCTGAGAAAACAGAAACAGCCTTACTTGCGAAAGGTTAGCTGAGGCGGTTAACATCGTCCACGCGACTCCAGGTTGAGTCTAAGATTGACCGCGAGCATTGCACTTGATCCAATCGGCTCGTCTGACAGGATGATTTTGGGAAAGTTTAAGTTGCGATCGCTCCTCATTTTTGTTTGTCCCAATCAGCTAAATCAGATGATGCATCTTTTATCCTTAGCAAAACTCCCCGTCTGGTGCTTTCCGCAGCCGTTTGTTCTCGCTAATCTTAACCAAACAAACCAGCAGCCTCAAGCAAACATTGCAGAATTAGTCCCAATTCTGATTATTCTCCTGCTAATTGCCACAGTTGTTGCCCTGGTGACACAGCGGCTTCGCGTTCCCTATGTCACGGGTTTAGTGTTGGCAGGTTTACCAATCACGGAACTATTTTCTCGCCGGATTGGACTCGATCCTTCCTTAGTATTGAATCTTTTCCTGCCAATTCTCATCTTTGAAGCTGGCATCAATACAGATGTTAGCCGTCTCCGAAGCACGTTTAAACCAATTGCCCTTTTAGCGGGTCCAGGGGCGATACTTTCCTCGGCGATTATTGCCGTTCTGTTGAAATTTGGGCTAGGGCTAGATTGGATACCAGCGCTACTAATTGGAGTTATTCTCGCAAACACTGATACGGTTTCCATGATTGCCGTTTTTAAGGAGATACCTGTACCCTCCCGGCTTTCCACGATCGTTGAAGGAGAAACCCTCTTCAACGATGCTGCCGCCCTAGTTTCATTTAACCTGATTCTGACAGTGTATTCGACAGGTTCGCTCACAGTATTAGAAGGAATCCAACAACTATTATTTGTTGCCGTGGGAGGCAGTCTCGTTGGCTTAGTCTTGGGCTATTTAAGCATCCCTGTATTTCTTCGTTTACACGATCCCCTTAGCAGTCTCTTGCTAACCGTTGCAGTTGCATTAGGAACCTTTCAAATCGGGCAATCTTTAGGGGTATCCGGTGCTGTGGCTGTGGTTGTAGCTGGATTAATTTTCGGGAACGTTGGGCTTTCTCGCAGCACGTCTGCTTCCGATCGGATCGCGTTGTTAAGTTTTTGGGACTATGCCAGTTTTGCAGTCAATACCTTTATTTTTCTGCTGATTGGTGTAGAAATAAACCCGGTGACGTTCTGGAGGACTTTGCCAGCGGTTCTGCTTGCCGTTTTGGCTTACCAAATTGCGCGAGTCCTCACTGTCTATCCGCTGTTGGCTGGAGTGCGTTGGTTTGACCGTCCGATTCCATTGCGCTGGCAGCACGTCCTGTTTTTAGGTAACATCAAAGGCTCTCTTTCAATGGCTCTTGCCCTTAGCTTACCTACAACACTACCGGGGCGAGAGCAGTTGATCGCCTTAGTGTTTGGTGCGGTGTTGTTATCTCTCGTAGGGCAGGGCGTAAGTTTACCTTGGTTTGTACGCCGGTTGCAACTCTCTCGCTTCTCAGATTCTCGCCAACAAATTGAGGAATTGCAGGCTCAGTTAATTGCTTCTAAGGCAGCTCAAGATGAATTGGATAGTCTATTGAAAAAAGGGGTTTTGCCAAAAAGTGTTTATGAAGAAATGCGAGCCGTTTATCAGGTGCAAGTTGCCGGGGCAGAAAAAGCGCTGCGGAATCTTTATAATCGTCGTCCGGGACAATTAGTTGAAGGCGATCGCTCAAAACTTGACGCCATTCGACGACGATTACTCTTGGCAGAAAAAGGGGCGCTAAATGAGGCGATCCGGCAGCGAATTCTCTCTGAGGAAATTGTGCAAGGGCGAATAAAAACAATTGATGAACAACTGATGAAACTAGAAGATGATTAGGCACAACCATTAATAAAATCAATGGCTTGATGTAATGACCCTGGCTTCGTCACCATTAATATCGTCGCTCCTGGCTCTAATACTGTACTTCCGTTGGGAATTTCTAAATCCATGTGGGGATGGGATTGATAACCAATAATTAAAGAGCCTGTAGGAAATTGGGGTTCTTGAGCGATTTCAGCAACGGTAAGACCGACAACATAGCACTTTTGGGGAATCGAGAGTTTTAAAACTTCAATTTGACCCTGCTCAAAATGCATCATTGATTCTACTTGCGGATACTCAATCGCATTCACCATTGTAGAAACTCCTAAATCAACGGTACTGATGATATGAGAAGCCCCGACAATGCGTAGGGGTTCGGCAAAATCCCGGTGGCGCACTCGACTCACAATATGGGAAACGCCGTAGTGTTTAGCAAGCGTGACCATTGCTAGATTTAAGGCATCATGACGGAGAACGGCTGCGACGGCATCAGCTTTGTGAATCCCGGCTTCTAGCAGCACCTCGGTACTGACCGCACTGCCTTCAAATGCCATTGCGCCGACTTGTTCGCGGACATACCGGCAAGCACTTGGATCGATATCAATTACGGCGACGGTATGCCCCAGGTCTACCAGCCGTTGCGCTAAATCCAACCCAACAAGTCCGGCTCCACCAATGAGTACAAACATAGCTGTCTCTCTAAAAATATTGACTCTGTGCTTCACTTTACAAGTCGAGAGCGGTTATCCTGCGAGGGTATCCTCCACATTTTTTTCTAAAATTGACTTAGGTGACTACAGGCAGTGTAAGCAACGATCGGACAGCACTTGAGCAAAAATATGAACGCCTTCGTCAAGAGTTGATTGGCGGTGCGATCGCACTCTTTGGTGTCGCCCTGCTCGGCACTTTATGGTACAAGCTGGTGGAGGGTTGGTCGTGGTCAGATGCCGCCTATATGACTGTGATCACGCTAGCAACTGTGGGGTATGGAGAAACTAATCCGCTGGGTAATCGCGGTCGCTTGTTTACGATCGCCCTGATTTTAACAGGTGTGGTCAGCATCGGTTACATCGTCAATCGGTTTACAGAAGCCCTGATTCAAGGCTACTTTCAAGAGGGAGGACGACTGAGGCAGCGGCGGCGTTTGGTAGATTCTTTAAACGAACACTATATCCTTTGTGGCTTTGGACGCACCGGGCGTCAGATTGCTAAAGAGTTTAAGGCGGAAGGCATTGCGTTTGTGACCATAGACTCTCAGATGGAGCCGGTAGAGGAGGCGCTACAGTTGGGTTATATCGCGGTGCAAGGCGATGCGACACTGGATGACACGCTTCACAGGGTAGCGATTGAACGGGCGATTTGTCTGGTGGCGGCGCTGCCTTCGGATGCAGAAAATCTCTATACGGTGATTTCGGCGAAAACGCTCAATCCAAACATTCGAGCGATCGCGCGGGCAAGTACAGAAGAAGCGGTGCAAAAAATGCAACGCGCCGGTGCTGATGCCGTGGTTTCCCCCTATATTACTGGCGGCAGGCGCATGGCAGCAGCAGCGCTTAGACCCCAGGTGATGGACTTTGTGGATGGTATCCTCACGGGAACCGATCGCGCTTTTTATATGGAAGAGTTCCTGATCGATCCTCAAAGTTGTCCCGTTGTGAGACAAAGCCTAAGAGAAGCCCGGTTGCGATCGCAATCGGGCGCTTTAGTTCTCGCCATTCGTCGCGCCGATGGCACCCTCATCGGGGGTCCCACGGGAGAAACTCAATTACTGGCGGGAGATTTGCTCATTTGCATGGGTACAGCAGAACAACTGCGAATCCTCAGCCAAATCCTCATTCCCATTAGTTCTGGGAAACTGCGTCCGCCCAAGCATACCTAACCCAATTAGTTTTTCTACCTAGCGATCGCTTTAATTAATCCAGCTTCAGGGAATTCACTGGCACCTCATCCCAAGAATCAACCGTTCGCAATCTGGCGATCCAACCGGACTCCTTTTGGAAATCGGTTAAATTTTGCTGGTAGGACTCATGACAATCTTTTGCCTGCGCTTCATCACAACAGGCAATACAGGCATGGATCATCCCAGACGGATCGATCTGTTCGTTTACCCAAATCGTCATAGGGCATTCTCCCTGAATTTTAAATGCATAGACTGCTTGCAACTCGACAAAAACGCTTACCTCTGGGCTGCGATCGCGTTACCGAAGCGAGGCGTTAGCCTAGCGCTGACTTGTCAGTTCGCGCTGGGAAAGAGCAATCTGTTGATTGGTGCTGATTTAATACTTATACCAAGTTGCGTTGTCACATCCTGCAAATCCAATGGCAACGCCAAGGTGTTTTACATTTGTTGGCTCTCTAGCGCTAAGGAATCGACCCGCTTCGATCCCCACACCCTCCACTAAAGATATAGAACAGATGGTGAAAACCCGAAGAAAATCGGGAATTCTAAGAAGGGTACTGATGCAAACTCTAATCATTGCAGGTCATCCTTGTCGGCGATCGCTTAATTCTTGAGTTAGCGAGAGAAAAACCAACGGATGACAAGGCTTTGAGCCAATAGAAGCACCAGAGTTGAGACCGAACTTTCGTAAAGCTGTCGATCGGTTCAGCGATAAAAGGCAGCATAACCCCAGTTAAGTCACAAAAATAGTTTCTATGAAATCTCGACTGTTCCGCTTCGTGTCTCTTTTTTTGCTCAGTATTGTGCTGATTACAGCCTGCAATAGCACGACGGTGACTTCCCAAAAAGAAACTCAGCCCCTTACCGTCGGCTACAATTTGTGGCCTGGGTTGTTCCCAATCGCGATCGCTCAAGAAAAAGAATTCTTCACAGCTCAAGGGGTCAAAGTCAAACCCGTCTATGTCCAAAACTTTCTAGAATCGGTGTCTGAATTCAGTGCTGGACAATATGATGGAGTTGCCATCACAGTAAGTAGCTTGATGAGCATCATTGAGAAAAACCCGGATTTACAGATTGCGATGGCAACTGATGAATCGGCTGGTTCTGACTCAATAGTAGTTCGCCCAGAGGTTAAAAGTGTCGCTGACTTGAAAGGCAAGCGCCTCGGAGTCAGGTTAGGTGATGGAGAATTATTTGTCAGCGAAATGCTCCAGAAACATGGTTTGACTAGCGATAATTTGACCCTAGTCAACGTAGAAGGAGAAGCGGTTCCAGCACGTTTTAAGAGCGGGGATATTCAAGCGGGACATACTTGGGAACCGTACTTATCTGAAGTAACCAAATCTGGAGGGCGAGTATTATTCACCAGTAAGGACACACCCGGCTTAATTTCGAGTGTAATAGTGTTTCGATCCTCAGTAGTACGCGATCGCCCAAAAGACATTCAAGCATTTATTCGCGCCTGGTTTCAAGCGCAAGATTACTGGCAGGCAAATCCCGAAGAAAGTAAAGCACTGATTGCGAAAACGCTCTCCATCAAACCTGAAGAAATTTCCACTGAGGGTGTCAAGTTGTACACCTTAAAAGACAACTTAAAAGCATTTACTCCTGGTTCTACAACCGAGTCGTTGTACCATACCGCCAAATTGTACACCGACTTCTATATTCGCACCGGAGGATTAAGCACCGCGCCAGATATTCAAAAAATGATTAATCCTTCTTTTGTGCAGATGTCGCAGGCAGGAAATTAACGAGAAAAAAAGCGTTATTCCATGCAGTTAAACATCAACAGTTTTTCAAGATGAAATCTCGATTTCTCCGCTTCGCGTCTCTTTTTTTGCTCAGCCTTTTCCTGGTTACAGCCTGCAATGGCAGAACCTTTATAACCTCTAAACCTGAGCTTCCACCACTGCGAATTGCCTACAATCTGTGGCCTGGATATTTCCCAATGGAGATTGCTTCAGAACAAGGATTTTTCGCAGAACAGGGGGTGGAAGTTGAACCTGTGTATTCAGAAAACTATTTAGGAGTTGTTTCTGATTTTAGTGCAGGTAAATATGATGGCATCATCGTAACATTGGGTGGTGTGATGAGCATCATTGGGAAAAACCCAGATATCCACATTGTCCTGGAAACCGATCAATCGGCTGGTGCTGACACCGTAGTGGTGCAACGCGATATTAAAAGTGTAGCTGACTTGAAGGGCAAGCGACTCGGCGTGAAGTTAGGCGACTACGGAGAATTGTTTGTTGTCAAGATGCTGGAGAGCAATGGTCTTACTACCGATGACGTGACGCTAGTCGATATAGAAGGGGAAGCCATTCCAGCACACATAAAAAGCGGTGATATTCAAGCCGGACAAACTTGGTATCCCTACACATTAGAGGCAGTGAAAGCCGGAGCGCAGGTACTATTTACCAGTAAGCAAACACCTAGGTTGATTCCGAATGTCATCTTATTTCGCAGCAATGTAATACGCGATCGCCCTGGACAGATAAAAGCATTTGTCCGAGCTTGGTTCCAAGCCCAAGATTACTGGAAAGCCAACCCAGAAGCAAGCAAATCACTGATTGCTAAGCGGCTGAAGATTAAACCGGAGAGCGTTTCAACCGATAACATTCAGCTGTCCACCTTAAAAGAAAACTTAAAAGCGTTTACTCCAGGTTCCACAGAAGAGTCGTTGTACCATACCGCCAAATTGTACGCCGATTTCTCGATTCGCACTGGAGGATTAACCGCTGCGCCAGATATTCAAAAACTGATCGATCCGTCTTTTGTGCAGCAGTTGCAGCCAGGAAGTTGACCGTATTCAGTCACACACATCAACAGGTTTTAGCATGAAATCTCGATTGCTACGCTTTGTATTTCTTGTATTACTCAGCATTGTGCTAATCACCGCCTGCAATAGCACGACAACAGTAGTTACTTCCAGCCCAACGTCTTTGCCTCTTAGGGTCGGATATAGTCTCTGGGCTGGACACTTTCCAATAGCGATCGCCCAAGAAAAAGGCTTCTTCCAAGCGCAGGGTGTTAAAGTCGAACCCGTTTATTCAGAAAACTTTCTCGTACCCCTGTCTAACTTCAGTGCTAATAAAAACGATGGGGTTGCTCTGCCATTAGGTAGCGTGATGAGTAAGCTTGGGCAAAACCCAGAGGCAAAAATTGTTTTAGTCACCGATCAATCAGCTGGTGCTGACGCAATGGTAGCTGGGCGCGATATAAAAAGCGTGGCTGATTTGAAGGGCAAGCGGATCGGCACTAAGTTAGGTGATTTTGGAGAACTGTTTATCACCAAGATACTAGAAACTAAAGGTCTTTCTAGTCAAGATGTCAGCTTAGTCAATATAGAAGCGGAAGCAATTCCAGCTTTCTTAAAAAGTGGTGAAATTCAAGCGGGGCAAACCTGGGAACCCTATGTGTCTCAAGCAGTTAAATCTGGGGCTAACGTGCTATTCACCAGTAAGCAGACTCCTGGGTTGATTCCAGATGTCATCGTGTTTCACGGCAATGTGCTACGCGATCGCCCTCAAGAGGTGAAGGCATTTATTCGCGCTTGGTTCCAAGCCCAAGACTACTGGAAAGCCAATCCAGAAGAAAGCAAAGCAATAATTGCCAAAACCCTGAATATCAAACCTGAAACCATTTCCGTAGATGGCATCCAGTTGTCTACTTTGCAAGACAACTTAAAGGCATTTACTCTAGGTTCAACAACAGAGTCGCTGTATCATACAGCCAAATTGTACGCCGACTTTTATACTCGTACCGGAGGGCTAAGCGCTGCGCCGGATATTCAAAAACTGATTAACCCGTCCTTTGTGCAGCAGTTACAAAAGGTAAATTGACTGTGAAACAGTTCCAACTTTATACCCTACGCACTAAGCTGATTTTTTCTTTCCTGGGTGTGGCACTGCTCCCCTTAGCATTACTAGCCTTCTTGAATCAGCGAGCCACACAAAAGACGCTGACGAACAATGCTAACCAAACCCTCTTAACATCTGCTTCTCAAACTGCCCTGAGTATAGATGCTTTTATAAACTCGAATCTGGATGCTGTCCGGGTTGAAGCTCAGTTGCCAGTCTTCGCCAAGTACTTAAGTTTACCTGCTAACCAGAGACAAAGTATCGCTTCAGAAGTCGAGGGCGCTTTACGTTCGCTCAGCCGTAAAGATACTTTGAATATCTCGTCCTACGCGCTGCTCGATCGTCAGGGGCGAGATGTAATTGATACCTATACACCAGATATCGGTACAGATAAATCTGACCAGAATTACTTTCAGCGACCGTTTAAAACTGGCTTACCCTATGTCTCGCCCATCGTGTTTTCTCCAAGTACTAATGAGATCGGTTTGTACTTCAGTAGTCCGGTACGAAATGCGTCGGGAAATACTATCGGTGTCTTACGTATCCGTTATAACGCTGCTGCTGTCCAGCGATTGGTTAGCCAAAATACCGACCTAGTGAGAGGAAGCGCTTCCTTTGCGATTTTGCTAGACGAAAACCATATTCGTTTAGCTCACGGAAACGCACCTGAGTTAAATTTTAAATCGGTAGCACCACTCCCACCGGCTAAAGTGAAAGCTCTGCAAGCAGAAGGACGGTTGCCCAAGGGGAAAACGGCAGACTTTTCGACAAATTTGCCTGATTTTGAGCAAGGTTTAGATAACGCTGCAACATCCCCTTACTTTACAACCGCCTTATCCTCTACAAACAACGAGCCGAACGCAGCAGCAGTTACCAAGCTAAAGACGCGACCGTGGTTTGTGGTTTTTGTCCAACCGAAAGCGGTATTTCTAGCGCCTATCGAAGCCCAAGCCCGCGACACGCTGTTGCTGGCTGCGATCATTGCAGGTGTAGTCATTATCGCGGCGATTACGATCGGAGAACTACTGGCTAAGCCACTGATTAATCTCGCTGGAACAGTGACTCAATTCACTGCTGGCAACCTCAATGCTCGTACTTCTATCCAATCAAAGGATGAAATTGGGGTGCTAGCGTTGAGTTTCAATGGGATGGCAGAACAAGTCGGTAAATTGCTTCAAGGCTTAGAAGAGCGTACCCGCGAACTGGAAGTTAGTCAACACGTTACGGTTGCCGTCAGCGAGTTGTCGAAAGCGATTATAGACCCGGAAAAGCTATTGCGCGAAGCGATCGCCCTAATGCAGAATCGCTTCGGCTTGCACTACGTGCAAATTTATCTGTTAGATCAGACCACGAATCAACTCATCCGGCGGGCTGATTCTGGCAATCAGGGTATGCTTGGGCATGATGAAAGCGCCTGTCTGTCTCTTGACGATCGCAGCTTAGTCGCCCTTGCTGCCCGAAAGCAGCAAACGATCTGGGTGGATAAACAGGACAGTGCAGGGCTAGCAGGAGACTTGAAACCCATCCAAATGGGTTCTTCCGCAGTGGTGCCCTTAGTCGCCCGTGGGGCGCTACTAGGAGTGCTGGACATTCAAGACAAGGAAAGCGATCGCTTCAGTCAAACGGATCTAGAGACGTTCAACACCCTCGCCGGACAAATCGCCACGGCTTTAGAAAATGCCCGCTTGTTTGAAGAAATTCAAAAGGCTGAAACCCAATACCGAGACAAAGCTCAAGAGTTACAACAAACTCTATCTGAGTTGAGACAAACTCAAACTCAATTAATTCAAACTGAAAAAATGTCTAGTTTGGGTCAACTGGTGGCTGGAGTTGCACATGAAATTAACAATCCAGTCAACTTCATTTATGGCAACATCACTCCTGCCAATGAATATCTGGAAGATTTGCTCAAACTCTTAAAGTTGTACCAACAATGCTACCCCAATCCTACCCCGGAAATTCAAGACTATATCGAAGAAGTCGAACTCGACTTCCTGCTCCTTGATTTTCAGAAAATTCTATCTTCCATGAAGTTTGGAGCCGAACGGATTCGTCAAATTGTTCTATCTCTAAGAAACTTCTCTCGTTTGGATGAAGCGGAGATGAAAGCCGTTGACATTCATGAGGGTCTTGAGAATACGCTAGTAATTTTACAGAATCAATTAAAAGATAAGCCGGGACATCCGGAGATTCAGGTGATTAAAGAGTATGGCAACTTACCTTTAGTAGAATGCTATGCCGGACAACTGAATCAAGTGTTTATGAATTTACTTACAAATGCAATTGATTCTCTTGATGAGTTTAATCATAAACGCTCGATCGAAGAAATTAAAGGCAATCCCGCTACCATCTTAATTCGCACCAAAGTCGCAGGGAACAATCAAGTAGAAATCCGAATAATTGACAATGGTTCAGGGATTTCAACTGAGGTTCAGTCAAGACTTTTCGATCCTTTCTTCACAACGAAAAACGTTGGCAAAGGGACTGGGCTGGGTCTAGCGATTAGCTACCAAATTGTAACCGAAAAACATGGGGGACAGTTGGAGTGTACTTCAGCACCCGGTCAAGGGGCTGAGTTTGCTATCAAGATTCCAATTAGAGTTTAAGCTAACAAATCTTCATCAAGCGCGATCGCACTGACGAGAAAGTTAGAAACCTTAGCTGGATAGAATTTTAGCAACTCATTTTCTAAAAAATCCCTAAATCTACAGCATTATTTTAAAACCCGATTTCAAACTCGCTCGAAAACATATATATAGCAATCCTATTTTAGTTGTGAGACAAACCTTCAGATCCTAACTTCTTTCTCGAAGTCGGGAATCGCACCTTCACGAATCATTTTAGATTGGTATAGAAACTAATTTTTAAAAAAAGTTCCATATTTTCACGTATGGCTGAACTTAGTCAGTACACCGAAAATAGATACAGTGCGGAAAAAGGCACAAATATTATAAGCGTAGTGGATGAAAAAATGACCATCAGTAAAAATACGCAAGTTTTAAAGCCAGAATTACAGTCAGAATTAGAGCGGGAAGGATTGCTGCACCGAATCACTAACCGGATTCGTCAATCCTTGGAATTACAAGAAATTTTAATCGCAACGGTGGCAGAAGTCAGTTCGTTACTAGAAGCAGACCGCGTCATGGTCTATCGGTTTCATGCTGATGAAAGTGGAGAAGTGATTGCCGAATTTATTTATAAAAATCGCCTTCCGTCTTTAAAAGGTTTGAACTTTCCAGCGGATGACATTCCTCCCCAAGCACGCGAACTCTATCAGAAAGTGCGTCTGCGTTCGATTGTGAATGTTGCGTCAGGACTCATTGGTTTATCGCTAATGGATTCTCCGGTTTCTGGAGAATCCCTAGAAACCAGAAAGATCCACTATCGCCCTATAGACCCTTGCCATGTGGCATATCTCAAAGCAATGGGTGTGCAGTCTTCTCTGGTGGTGCCGATTCTGCATGGCGATCGCTTGTGGGGGCTTTTAGTCGGTCACTACTCGCAACCGCAAGTAATCTCAGAACGGGAACTGGAAATTGTCCAGATGGTAGCGGATCAAGTATCGATTGCGATCGCTCAATCTACTTTACTCACCCAAACCCGCGAAAAAGCTCAGCGGGAAGTCACGCTTAACCGTGTCGCTACCCTGCTGCATACACTCCCTACCATTGAGCTGCAATCCGCCCTGGAGGAAACCGTTAGCGCGCTGCAAGGTTCCGGTGGCAGACTGTACATCGCCCCAGAAACTACTGGCTTGTCAGCGATAGTGTACACCTGTGGCGATCAATTGAAGCTCGTAGAACCGGGAGTGGTAGCAGTACCTGCCTCATCCGTTTTAATTGAGCAGCATCCTCTGTGGCAAGAATGGTTAAAAGGCGGAGCAAATTTAAACCCTGTCGCTACCGCAAATACTAGGGGTAGTAGTGGCATCATTGCGATCGCTGACTTGTATAAACAAACGTATTTACAATCGATTGAAACTGTATTTCAATCTACTTTGATTCGAGGCGTGTTGATTGTACCCCTCCAACACCGTCAACAGTTGGTCGGATACTTGACAATTTTTCGAGATGAAATTGACACAGAAACCTTATGGGCTGGGCATTTTGACCCGGATGCGCGACAAATTCATCCCCGGAAATCTTTTGAACTTTGGCGACAGCTAAAAAGAGGCCAATCGCGCCAATGGACTCCGGAAGAGATTGAACTCGCTGATGCTTTGGGCGATGGCTTCTCAATGGCGATTGAGCAGTATGGACTGTACCAAAAGGTGCAGCGTCTCAATGCCAACCTCGATTGTCAAGTCCAAGAACGTACAGTCAAGTTACAACAATCCTTGGAGTGGGCAAGCGTTCTGAAGCAAGTCATCGACCAAATCCGCAGCACGTTGGAACTAAAAACCATCCTCCAAACCATCGTGCGCGAAGTCCGGAACCTGTTAAATACAGACCGAGTGATAATTTACCAGTTCACCCAACGCTGGCAAGGTAAGGTGGTTGTCGAAGAGGTCACGGGCAATACCAAATCAATTCTGGGGCAAGTCTATGACGAGAACTGCTTTCCCCTAGAGTACGCGATCTTATACCAGGGGGGACGGGTTCGGGCAATTAGCGACGTGCATCAAGCTTCTTTGCAAGCTTGTCATGTCGAATTCTTGGAACAGATTCAGGTAAAAGCCAATTTAGTCGTCCCGATTCGCAGAGGGGAGAAACTGTGGGGGCTACTGGTTGCCCATGAGTGCCATGAACCCAGAGTTTGGAAGGCGGAGGAAGTCGATCTGCTGCAACAACTCGCCGATCAAGCTGCGATCGCGATTCAGCAAGCCGAACTCTACCAACAGCAAGCGGAATTACTTGCTCAAACCCAGCAGCAAGCCGAACAACTCTCCAGCGCCCTCCAAGAGTTACAGAAAACCCAAACCCAGCTAATTCAAACCGAAAAGATGTCGAGTTTGGGTCAACTGGTTGCCGGTGTTGCTCACGAAATTAATAATCCGGTTAATTTTATCTACGGCAATATCAGCCACGTTGATGAATATACCCAAGATATGCTCAAACTCATGGAACTCTATCAACAGCATTACCCAAATCCCCATGCTGAAATTGTGGATCGAGCAGAGGCGATTGACATAGAGTTCCTGACTTCGGATCTTCCGCAGATGCTCTCATCAATGAAGGTTGGAGCCGATCGCATCCGCCAGATCGTTCTGTCTTTACGTAATTTCTCCCGACTGGACGAGGCTGATCGGAAGCCTGTCAATATCCACACTGGCATCGACAGCACTCTGTTAATCTTGCAACATCGACTGAAAGCAAAGCCAGACCATGCCGAGATCGACGTAGTGAAAGAGTATGGGGACTTACCGCCGATTGAGTGCTACGCCGGTCAGATGAATCAAGTTTTTATGAACGTGATTGGCAATGCCATTGACGCTCTAGAGCAACGCGATGAATCGCGATCGCTAGAAGAAATTAAAAACTTACCCAGTCAGATTACCATTCGTACTTTTCTGATGCAGGACAACCCATCTGGTGTCCCCCGCGTTGTTATTCAGATTAATGACAATGGCCCTGGCATGAGTACAGGCGTGCAGTGCCAAGTTTTCGATCCTTTTTTCACTACCAAGCCGGTTGGGAAAGGAACAGGTCTGGGACTTTCCATTAGCTACCAGATTGTGGTCGAAAAACACGGCGGTTTCTTTAAATGTATGTCTCAACCCGGTCAGGGGACTGAGTTCTCGATAGAAATTCCCCTGAAGAGCCAGTTCGCACAAAGCGGCTATAGCAATCCTCTTTGAGTTTTAAGATATAGCAATCGCCAAGGTAATTAGGACGACAAGCATAAGACATGCTCGATTGCATCTCGCAAACAATTAAACTGGTCGAGTTGTTTGCGGATGCGGCTGTTGAGCCAAGACCA
>NZ_JAMPJY010000049.1:0-44644 GCF_039961875.1 Trichocoleus sp. ST-U2 | reverse complement strand
TTATGAACTTCGGCTCAGTCAAAGGTAAGATGAGTAAAACTTATGACCGGCAGCTAGCAATCGCCTAATTTTAGACCCCATATTACCCCAGCGACGACTTTTGCAAGAGGTCTAATGATTTTCGTCCCTCAATTTCTGAAGTGGATAACAGCGTCTCCTAAAGTTTCTGTTGTACCTTACAGAACCCCGGACTAGAGTTGCTTAGCGATAGATTCAAGAGGATTAGGTTGAGCATTTTTTGGATATTGCGGCACCACCCTGGGGTAAGGATTGATCGAAGCCTCATCAACCCAGCCGGAATAATATTTGACGCTAGTAGAATTCTTCGACAAATTCACTAAATCCAAATCGCCTCGCATGGCATTAAGGTTGATGCCACCGCTAGGATTGCGCTCTATAGAACCAATGCCTCTAGGACCTCCCCCAGAGTGACACTCACACACTTCATCAAATCCTCGGACAAAGCGCGAACCGTCCCAATGCCAGTCATTACCAGGCCAGGAGACAGGAGAAAACCACACCGGCGGCTTTTCCGATGATCCAAAAATTTCAGACCAAGAAGTTGCCCCCTGCCCATCCAGCGTCACTGTGAAGCCTGTTTCATATCTGACTTCGTAACGACCTTTCCGGCGCGGCAGAGGTTGATCGTTACTGGTATAGTCTGTAGGCAACCACCAGAGAACTTCAACGGTTTTTCCCGCAGTCGTATCGAGAGTAGCCGCAGGGGTGTCGTTCAACAATGCGCTGTAGAGAGGCACTTTCTCGGTCGGTAGTTGTGCGGTGATGGCAAATCGCCAGCATTTCCAATCAGGATTATCGGGAACTGACAATTGCAACTGGCAGACCCCGTTGCCTGTACCAACCCAAAGCCGATCTGATTCCAGCAATAACCGATCGGGAATTACACCGATGAGCGGGCTGTTGTCTACGCGGTACGAAGTCACAGAACCAGATTGCAGGTCAGAAGAGTCGGGACGGTACGCGACTAATCCCATTCCTGGTGAATAGTTGTTGCCTTCTCCACTAATTTTTGTTGCCATCCAGAATGTTGGGTGATCGCGAGTTCCTGCAATCTCGAAATCGAGAATCTCCTGTCTATCCATCCCTTGTGGATGAATAACTGTCCATTTCTGCTGCTGCGGCTGATAACCAACGAGAGTTGTTTTGCCGGTATACCCTTCTCCTTGCGGAAAGGCAAGCGACCACCACAAGCGATCGCCTACAATTTTAGCGGCGGTAATGTAAGGAAAGCTCAGACAACCGCCTGTGTATAGGGTTTGAGTTTTTGGTTGCTTATTTTCGGGCGTAATTAGCGTAATTACGACTTTTGCTTCTTTTTGGCAATCTGGAGTTTCTGAATTCCCTTCACGACTTACCCGATATTGATAAGTCTTGCCTTTATGTTCAATCGTTTCGTAACGAGAAGGCAGATTTAACTCTCCTCCCAGTGCTTTTTGATGCTTCTCTGGCTGAGAAACAAAATTTTTGGGGAGGCTTCCTGGTTGCACAGAAAAATTACTACTATTTTTGTCAAAAACAAAATCATACTTGCGGGATTGAAACTTTACAGTATCGCCAGCAGTCACAATGTTGCGGATGTGAAAATCAAATTGCTGAGAAGGCAATTCATCTTTATCGGAAACCAGTTTTGGCAATTTAGTTGCTGAATTATCCGAATTCGCTATCTGGGAACTTTTGTCAGTTTGTGAAGTCGTTTTTGAGTTTGAAGCCGTCGATTTAGTAGAATTAGTTGCTTGCTCAATTGCCTGAGGTGATTGAGGAGTTTGAGCTGCACAGGCATTGAGAATTCCAACAATACCGAAAATTGCCACGAGACGCTTCATCGAGAGGTTTTTTCTCTTTTTGGAAAAATCATTTAATAGGGAAATCACGTCTAAACACAGATGAACACGATAGAGATAGATACAATCTTCGTTTTTGGATTTCCCGATAAGTAAGGGTGCGAAAAAAGCTTATTTAAATAACACTTTCGCTAACGTTTATTAAAGGTCTACAAAACAGATTTTTTTCCCGTTTCAGCCTTTTCGAGATGTGTCCGTGCCTTGTAGTCGAGAACACGTGGATCTCTTGAAAATTAAATTGTGCGCTTACGTGCTGTCTCGACTAACGCCTGAAAGATGCGTTGCTGATAGGGATCTTGGAGAGCGAGTTCTGGATGCCACTGAAGTGCGATCGCCCAAGGATGCTGTTTGTGTTCCATCGCTTCAATTACACCATCAGAAGCGCGTGCCGTAACCCTCCATCCTGGTGGTACTGTCCGCACCGCTTGATGATGCCACGAGACTATCTCCGACTCTGTAATGCCAATCATCGCTGCTAGGCGACTATCGGGGTCAATTTGCACATGATGTTCGCAGAAGCGAGACTGATGGGTGCGGTGCGCGATCGCGTCACCAAATTCATCCGGCAGATGCTGCACCAAATTGCCACCCGTTGCGACTACCAAAATTTCCAAGCCGCGACAAATCCCTAGCACTGGGATATCTGTATCTAAAACCAGCTTGGCTAAAGCTAGCTCAAAGGTATCGCGCTGATGATCGACGTTATAAACTGTGGGATGGGATGAGTCGTTGTAAACCGCGGGGTCAATATCACCCCCGCCAGAAAAGATTAAACCATCAATTCTTTCTAAAATGGCTGCGGGATCGGGTTCTCCCGGCGGTAGTAACATCGGTAAGCCACCCGCTAAGCGCACTGCCTCTACATAGTCGCCTCTAATGCTAAACAGGCGCGTATCCAGCTGACCAGCGGTAGTAATTCCAATGAGTGGCGGCTTAGATTTCATTTTCTGATGTTAGCAGTTGATCGGGCGATCGCTCTGGCTCCGTAACCTCAGCATTGCGAGATTTTATCCCTGATGCTGGGAATCGAAAAACCTCTCCTATTGCTTCCAGTCTCCATCCTGAGAGAAGCTTCCGGCAATAAAAAGCGATCGCTGTCTGTGCAAGGTAGCCAATTGCGAAATCTACCGCAACATCAAACGAGCGATCGCCGTCTTTGCATTCTTAGGCTGAGTTCCCCTCAAGCATGACTGTTTTTGCAGATTTAGCGTGTCGCAGGCAATACAGTTTGCTGTGCTGTCTTGGGACTTTCAACAGCGTATGGAGGCAAGGAGAAAGTAGCTGAATTTTTGAGGGAGACGCGATCGCCTTTAGATCGCCTTTGTTGGGTGCAACGTGCCGTAAACTCTGCATCGGTGAAGCTAAGCCAGAACATCATCCCTGCTGTTTAGTAATTCAGGAAAGTTGATATTTGTGAATATTCCCTAGGGGGTAATCAAATTAGGTTAAATTTAGGTTAAGGTAACATCTACAAGAGATTTTGAAATTAAGACTCAATGTCATAAAAAGATAGCCATGATTAATCCTGACCAAGCGAGCAAAAACAGCTTTCTTTACCCTCAAAGCCGCTATTACGGCTCATTTACGCCCGAACAACTCGCTTTTAATGCCAATTTGCAAGAGTTTGCTCATAAAGTTGGCTACATTTCTGCTCTAGAGACCGGAGGCAAGCTTGCTCCCGAACAGGCATATGAACAAGTGAAGCGTCTCTGGAAACAGTTGAAACAGAGCAAGAAGGCACTCTCGATTGGTGGAGATCGACCCTCAGAAATAAGATAGTTTTTAGAGAGTCGCATTATAAAACTGATACAAGCCAGTTGAGCAATGGAATTGCTGAATACCCCTTTTGTTGTCAGAGCGTCATTGAATGGCTAGATAGGAACTGATGACAAAAGTGTTGGTGATTGAAGATGAAGAAGTCATCCGTGAGAGCATCCTAGACATCCTGATTGAAGGAGAATTTATTGCCATTGGTGCTGAAAATGGCAGCATCGGAGTGCAATTGGCAAAAGAATTGCGTCCCGATTTGATTTTATGTGATGTAAGAATGCCAGAACTTGATGGGTACGAAGTTCTCAGGGCGCTTCGTTCCGATCCGGTTACAGCTCCAATTCCCTTCATCTTTCTCACGGCTGATACTACTGAAAACTTCTTTCACCAAGGGCAACTCTTAGGTGCAAACGGTTATCTTGCTAAACCGTTTACAACTGCTTCACTTCTAGAAGCGATCGCTACTCATATGAGAAAATAATCCGACTTTCTTATTCTTAAGCAGGTGCTTGGGAATGTCTATTTAAATTTACGACTAAAGGGGGAGGCGGAGCCTCTCTTTTTTTGCCTTTAGGCAGATGCCAGTAAATGAGGAAAGTTTGGCATGGACAAGCGGCTATTTCTCATTGCTTTCTCATCACGCCTGTAGACTTTCAACGCATACTTGTAGAGAAAGTGCAGGAAGCAACGCCGTGGAAAAAACGGAAAAACAGAAGATGCTGGCAGGCGAACTATATCTAGCGTCTGACCCGGAACTCGCTGCTGGAAGCAAACGGGCGTCTCGTCTATTAAGAATGTACAATGCGACAACTGAGGAAGAGCTAGAGTTGCGATCGCAAATTCTCAACGACTTGTTCGCTCAGGTAGGCTCAACGGTTCAAATTGTACCGCCATTTCACTGTGACTACGGTAGCAATATTTACGCTGGCAACGGGTTGTACATGAATTATGGATGCGTAATTCTAGACTGCAATACCGTTCATATCGGTGACAATGTTTTGTTTGGTCCCTACGTGCAAATTTACACCGCCTATCATCCGACCGATCCTGCAATTCGGCAAACGGGTCTAGAACTCGCTACACCGATTAAAATTGGCAATAATGTCTGGATTGGAGGCGGCACTATCATTTGTCCAGGGGTAACAATTGGCGACAACACCACGATTGGAGCTGGCAGTGTTGTTGTTAAAGATATTCCTGAAAATGTTGTGGCTGCTGGAAATCCCTGTCGCATTATTCGACCAGCAACTTAAATTTTTGTTGAGTTTAATTAGAATTCATTAGAAAATTTTTAATCATTTAACAGTAGGATGACTCCAGAAGAAACTAGATTACAAGAAGACCGCGATCGCAAGGCTCATTGGCGGCGATGGGGTTCTTATTTGAGCGAACGACAGTGGGGAACGGTCAGAGAAGATTATAGTCCTGATGGCTCGGCTTGGGACTATTTTACCCACGATCAGGCTCGTTCTCGTGCTTATCGCTGGGGAGAAGATGGGATTGCCGGAATTTCGGATAACCATCAGCGACTTTGTTTTGCGATCGCGCTTTGGAATGGAGAAGATCCGATCCTAAAAGAAAGGCTTTTTGGCTTAACTGGAAAGGAAGGAAATCATGGCGAAGATGTCAAGGAATATTACTTTTATCTTGACAATACTCCCACTCATTCTTACATGAAATGTCTTTATAAATATCCACAACAAGCCTTCCCTTATACTCAAATCATTGAAGAAAATAAGTGTAGAGGTTATCAAGATCGAGAATTTGAATTACTTGATACTGGAGTTTTTGATTCTGATGCCTATTTCGATATTTTTGTTGAGTATGCCAAAGCTTCACCAGAGGATATTTTAATTCAAATTAGTGCTATCAACCGAGGAACTGAAGAGAAAACGCTGCATCTTCTCCCGACTCTCTGGTTTCGTAATACCTGGTCTTGGAATAATTCTGAAGATAAGCCCAAAATCAAAAAGCTCAAAAGTGACGATAATCTAAGTATTTTAGAAGCTACTGAAGCAACGCTGGGTGAACGCTGGCTTTATTGTGAGGGGAATCAGGGTGCGGAAACGCCGCCCCTACTGTTGTTTACAGAAAATGAAACAAATCAGGAAAGATTGTTTGGGGTAAATAATCCCTCGCCCTACGTAAAAGATGGAATTAATAATTATATTGTCAGCGGTCAAAAAGATGCTGTAAATCCTAACCAAACAGGAACTAAATTTGCTGCCAATTATAGATTAAGAATTGCTGCGGGCGAAACCAAGGTGATTCGACTACGACTAACTGATTCACCTGACTTTGCAGAACCATTTGGTGCGGATTTTGACACAGCTTTCCAAAATCGCAAACAAGAAGCTGATGAATTTTACGAAAAAGTTACTTCTCCTTGTTCGCTAACAGAAGACAGGCAAAATGTGCAGCGGCAAGCTTTCGCGGGAATGTTATGGAATAAGCAATATTATTACTATGTTGTAGAGGAATGGTTAAAAGGCGATCCGATTCATCCGTCACCCAAGTCGCGCCAAAGCATTAGAAATTCTGAGTGGATTCATCTTTTCAATGATGACATTATTTCCATGCCGGACAAGTGGGAATATCCTTGGTTTGCAGCCTGGGATTTAGCCTTTCATGTCATTCCCTTAGCAACAATCGATCCGGATTTTGCAAAGCGGCAACTCGATAGATTGACGCGGGAATGGTATATGCATCCCAATGGTCAATTACCAGCCTATGAATGGGATTTCAGCGATGGTAATCCGCCAGTTCATGCTTGGGCAACATTCCGCATTTACAAGATTGAACAAAAAATGTATGGTCGCGCTGATAAGAAGTTTTTAGAGCGCGTGTTTCAAAAATTACTACTCAATTTTACCTGGTGGGTGAACCGCAAAGATATCGGAGGGAAAAATGTATTTCAGGGAGGTTTCTTAGGAATGGATAACATTGGTGTCTTTGACAGAAATGTAGAACTTCCTACAGGCGGAAACCTAGAACAGTCTGATGGTACAAGTTGGATGGGAATGTACTGTCTAAATATGCTAGCGATCGCGCTAGAGTTGGCACCGGAAAATTCCGCTTACGAAGATATCGCCAGCAAATTTTTTGAACACTTCCTTTATATCGCTGATGCGATGAACTGTATGGGCGATGCAGAGACATCTCTGTGGGATGAAGCTGATGGTTTTTACTACGATATGCTGCATCTACCTGATGGTAGCTATTTGCCATTAAAAGTGCGGTCAATGGTTGGGCTGATTCCCCTATTAGCAGTTGCCACGATTGAACCAGAAACTTTAGAGAAACTTCCAGGTTTTCAACAAAGAATGCAATGGTTTATTCAAAATCGCCCTAACCTAAAGCAAAATGTTGCGTGTATGGAAACGCCAGGGGTTGGTGCTAGAAGATTACTGGCGATCGCTTATCGAGATAAACTGCGCCGGATATTAGAGAAAATGCTCGATGAGAATGAATTTTTAAGCTCCTATGGGATTCGCTCCGTTTCAAAATTTCATGCGAGTAATCCATACATTTTTGAGGTAAATGGAGAAGAATACCGGGTAGATTATGAACCCGCAGAATCCAGGAGCGGCTTATTTGGGGGAAATTCTAACTGGCGCGGGCCTATCTGGTTTCCGATTAATTATTTAATTATTGAAGCTCTTCAAAAATTTCATTACTACCTGGGTGATGATTTCCAAGTCGAGTGTCCCACAGGTTCTGGTCAAATGATGAATCTCTGGGAAGTCGCCACAGAATTGTCGCAAAGGCTAACCCGAATTTTCCTTCAGGATGAATCAGGTAAACGTCCGGTTTATGGCGACTCGGAAACCTTTCAAAATAACCCGCATTGGCGCGATTTAATTCTGTTCTACGAATATTTTCATGGCGATAATGGCGCAGGACTGGGCGCTAGTCATCAAACTGGCTGGACAGGTGTAGTCGCTAAACTCATTCAGCAATGCGGCGAATACGGCGGACAAAATCAAGCTTCCAAACCTGCTCAAAAATAGACTGAACGGTGAACTATTATCAGTAGCAGGGTGATTCAGCTTACTACTGCAAACTGGACGGGCAAAGTGTTGGGAATTGGAAAACTGGGTAAACCGGAATTCAAGGCTGGAGTCAAATGGTTAGCTTGGTCAGCAGGTCTAGCAGTAGCAAGCGTAGGAGGTTGGCTAGTTTATGGGTTGCTGCTAAATCGCTCCAGCGATCCGGTGGCGGTGCGTTTGGTAAAAGTAGAGCGAGGCACCGTTGAGAACACGATCAATGAAAGTGGCGTGGTTGAATTAGGCGGTCAGCAAACCCTCAAATCCCCAGCGGAAAGCGCTGTGGAACGGGTGTTAGTACAACTTGGCGATCGCGTTCAATCCGGTCAAAAACTCATCGTTCTGCGCGACACCAAGCAAGAAACAAGCCTCGACGCCCAGCAGTTGGAGATTACTAAACAGGAACTCACTTTGGCACGCAGTCGCCAGAAAGTTGAAGAAGCCCAGGAAAGGCTAACAACTGCCCGAAGAGAACTCCAAAATCGTGTCAATCAGCAGGCGGCAATTCGGAAACAGGAACTTAGCATCAAACGCAATCAGCAGAAGATTGCCGAAGCTCAGGAAAAGCTAACGGCTGCCCAACAGGAACTCAAGCAGCTGCAAGTCCTCGCTGACAAAGGCTTCATTCCAGCCAACGAACTCCAGAATCAGCAAGAACAAGTCCGCGATGCCCAGTCTGCTTTACGAGATGCTCAGTTAGAAGCGAGTACAAGTAACTTAGAACTCCAGAACCTTCAGCAGCAGCGTCAAACTGACCAGCAAGAAATCTTAGACAAGGTGGCGACTGCACAAACTGAACTGCGGCAGGCACAATTAGAAGTCGCTACCACCAGTCGGGACATCCAGATGAAGGTGCTGGAAATCAAAAATCTTCAGCAGCAACTCCAAAACAACATCGTCACTGCGCCCATTCAAGGGAAAGTTCTTAACATCATGGTCAAGAATGGGAATGGAGTCAATATCGGGAATGACCTGTTGACTTTGGGCGATCCAACGCAAGAGTTGGTGAAACTCAATCTTTCCACGCTGAATGCTGCCAAAGTGAAGAGCAATCAACGTGTCCGCATTAGTGTGATTGGTCCCGATGCGAAGAAATTTACCGGACGAGTGCAAAGCTTGTATCCCCAAGCGATCGCTAGCACTTCTAGCAGCAGCGAGCAGGAAAGCCAATCCGGACAAGCCACGGTGCCTGCAACTGTCAAGCTTGACCAACCCACCCGCAGATTAATTCCTAGCAGCCAAGTCAGCGTCGAAATTATTTTGCAGCAGCGCCAGAACGTCGTGGTTTTGAATACGGAAGCCATACAGCGCTCTGGTTCTAAACCCTTTGTCTGGGTACGAGATCAAGGCAAGGCGCAAAAACGGGACGTATCTTTGGGGCTAGAGGGATTAACAACCGTAGAAGTGACTTCAGGTTTGCAACCGGGCGACTCCGTGGTGCTGCCCCCACCGGATGCCTCCTTAGAGCCAGGAACGCCGGTTATTGTTCAAGAGAAATTAGAAAAGAAAGATGAAAAGTGATTGGTAATTGGTAATTGGTAATCGGTAATTGGTAATTAATATCCTTGCTCTCATGCTCAGCCTGGGAAACAGAAAAAAGAAACATGAGAAGTAATTGGTAATTCCTAATTTTTAAGTTGATATGAGCCTCTCCCCCTTCGACCTCCTCGCGCTCACCTGTAACTCCCTACGCAGTAACCCTGTGCGTTCTACCCTTACCACTTTGGGCGTTTTTATGGGTGTAGCAGCAGTCAGCGCCACGCTTCAAGTGGGCAGCATCAGTCGAGCGGTAATTGCCAAGCAACTCGCTGAGAGAGACGCCCCTCAAGTCTCTGTCTACATGAATGGGGAACTCCGGTCAGAAGACATGGAATACTTGCGACAGCGGCTAGAGGGCGTGCGGGCAATCAGTGCCTCTAGTGGGTTCTATCCGAATCCTCAAACCTTATTTCAGGATGAAGAAGCCCAACCTAATATGAGGTCTGTTACTCAAGACTTTCTGCTCACGTCGGGAAAGCAATTGGTAGCGGGGCGCTTCTTCACTCCTGCCGATTTTGAAAACTATCGCCCTGTCGTGGTGCTCGATCAATTTTTAGTAGACAAACTTTTTAAAGGTCAGAAAGCTGTTGGAGAAACCATTTATGCCAATTCAAGACCCTACGTCGTTGTCGGGGTCGTGCCAACCGTTACCCCATCTTTTGGGGAACCTGAAGGTGAGGTATTGATACCGATGTCGTTTTACTACGCCCTGACGGGTAGCCGCGACCTTGGCTCCTTCAAGATACGCCCTTACAAAATAGAAGACTTAGAAGATTTGGCAGACAAAGCCAAGCAACTGATGGAGCAGCGCTTCCCAGGCAAAGAGGTTTATACCTGGAACAACGTAGACGAAATCTTGGCGCAGCAGCAAACCTTGGAAATGGCATCCAATGGGCTGACAGCCGTGGGAATCATTTCGCTACTCATCGGTGGCGTCGGCATTGCCAATATCACAATCGCAGCAGTAATGGAGCGTACCCCAGAAATTGGGCTGAGGCGGGCAATTGGGGCAAAAAGGCGGGACATCTTGCTGCAATTTATTCTGGAAGCGGCAATCCTGAGTTTATTGGGGGGAACTGCCGCTATTATCTCGGTGCATGGCTTGACGATGGTTGTCGCCGAAACTTTTAAGTTACCTTACGAATTTGAAAGCAAGACGGCTGCCTTGTCCTTAGGATCTGCACTTTTGGTGGGAGTAGGCGCGGGGTTTTTACCTGCTGTGAGAGCTAGTCGGCTCGATCCCGTGAAAGCATTGCGTAACTCTTAGCCTCACTAATAGGCATTGTGTCAAGCTGCCCAATTTCAGATTTTGGATTAAATCGGCAATGGTTCAATCTAAAATCTAAAATCAACCAGCTAAAAGCTATCCGCGCTCATGCACAAGCACGACAACCCAAATGCCCAACCTCCAGTTTCTAGCGGTAGGTTTTCATCCCCTATCCGCTCTTCTTTTGGGGGTGTGGTTCTGCTTGTGACTGCAACTTTAGGCACGACGTTAACGTTAGCCACCGTTTTTAAGCTTCATTCAACGCTGGTAAGAGCGACAACTGCTAATGCTCGGACAGCGGCTCAGACACAGACGCCGGAACTCGCACGCCCTATTATGGTTTCGCCAACGGATAGAGCAAAGCTCAAAACGGCTCCAGTCTCAGAAAGTCCGGGGGTGAACATAGGCAAAGCAATAGTTTTAGGGGGAACTGGTGTAAAGAATGCGATCGCTCCTTCTTCTCTTTCCCCAGTCGCAACTAAAACCAGTCCAACTTTTACGCTTAACACCCAGCCAAGACAATTCCCACCCTCTCCGACTACTAGCCCGCCTTTACAAACAGAGTTGGAGGGATCTAGTATCTCCCCATCGGCAAAAAGTATTCGCCCCCAATCTTCGCCTCCCGTTGCCGCATCTCGGTCAATTTTAAAGACGTTCTCTGAAGCTAGGAAACCAGCCGCTTTATTGGCTCAAGCGCAACCAAAACCCAACCAACAAGAAACCGTAACAACTGGGCGGGGGATTCAATTAACCCTAGCTGATGTTGTTATCTTGGTATTGCAAAACAATAAAGATATCAAAAATGCTTATTTAGAAAGAATCGCCCAAAGACAAGACTTAGCAGTGGCAGAAGATAGATTTGTCCCTGATTTTACGCCTAGATTATCATTTAATCTCGATCGCTTTGGTTCGGGTGGAAACACTAGCACGAATAGCGATCTTGGTGTTGGTGCCACTGTTGAGGTCACGGTTCCTACGGGAGGTAGGCTGAGTTTTGGTTGGGCAACGAACGGTCAAACGTCAAATATAAATAATTTCAATGTTGATAGAGATAACAATCTATTTGGCTCAAATCTTCAGCTACGTTTAACTCAACCTCTATTACGAGGTGCTGGTGTTGCAGTTAATCAAGCTCCTATTGAAATTGCTCGACTCGATGAAAGAGCAAATATTCAAGGTTTAAAATCAACTCTCATTAATACCATCACTGAAGCTATCTTAGCCTACCGCAATTTACTTAGAGCGCAGGAAAGACTGAATATTGAGCAGATTTCTCTAGAAAGCGCCCGCCAAATTTTAGAATTTAACCAAGCCTTGATTGAGGCTGGGCGACTCGCGCCAGTTGAAATTGTTCAAAGCCAGACAGACATTGCAAATAGAGAAGTCAGCTTGTTAGAGGCTCGGAATAATTTGGAGTCTGTCAAATTAACTTTGTTAGATATTCTAGATATCGAGCAAACTCTTAATATTGAACCTGTAGAAAAAATAGTATTGCAATCGAAGTCTTTAGATTTAAATAATCTAAAACAAATTGCCTTTCAAAACAGACCGGATTATTTGCAAGCACAGTTCAGCTTGGAAAGAACAAAATTTGAAAGATTAATTGCAGATAATAACCGGCGCTGGAACTTAGACTTAGATGCAGGTTACGGCGATTCCTTAGATGACACAACCCAACTAACAGCTGGGTTAATCTTGTCCCGTACCTTCGGCGATCTCACTGTGGAACGAGATTATCAACGAAGTCAAGTAAACTTCCAGAAAGCAGAAAATACTTTAGAAAGTCTGCGTCAAAGTATCGATATTGAAGTAACAGATAGAGTTAGAAATGTAAATCTAAGTCTTCGACAGGTGCAACTTGCCCAGCAAGCAAGGCAATTGGCTGAGAGAACACTACAAATAGAACAAGAAAAACTGAGATTGGGAAGAGGGTCAATTTTTCAGGTTGTGAGTTTTCAGAATAATTTAGTAGAGGCAAGAAACCGAGAACTGGATGCAACGATTGATTATCTCAATGCCTTGACAAATCTCGATCAATCTGTCGGTACCACACTGGAAACTTGGCAGGTGACAATTGAAAGAAAATGATATTAAGTCTCAGGAAAAAAACCATTGTTAAACTACCTGAGTCTCTGTCTCCAATAGGGTTTGCTGAACTTAGGCGAAGGGAAAACTATCTTTTTCCAGCTACTTATTAGCCCTGAGAGATTCTATCGGCATCACATCATGAAAGCGGGTATAGTCGATCGAGCGCCGCCCGTCCGGCATCCTAGATAAGATGTCCACAAAACGCATATTCCACAGGATATCGGACGTGGCAAAGGAGTGACGGGCATGGATCGTCTGTGAAACGATTTCGTCTAACCCAGTCAGCATCACGACGATCTCGCTTTCCGACTCAGCCAGGGAGTCTACCGTAACCCCATAAAGCGGACTCGTCTCGTCAATCTGATGCATCACCGTCCAGCTCAATGCAAACATGGATGTATGACTGCGAACTAATTTGAGATCGTAAAACCGACGCATGAATTCTCCCTCCCGATTGACTTCGTTGCGAACTAAAGTCACCCGGATCTGCGCTTCTACAATTACGTCGCGCCGCTGGTTAGCCGTCCGAAACATCAGAGTCGGCACCCCATCATAGGGAGCGATCGCTGCCACGCGACTGAAAAGCACGCTTGCCGTTGGCACGGAGAACCGCGCAAATGCCAGTCCCGTCGCCATTGCCACTCCGAAAAGACCCGCCAGCGCTTCGACTGTCACCACCGCATTCGCGTAAGGCGTACGCGGATACATCGCACCGTAGCCGATAGTCGCCATCGTCTGGACGCTGAAAAAGAAGGCGTCAAGGAAGGAACCCGGTTGAGCGTTCTGGATGCAATCTCCTCCAGCTAGATAGATGAGGGCAAATACCGTGTTGGAGACTAAATACAACAGACTGAACAGCGCTAAGAACCATCCCCAGGAAAGGGTAAGCAGCAAATGATATAGATCGCCCCGATGAAATCCCGATACCCCTCGCCGCACGATGTTCAACTGCCCATCCCGGCTCACAAAGCGCGTTAATGAGGGCGAACGATATCTTTTGCCCATCTTTTGCCCATAGATTGTTGTTATTAGGAATCGGCGTCACGCAGGCGACCTTTCCTAGAAAGCTATCCCATCAAGAGGACAAACACAAGCATCTCGGTTGAGCCATCGTTCTCCCACCTGCTTTAGCGCTGTCATCACGGGTTGAATTTCTCGCCCCTTCTGGGTGAGCGAATACTCTACGCGGGGAGGAATTTCTGCGTAGACTCGGCGTTCCACTAAACCATACTCTTCTAGTTCTCTGAGCCGTATCATCAACGTTTTGGTGCTAATTCCAGGCAATGCTTCTAGGAACTCGTGGGTACGGCGATCGCTTGTAAACAACTCTCGGAGAATCAGAATAGACCATTTACTGCCGATTAAGTCCACGGTGAACTGGATTGGGCATTTTGTCTCTATGCACTGGCTGCTGTTAAGCATTGATGCCTCTAGATATCGCTCTTTTCTTTGCTTATTCTGACCAATCTTCTTAACAGAGGGACGCTGAAGTTAGCTCCCGCCAAATATTTTAATCTTTCTTAATAAAGCTCTGGACAAGTTGCAGCGGGTCAATCTTTTACTTTTGGTAACTATAGTGTCGTTCCAGCCACTGTCAGATTTACGGATTTTCTATTTTTAGGAGTTGAGTAGGATGCAAATAGAGGGAACGAACAGCCTTCCTTCCCGCTCAACTTCTTCAATAAATCAAAATATTTGAGGTTTTTCAAATGATTCGATTACTTGTCGGTGTATTAGTCTTTGTTATCAACACAATTTACCGCGATCGCCCTTATCCCCGTTTTTACGTCCTAGAAACAGTTGCTCGTGTTCCTTACTTTGCCTATTTATCAGTTTTGCACCTTTACGAAACAGTTGGAATGTGGCGCAGAGCAGATTGGTTAAAAGTTCACTTTGCGGAATCTTGGAACGAACTCCATCACCTCCTGATTATGGAATCTTTAGGGGGTAATCAGCAGTGGTTCGATAGATTTTTAGCACAACATACTGCTTTACTTTATTATTGGGTGATCGTTGTTCTTTACATTCTCTCGCCTCGTTCTGCCTACAATTTCATGGAATTAGTTGAAGGACACGCTTATCATACTTACGATACATTTTTGCAAGAAAATGAATCAGAATTAAAAGCTACATCTGCCCCACAAATTGCTATCAATTACTATCGAGACGGCGACTTGTATATGTTCGATGAGTTTCAAACTGGAGGAGTCCCGGAAGAACGCCGTCCCGTCATCAACAACCTCTACGATGTGTTTGTAAACATTCGAGATGATGAAGCGGAACACGTCAAGACAATGATAGCTTGTCAGAAGCCTGATGCTCAATTAACCTTCAAGAGTCCCCATACTATAGAAGTAGGTGCAACATTTCTCGCCCCAAATGAAGAGGTTAAATCAGTTGTTGTGCAATAGAATGTGCTGATAAAAAAACAAAAGGAGAGATATTTACACTATCTCTCCTTTTGTTTTTTTGAAGGAGTTAGAAATGGCTATATCTCTTTTATGTCAATAGATTAACGCCATTTACAAACAGAGGAAAAACAAGTAATGAAGATTAAGCGATCGCATTCTTGTGGAATCTCAACCGTTCAATCAATTCATAAAACGGTGTCCAGTTATCTTCTTGGTCAATTTTCTCCCAAACCGCTTCTATTTCGGGTCTGACTAATGCAGTTTTAGGATTATGACGACGTAACCGTGTTGCTATACTATCCAGTTCGCTATCTGGGAAACTGAGTAAAGTTTGCAGGTATAAATTTCTCCAGTCTTCCAATAATGCTGTAGCCTCAGGCGCATTCAAAAATTCATCTGCTTTCAGAATGTTTGTCGCATCATCACGCCAATTGCGGTCAAACTGATTTGTTACTTCCCAAAAGAAACTGTGATAGCTTACTTGTGTTTCTACCAGGAGTTTCAGAGTTTGCATCACTAATTCTTCTGCGGCTAAATCGGGCAGATTCTCGAATCCCAATTTACCGATCATCCGCGCGGTGTAAGTTCGGTTATAATGCTCGGCAAATTGGGATAGAGCAACTTCCATCTCTGACATAGGAATAACCGCAGATAGGGGTTGTTGGAGCATTTCTAAATTGAGCTGGCAGATCCCTGGTTGATTGCTGTAACTGTACCGTCCGTAATAGTCAAAGTAGGCAGCAGTAAATTTGGGGTCGTAGGTGTTAATAAAAGCGTAGGGACCATAGTCGAAACTTTCCCCAGTAATAGACATATTATCGGTGTTTAGAACCGCATGACAAAATCCCACTGACATCCATTGGGCAGCAAGTTCCGCAACCCGCTTGACTAATTCTGCATAAAATAGAACGTAGCGGTCTTCCTTATCTTTGAGGTGAGGATAATATTGTTCAATTACATGGTCTAAAAGCTTTTCCGTTAAATCCTTGCGTCCAAAAAAGTGCAATCGCTCAAATGTTCCAAAACGAATGTGGGAACGGCTGAAACGAATCATTACCGAGGATCTTGTTGGAGAAGGTTCATCGCCTCGCCAGAGTCCTTCTCCCGTTTCAATCATCGATAAGCAGCGGGAAGTACGCACTCCTAAATAGTGAAGCGCTTCAGCAGCTAAAACTTCTCTGACACCACCTTTAAGCGTGAGTCTACCATCGCCGCCTCTAGAATACGGAGTCGTACCAGACCCTTTCGTTCCAAAGTCATAAAGTTCGCCATCCGTACCGCGCACTTGTCCGTAGAGAAATCCTCTGCCATCGCCTAAGCGAGAGTTATATTCTCCAAATTGATAGCCGTGATAACGCAAAGCTAAAAATGGTCTAACTCCTTGAAACATCCCAAATGCTTCGATAAAATCATCGTCTGTCACCGTGTCTGGTTTCAGTCCCAATATTGGTAATAATTCATCGTTGCGAAAGCGCAGAATATATTTAGGAAAGTCTGCCGCTGCTACTCGATCAAAATAATCATCGCCTAAAGCTTCTAAGGCAGACTCATAATTGAGATTTAAAAAAGGATTGGAAAACTTTTCAGGAGTCATAAGTTACTAAAATACCCAATGAATGTAATTCGTGCCTATACAAACATACGGACTGAAACAAACATTATAAAGACTGCGTAGGCAGTCTTTGTTTGTATAGCGCCAGACTTTAGTCTGTTAGCGAAGCGGCACGAAGTGCGCGCACCTTTGCCAGATGTTTCATTTCTATGCTACGGATAAGCAAGTATACAGTTTCAGCATCAAAAGACTGAAATATGCTTATTCGTCCTGCTACACCTGCTGACGTGCCATCTGTCCTCCCGATGGTTGCCAAGATTTGTGCCTTGCATGAAGCTTGGGATTCAGCAAAGTATGGATTCTTGCCGAATCCAGAGTTGCGTTATGAGAAGTGGTTGAGTCGGATAGCGTCTAGTGCATCGCTGGATGCGCCACCGCAACACGATCGCAATATCTTCATAGTCGCTGAGGCTGAAAATAAGCAAGTGGTGGCGTTTCTGGTGGCGACGGTAGAACGGGAAATCCCGATTTACCGTTTACAAGAATATGCTTTTATTCACGACCTCTGGGTTGAAGAGGAATATCGCCAAGCTGGAATTGCGAAGGCGATGGTGATGCAGGCGATTGAACGCTTTAACTCGATTGGAGTCAAACAAATTCGCCTCGATACGACTGTTGCTAACGAGGCGGCGCGGCGATTATTTTCTTCCTGCGGCTTTCGCGTCAGTACGATAGAAATGCTGATTGAATTAGGCTGATACCAAGAGAACGGCTTTTTTTGTAAGTAGAGGCATCGGGTTGAACAGCTCTACCGTACTCTACACTCTTGTTTGGACAGCGACCCGCACCAGAGTGTGACCGTTCCCTTCTCGTTCAGACCAAGGTGTGTTTTTCGAGAAGCTTAGCCAATCCCGGTATCCCTTCCTCCACGTTTTTCTTAGCCGAGCCGCGCAATTTTTTATAGGTACCCAATACGAGGCTGCTTCTGACGCTCTCCATCCTGGCATCGGTAACGCTCAGGATAGCATCTGCTGCGGGAGAGCGGCTGGCAATGAAGTGCGCGACTGGATCTCCTTTCTGGACACTCTCTCTCCAAATGGGATCGAGTGCTGTACACCATCCTGGCAGGAACTGCTCGACAGCGTAGCCAATGTACCCTGGCTTTATACCCTTGACGGCGTTGTAGCCTGCCTTTATGGCAAGACCAGATATACCTGACTTGGAAGCGACCTCCTCATCGAGCAATTTGCAGAAGTCATCTACAACTTCAGCCTTTTTGCTTGGGTTCAAGAGCTGGTCGCTAAGTGCCATTTCGATCCTCCTAAGTGTAAAAGCGCTGGATTTTGATTCCACTAATTGTTTAGGGAAAAGACAGAATAGATGCTATCACAGTTACAAACTGTAATAAAGAAAAACTTAAGCGCATAGTTAATCTGGGGGAAGCGATCGCCCCTATCTTCTACCTGTTACAACAAGGGTGTCAATGCGGGCATTGCATAATTTGGCAAGATTGCACCCAAAATTTTGTATTTTTCAAAGTCGATTGAGATTACGACTAATCAATCAAACTTACTATGACTAATGCCCTGCGGGTGATTTAGCGCTAGAGCCTTTCCTTAACAAGACTTACGCAGTTAATTAGTGAATGACTGATTTTATCGTAAGGGCATGGCAATCAAAAAGCCTCTACAGCGTGTTGACGTGCGTAAGCCCTACCTAAAACTGACTCAGGCTAGATTTAAATATCTTCAGCAACTCCGCTAGACAACTCATGCCAAAATTACCTAAATGTTTGTCAATTTGTCAGAGGATCGGCTACTGCGTGTAGTACAAGGACAGGCAATCATTAACAATGTGTTTGAGGGAAAGGCATCCGAACCACCCAGTTAATACTACGGTTTAATTTGACTTGAGCGAGAAACCCCGGCGTGTCTGCCGATATTTAGCTAACTGCACTTGAAAACTTACCTTATCGGTCATTTCACCACTTCTTGCTTCCAAAGTCCACTGACCGGGGCGCAGCGACCAAAATAGCGAATTCGATGGTTGTGTTGCCAGTTTTTCGCCATTTAACCACCACTCTACAGACTGGCTGGGCGTTCCAGCTACTTTAAACTCTAGTTGTTGCATTTCTGTCTGTGCATTCTCTGTGCCTTTGGGATTCGTTTTCTCACCTGGGTGCAATAAGAAAACATCGCCATTGTGAGGAGACAAAATCTTGACGCCACTAGAGACAAAACTTGGTTGATGCTGCCTTGCTAACCACTCATCGTACTCTGGAGGCAACTTCGCAATACCTGACTGACGCTCATAATCGCTAATATCTTCTGCGTAAAAATATTCTTGCACTACTGAAGGGCAATCTGGGGTAGGGCGTAAGCCGGAAATCGCACAGATTGGGCGTTGCACCAGATTTTCTGGAGGGAGAAAGGGGGCGGGTTCTCGATTTTGATGGAGGTGTAACATGATGCGATTCCAGAGGGGTGCTGCACCTGTCACCCCCGAAACCTGTCGCATAGGATCGCCGTTAAAATTGCCCACCCAGACGGCTACGGTGTAGTCGGTGGTAAATCCAACCGTCCAAGTATCTCGAAAATCCGAGGAAGTGCCTGTTTTAACTGCTGCGGGGAATGGTAAAGCTAGCACCGAGTCTACCCCAAAGGCACTCGCACGAGCATGGCGATCGCTTAACATATCCGCAATTAATCCCCAGGTGGAAGGGTTAGCAGATGGCAGCCTGGAAGGTCTTCGGTTGCTAGACGGCAGGTTGGAGAATGTTGTGACTAGCGGGGTGGCTTCTCCACGTCTTGCTAAAGTAACATACGCCCTCGTTAACTCCCATAAACTGACTTCACCGCTACCCAAAATTAGTCCCAATCCGTAATGTTCGGGCGACCGATTTAAATGCTCAAATCCTAATTGATGCAGATGATTTAGAAAATTTTGCACGCCGACTTTTTCTAATACCCGCACCGCCGGAACATTTAGAGAATTTGCCAAAGCTACGCGAACTCGTACTGGTCCTAAAAAAGTTTCATCATAATCTGTAGGACTGTAGAGTTTCGCGCCGGGAATCGCGTAATGAGTTGGCACATCCGCCAAGATAGTATTCGGGCGAATCGTGCGGTTTTTTAGGGCATATTCATATAAAAAAGGCTTCAAAGTAGAACCGGGTTGACGTAATGCCTGTACCCCGTCGTTGCGACCGAGTTGTGCTTCATTAAAGTAATCGGGAGAACCCACATAAGCCAAAACTTCCCCCGTGTGGTTGTCAATGACTAAGGCAGCAGCATGATTAACATTATTGGGGGTGAGGGTACGGATCACCTGCTGTACTTGCGCTTCCACAAATTGCTGCAAAGGGCGATCGATACTGGTGCGGATCTGGGACATCCGATTGGGGATAGCGCTTTCTGGGGCTTTGCTCGAAGATTTTTGATTTTGAATTGAAGAATTAGATAGTTGATTAGATACCCAAAATAAAAAATGAGGGGCGGCAATAATTCCCTGTTGTCTCGGTGCTAGGGAAATCTCTTCTTTGTAAGCTCGATCTGCTTGTGCGCGAGTAATATAACCGTCTTCAACCATGCGATTCAGGACATAAATCTGCCGCTTTTTAAGGCGTTTCCAATGGTCGTAGGGATTGAAGTAAGTGGGATTATTAGGAACAGCAGCGAGAAGACTTGCTTGGGCAAGATTAAGTTCGCTTGCTGGAATATCGAAATAGTTACGGGATGCAGCTTCTAACCCATAGATATTCCCCCCCATTGGCAGGCGATTGATGTAAGCAGTCAGGATTGCATCTTTATTCATCCCGGCGGCGATGCGCCAAGATAGCCAAATTTCGCGCAACTTGCCTGGTAAGGTGCGGGGAACGGGATCTAACATCCGCGCTAGTTGCATCGTAATCGTGGATGCACCGGAGGTAATCCTTTTCGCCTGAAGTGAATCTTTAATCGATCGCGCTACAGCCTTCAGATCCAGCGCCCCGTGATGATAATATGAGCCATCTTCAGCAGCTAGAATCGCGTTGATAAAGTGGGGCGAAACTTGATTCAGCGGCACCACAGCGGTATGCTCTTGGTCGCGGGTCAGTAATCTTCCTAAAGGAAGTCCATTGCGATCGCTAAATTCTATCGCTTGCGTATCCTGGGCAATATCTTTGGCGCGAACGGGTGCCAGATAAGGAAGCGATCGCACGGTTAAACCCAGCAACACCAATGCTAAGAATCCGCGAAATTTCTTGTTTCTCCCCCAACGCCAAAAGAGTTCCTGCATTTGGATTTGCCACTGCTTGGGTTGTCTCATCGCTTAACCCTTTCGCCAACGAAGACTTACCCCCTTATCTTCATTGTGGCGATCGCCTTTACCGGATGAGGGTGTTTTTAGGGGATGCGCGATCGCATCTTCCCTCTAAGCGCTTGAAACTGGCAGATGGTACGCTTCTACCTCAAGACAATGATGGGTAATTCTTCCTAATCACCCACTAGGGTCAGCCAATCGGATGAAGCAAGTACCCTTAAACCGCCGTAGTTTTGTAGTAATACAAGTAACTCATCTATAAAAAGATACGGTAGCCATTATGAAGATTGTTCTACACACTTATGGTTCGTTAGGCGATTTGCATCCTTATATAGCGATCGCCTTAGAATTAAAGGCACGCGGGCATCAAGCAGTAATTGCCACCGCTGAGTTCTACCATAACAAAATCGAAGCGGCTGGTCTTGAGTTCCACCCAGTCCGTCCCGATTTTCCCACAGACGTTGAACAGCAACGAGAACTTGTGCGTCTGATCATGGACAAGCAAAACGGTACAGAATACGTCTTTCGCCAAGCAATCTTACCCTATGTCCAAGAAACTTATGAGGATCTGATGTCGGCAGTGCGCGATGCAGACCTGTTGGTGACACACCCCCTCAGCTTCGCAGCAACGCCCGTTGTTGAGAAAACGGGAATTCGTTGGGTTTCCAGCGTACTGTCTCCGATGTCGTTCCTCTCCGCCTACGATCCCCCAGTAGTGGCGACTTTCCCCAGTTGGCTGAATCTACGCATACTTGGCCCTGGGTTTAATGGAGCGCTCATCCGCCTCGCTAAAAATCGTTTCAGCTCGTGGGATGAACCCCTGCGACAGTTACGGACACAGCTTGGTTTATCTCCCCTTGCTGATTCTATGTTTGAAGGGATGAACTCCCCCGATTTAGTGCTGGCTTTATTTTCAGAAGCTCTCGCAACTCCTCAACCCGACTGGCCAAAACAGACTTGCGTTACCGGATTTACTTTCTACGATCGCAATGGCAATACTGGTCTATCTCCGGAACTAGCGTCATTTTTGGATGCGGGAGATCCGCCAATTGTGTTTACTTTGGGAAGTTCCGCCGTGTGGGTTGCTGACAAGTTTTACCTCGAAAGTGCCAAAGCTGCCTTAAAGTTGGGCTATCGGGCTGTATTGCTGGTTGGCAACAATAACCCCTCCCTACCAAAAGAGTTGCAATCCAAGGATATTGGTGTTTTTGACTACGCTCCCTACTCGGAACTGTTTCACCGAGCTGCTGCTATTGTGCATCAAGGAGGCGTAGGCACAACCGCACAGGTGTTGCGTTCCGGTCGCCCGATGTTGGTCGTACCCTTTAGTAACGACCAACCAGACAATGCAGCACGGATTACTCGTTTAGGAGTCGGACGAACTATCGATCGCGATCGCTACACTGCTTCTCGTGCGGCTAAGGAACTCGATCGCCTATTACGCGAACCTCGCTACCAGGCTAAAGCCGCAGAAGTTGGCAATAAGGTACGAGCAGAAAACGGGGTTAAAGTTGCCTGCGATGCAATCGAAGCACAATTGAAAAAAGATAAGAACGCTACGCTTCATAGTGCGCCCGTCACCGCTATCTAATCAAAAGGTGAATAGCAATCCTATTAAAGTTGTCAGATGCCAGTAGTTCAGATCCCGAACTTCTTCAAGAAGTCCGGGATCTCGCCTTTAGGAATCATTTAATGCGCTCAACCAAGTGTGAGTAGCGTTAGCTCAGCATAAAGTAAAGATTTTAAGCGTAATGATTCAGCTACCCGGAAGACTGAGTAGTTGAGATGTAGACCTCTTGTTAGTGAGTCATGTAGGGGTAACTCTTGTGGTTTACCCTCCGATGAATTACCTGCAATGAGGGAAAAAGTCATGCCAGTTTCAATTCCTGATACAGATTCGCTGTCTTCCCTTCTTGCACAGGATAGTACAGATAAATCCTTTCAACAGATAGGCACAATCGTGAGAATTTGGATGCGGTTTCTGGTTGTCGTAGCATTCGTACTGGGGATAGCCGGATGTGGAGTGATTAATCTCTCTGGAAATGAACCACTTCCAGCAGTTCCTTCGCTAGCGACGCCGCAACTCCCAGACTGGATTGAGGAAATTAGCCCGACTAGTGAGGTTGAACCTCTAGCACAGATTCGCATCCGATTTAAAGATGCTTTGATTCCTGTTGAGAGTCTTGATAGCCCCGATCAACAACAAAAGCTAAAACAATTTGAGATTTTGCCACCACTACCAGGGCAATTTCGATTTTTGACACCGCGAATGGTGGGATTTCAAGCCGACAAAGCATTGCCGAAAGCAACGCGAGTCAGAGTCACTCTGAAAGCTGGTTTGGCGGATCTAAAAAATCATCGTCTGGATAAGGATTTAGCGTGGACTTTCAATACTGAACCGATTAAACTAACTAATTTACCGACTACTAATCCTGAAAATCCTGATAATCAAGCTATCGATCTAAAGCCGACTCTAAAATTTAACTCAAATGTAGAACTTGATGTCGCTTCAGTTCAAGAGCATTTGAAGCTAATTCCGGAAGGAAAACAGAAGGATATACGGCTGAAAGTTGACTTAGAAAAAAAAGAGATACCCTCAGAGAACGAACAACCACAGGAGAAACTTGACCCTTCAACCCGCAACTGGACATATAATTTAGTACCGCAGCAGACTTTAGAAAAAGCGACTCGTTACCGCTTAGAATTTTCTCCGGGTTTGCGTCCTACTCGGGGTAATCTGCCCAGCGAGATGTCTTATGTTAGTCAGCTAGCTACTTATTCGCCTTTGAAGTTACTGATAATTAAATATTACGGAGTACCCGATGCCGGAGGGACTTATGGTCGGTTTGTAAAAGGAAGCCCTCAACTGCAATTTAATAACGGGCTTGATGCAGATTCAGCGATTGAGAATATTACTGTAACTCCTGCGCCAAAAGAAGCTCCTAAACTAGTTCAAGTTCCTGATGGAGAAAGTCTTGTCAATCTCAACCCTTGGGCATTAGAACCTGCCACTACTTATACAATTACTATCGGTAAGAAGCTCAAGGATAAGTTTGGGCAAACATTGGAAAAGCCAGTTACGCTCAAATATGAGACAGGCGATGTAGCTGGAGATATTTGGGTACCATCTAATCTAAATATTTTCCCGGCGGGTAACGATTTGCAGCTAAACGTTTCTACTGTAAACTTGCCGGAATCAAAGTATAAAGCGGCTTATCGGGTGTTGCAACCGACAGATTTAGTTTATGTAGATTCTGCTTATCCCAAAAGCGATGGGAATGATTTATTACCGAATCCCAATTCTTGGCAAAGTGTCAAGGTATCGAGTAAGAAAAATCAGTTAATTGATGTACCTGTTCCCATCCAGGAAAAACTGGGTACTGCTACGGGAATGTTAGCTTATGGAGTTCAGGCGCGAACTAATCGTTATGAAGAAAATGGTAAGCAACAATGGCGCGAACCGACGACTTATGGAATGGTGGAATTGACTAATTTGGGAGTGTTTGCACAGTGGTTCCCAGATTCGGGATTGATTCGCGTGCATCATCTCTCAGATGGTTCTCCCGTAGCATCTGCACCTGTAGAGATTTATGAGTCGAAATTAGAGGCAAAATCTCGTCCTCAACCCGTACCTTGTGCATCAGGGAAAACGGATGAAGCGGGGACATTACTATTGCGTCGTGAGGATATGCAGCAATGTACAAAATCCAGTTCTGGATTTGAACAAGGGCCTAAATTGCTCGTAATTGCCCGCGAAAATCAAGATTGGGCATTTGTCCGCACGGAAGAATATAGCGGTGCTTATGGGTATGGTGTTGATGCTGGATGGGATGATGGGAAGCCAGTCTCACGGGGGGTAATCTTCTCGGATAGACAGCTTTACCAGCCAGGGGAAAAAGCATCGTTTACGGGTTTTGCCTACTACTTACAAAATGGAAATATCCAGCAGGACAAAAATGCTAGCTATAAAGTCACTCTCTTAAATCCAGATGGTCAAAAAACGGATTTAGGTACTCAAACAACCAATGAATTTGGCAGCTTTTCTCTAGAAGTGCCGTTTAAGACTAATCAACCGCTTGGCTACTATTCGATTCAAGCGAAAGGCAAAAGTGGCGTAGAGGTTTTGGGTGACTTTCGGGTTGCCGAGTTTAAACCGCCTAATTTTAAAGTAGAGCTAAATCTAGATAAAGAATTTGCTCTAAAAGACCAGCAAGTTGAAGCGAAATCCACGAGCAATTATTTATTTGGTGCGCCTGTAGAAGGCGGGAAGGCAGAATATTACGTCACGCGATCGCAAGCTGATTTTAAACCGAAAGGGTGGGAGCAATTTTCCTTTGGGCGACAGTGGTTTTGGCCTGAGGAAAGTCCGACTGTTTCCAGTGATGTGTTGCAATCAAATCAGGTATTAGATGGTAAGGGGAACAGCCAAATTGTCAAGATAGCGAAGGATGTGCCTTACCCGATGACTTATCGGGTGGATGTGCAAGTCTCCGATGTGTCGAATTTGTCAGTATCGGATTCTAAGACATTTACGGTATTGCCAAGCGATCGCTTAATCGGTTTACAATCCAATTTCGTTGCGGATGCGCTTCAATCTTTACCCGTCCAAGTTATCGTTACCGATCCTACCGGCAAGGTGATGGAAGGACAACGGGTGCGAGTGGAACTGCAACAGATGAAATATAGCAGCGTCACGCGGGTGGTAGAAGGCAGTAATACTGCTAAAAACCAAGTGGAATACAAAACCGTGGCGCAGACAGAGGTGAAATCTGGAAATAATCCTCAATCTGTGTCGCTGACACCTCCGGAATCGGGTTCTTACCGGATTCGAGCAAACTTTGCAAATACCAAGGATGAAGTTACCGCAACTGATTTGCAAATTTGGGCGACGGGTGGCAATGCGGTAACTTGGGGAGAAAGCGATCGCGATCGCTTGGAAGTCAAACTCGATAAAGACACCTATAAACCGGGTGAAACGGCTACCGCTTTAATTCAATCTCCCTATCCGGAAGCTGAGTTATATTTTGCCGTTGTCCGTGATAAACCCCTGTACAAGACAATTACCAAAGTGAAAGGGGGTGCGCCGCAAATTCAATTCCAAGTAACGCCGGAAATGCTGCCAAACGCCGCAGTAGAGGCGGTATTGGTTCGCCAAGGCGTTCCCCTAAGTCAAGTGGAACCTGGAAGCTTAGAAAACTTGGTGCGGATTGGGTTTGCTCCTTTTAAAACTAACTTGGATGATAAGTATTTAAAAGTCCAAGTTACCCCCATTCAAACGCAACTAGAACCGGGTGTCCCAGAAACCGTACAGCTAGAACTCAAGGATGCACAAGGCAACCCAGCCCAAGGACAGTTTACCGTCATGGCGGTAAATGAAGCGGTGCTGCAACTGAGCGGTTATCGTCCGCCGGATTTGGTGCAGACTGTTTATGCAGAGCAGCCGATTTCAACTCGATTTAGCGATAATCGTCCTAATGTGGTAGTGCAACCAACCTCAATGACGAAACCGAAAGGTTGGGGTTATGGCGGGGGACAATCAGCAGGCGCAGCGAATACCCGCACCCGCAAGGATTTCCAAGCCTTAGCTTACTACAACGGTTCTGTTCTCACAGACGCGACAGGGAAGGCAGAGGTGACATTTAAGTTGCCGGATGACTTGACAACGTGGCGGGTGATGGCAGTTGCTACCGATGGCAATCTGCACTTTGGCAACGGCGAAGCGACTTTTATCACGACGAAACCGCTGCTGTCTAACCCGATATTGCCGCAGTTTGCACGTCCGGGCGATCGCTTGGAAGCTGGCTTATCTGTCACGAACAATACCCAACAAACCGGAAATCTGGCAATCAATGGTGTGGCGAATGGTTCTCTTCAGTTTGCAAATAAACCCGCTAATCTGCAAACCAAAGCAGAATCTGGCACTCGTGCGTATCGCTTTCCTATCGTGGCAGGAAGTGCAGGTAAATCTCAGGTGAAGTTTACTACTCAGTTGAATGGAACTGCTGATGCATTTGAAGTGCCTTTGGAAGTGAAAGCGCTAGAGATTACCGAACAAGTCGTAGAAAGCGGTACAACTACAAATCAGGTGAAAATTCCCCTGAATGTGGATAAAAAGGTTGTCCCTGATGCGGGAGGTTTGGAGATTTCCCTTGCCAGTACGCTGATCCCGGAAATTACCGCACCAGCGCGTCAAGTATTGCAGGATGAGCAATTGCCATTTTTGGAACCAGCGGCGAGTCAATTAGCGATCGCATCCAGCTTGCAAACGCTTTCTCAAAAATACGGTCAAACCTTTGCACAATTCAATCCGACTCAACAAGCGAACCAATCTCTAGAACACCTACAAAAACTCCAGCAACCGGATGGTGGATTCGCCGCTTGGCCTGGTCAACAGAAGTCCGATCCGTTAGTATCTCCTTACGCAGCTCAAGCTTTAGCAAGAGCCTCGAAAGCGGGACTGACGGTAGAACCGAGAATGGTGTCTCGCTTGACGACTTACTTGAAGAAAATTCTTGCAGATCCCGGTCAATACGATTTTTGTAAGCAACCACTCTGCAAGAATCAGGTGCGACTAGAAGCACTCTCTGCTTTGGCGGAACTGGGAGAAAAGCGCAATGACTTTCTTGCAGACATTTACGCACAGCGCAGTCAATTCGATCCGGTTACGCAGATTAAGCTGGCGCATTACCTGTCTCAGTTTCCAGAGTGGCAAGAAGAATCTCAAACTCTATCGAAACAATTCCAGCAAAATATTTATCAAACGGGTCGCACTGCTACGGTAAATTTACCCCAAGGTTTATCTTGGCTCAACTCGTCAACAACAGCTCAAGCTCAAGCTTTGCGCCTTGCGATCGCGCAAAAGAGTAACCCAGAAATCTTAGATCGGTTGTTGCAAAGTCTCCTCGCACTGCGACGAAATGGCACTTGGCAGAATACCTATGACAACGCTCAAGCACTCACGGCTTTGGTGGAATATAGTCAGACGCAGCCAACACCGCCTAACTTTGCCGCAATGGTGAAACTCGCTGGCAAAAAATTGACATCGGCGCAGTTTAAGGGATACACCAACCCCAGCCAGGATCTTAAGGTGCCGATGACCCAGTTGCCACGCGATCGCCACGATCTGATTGTGCAAAAATCGGGTCAAGGTACGCTGCACTACTTGGTTGCCTATCGCTACCGCCTACAGGGAAATCAACCGGGAAGATTTAACGGCTTACGGGTGACACGCGAAATCCGTCCCGCTAGTGAAGAAAAGGTGTTGCGAAAGCTCAGCCTCTATGCTTCTGATGAGCCGTTGACGGTGAAAAGCGGTCAGGTGTTTGATATCGGTTTGGAGATTATTACCGATCATCCGGTGAATCGTGTGGTCATTAGCGATCCGCTCCCAGCCGGGTTTGAGGCAGTCGATGCGAGTTTCCAAACTTCTACGGCTGCATTACAGGCAAAAGAGGATAACTTTGGCTTCAAGACGATTTATCGCGATCGCATTGTTGCCTATAGCGATCGCCTGGAAGCCGGAGTCTACTCTCTGCACTACCTCGTCCGTTCCGTGACTCCAGGCACCTTCCTTTGGCCTGGTGCAGAAGCCCATCTACAGTATGCACCAGAAGAATTTGGACGCTCAGCTTCTTCTACTTTGAAAGTGTCGGATTAGAGCGCAAAGGAAACATAAAGTTTCTTCCCGGCTGACGTTAGGGAAGGAGAACTATGGGGTGCCATCATCTGTTTTGCGAATGATGGCACCTCTTTTTTGCCTGATTTTGCCTTTTGTGTGACTTTTGCTTTTTAACTTTTGCTTGTTTGCCGATTAGTTTTGCCGCGATGCCCTTTCTTTGCAAAGATTAGTTAGATTGTTATGCCACAACGGCAGTTATGGCGATATCAAGACTAAGTAAATTCATAAGGGAAGCAACATGGCTGGAAAAACAATAAATAGTAGTGCCAGTGGTTTTCTTGTTGTCCTCTTGCCATTGGCGTTTGCGATCGCCTTCCTGTTTGTAGCATGGCCTGTAGTGCTGGCACTGGTGTTGGTGGGCATCTGTTTAAGGCTTTGGCAAAACTATCAATGGCAAAAGTGGAGCCAGCAAGTCAATCCCTTTTTTCATCAGCTGATTCAGGAAACCCAAGGGCGCGTTACAGCACTCGACTTGGCAATGAAAGCGAATCTCTCTGGAGCAGCAGCGCAGCGGTACTTGGATACAAAAGCCCAAGAATTTGGGGCAAGTGCCCTTGACTATCAAGACAAAGGCAAAGTGTATTACTTTATCACTGCTAACACTCTAGGTAGCATCTTTGATGACAGCGAACCTTCCCGCCAATCTTATGTCAATGATGCTCCAGAAGCTGTGGCACCTGCCCGCAAAGAGCAGCAACCACAGGAATTAGCTGATGACGAGGAGTTTGAGGAACCTGAAAACGAACCCACTGACGAACAGAGGGCTTCTAAAGCGCTGATTCAATCTGAACTTGCAAGGCGGCTGGATGTTCATTCCAGTACCATTTACAAACGCAGAAGTGAGCCATACTTCGCAGATTGGAGCCAGGGTCGAGATCCAGAAGGAATATCCTGGAGATTTGAACCCGACAGTATGCTGTTTTTTCCCATCGAAACCGAGTCTTAAAAGGAAAGCTGAACCGGCTCTAAGGTAAAAGATAAATTTTCTGGAAAGAGGCTCAGTTTGGAAAGGCAAAAAGGGTAAGGGACGATTCCCTTGCCTTTTGCCGTTTTTAGGGGACCTGCTTGCCAACAACTTGCCTATAACACGGTTATCCCTCCCTAGAGGGTTGAGAAGCATTAAGAAATTAAAATGATCCTTAAAAAAAAGGCAAAATAAGAAAACAAAGGTTAATAAAACGGGTTTGCATCCTACTGTGTCCAACCTGTCGAAAGCATTTATGAATGATCGAACCAAAACGGCCTGCGAATCAAGCAGTTAAGCTGGATACGAATTATCACCCTCGTATCTTTGATAAGAATATAAGCTTCGTGCCGCGTCAGATTAGCCCAAAACAATCCGAAGCACTGCGAATCATCGCTCGTCAGGTTGCGGCTCAACAAGAACTACGCCGTGGTTTGAACCGCTTAACCCGTGCCCCCCAATCGCACCCACGAGGGGAAGAACAGCAGGAGCGTTTCTTTACGCTCTCTGAGGAGCGCCTGCGCCTACTAGAATCCATTGTTATCAATGCAAATGACGCGATTGTCATTACAGAAGCTGAGCCATTGGAAGAGCCGGTTGGCCCCAGAATTGTCTATGTAAATCAGACCTTCACCCAAATGACCGGCTATCAACCGGAAGAGGTAATCGGTAAGACTCCCCGGTTGTTGCAAGGGCCGAAAACTGAGCGATCGCAACTCGATAAAATTCGTCAAGCTTTGTCACGATGGGAGCCGGTCAGAGTCGAGTTGATTAACTACCGTAAAGACGGTTCCGATTTTTGGGTAGAACTGAATATCTTACCCCTGGCAGATAGTACGGGTTGGTTTACCCATTTGCTGGCGGTGCAACGAGATATTACCGAACGCAAAGCTGCTGAGTACGAACTAAAATCCCATGCGCGGGCTTCAGCAGTCGTGGCGCAACTGGGGCAAGGGGCGCTCTCTGGCACCAATCTAGATACGCTGATGCAAGAAGCTGTGAAGCTGGTTGCCCAAACCCTGGAAGTGCCCTATTGCCAGGTTCTGGAACTGATGCCGGGAGGCAATGCTTTGTTCATGCGAGCGGGCGTTGGTTGGCAGGAAGGGTTGGTGGGTTCGGCAATCATCGGTGCCCACGATCGTTCCCAGGCAGGATATACCTTGCTGACGGGGAAGCCAGTGATTGTGGAAGACCTCCGGATCGAAACGCGGTTTTCTGGAACGCCACTGCTGCACAACCACCGCGCGATCGCTGGCATGAGTGTGATTATTCATAGTCAGGGGAACCCGTTCGGTGTTTTGAGCGTTCACACCCCTAACTACCGAAGGTTTACGGAAGACGAAGTTCATTTTTTGCAAGCGGTTGCGAATGTCTTGGCAACGGCGAACGAACGCCATCTGGCGGAAGAGGCGCTGCGGGAAAGCGAAGAGCGGTATGCGCTGGCAGTTCGCGGGAGTAATGAAGGTTTGTGGGATTGGAACCTGAAAGCGGAAACCTTCTATTTTTCGCCGCGATGGAAATCGATGTTGGGTTGCCAAGAGGATGAAATTGGCGACAGCCCAGAGGAGTGGTTTAACCGCGTACATCCAGAAGACTTGGAGCGAGTCAAAAGCGCGATCGCTGCCCATCTAGAAGGGTTGACTCACCACTTCGAGAAGGAATATCGGATGTTACATAAAGATCAAACCTATCGATGGATGCTTTGTCGAGGAATGGCGATTCGAGATGCCAATGACAAAGCCTACCGGATGGCAGGATCGCAGACGGATATTACCGACCGCAAGGTGGCTGAGGAACATCTCATCTATGATGCATTTCACGATCCGCTGACAGGTTTGCCCAATCGAGCCTTATTTATGGAGCGACTGTCCCAGGCGATCGCGCGAACCAGAAGACAGCCAGAATATCTGTTTGCCGTCTTATTTCTAGATCTCGATCGCTTCAAAGTCGTCAATGATAGCCTCGGTCATGTCATCGGAGACCAGCTGCTGATTGCGTTAGCAAAGCGACTGCAAAGTAGCGTCGCTTCTTGCCTGCAAGCCTCTGTGTGTGGCAGCAATACTGTGGCACGGCTGGGGGGCGATGAATTCGTCATCCTCTTAGAAGAAATTCAAGATATCGACGTTGTAGAAGCGATCGCCAAAAGCATCCAAAAAGACCTCCGGCATCCTTTCAACCTAGACAGACACGAAGTCGTTGTGACAGCCAGCATTGGCATTACCTTAAGTGCAATCGAGCAACGAGGTTCATCAGGCACTTACAAAACTTGCCCCTACCCCGGAGACATTCTGCGTGACGCCGACATCGCCTTATATCAAGCCAAGGCACTAGGCAAAGCCCGTTACGAAGTTTTTACCACCGCTATGCACACTCATGCGGTGGCTCGCTTGCAACTAGAAAACGATCTCAGACAAGCCCTAGCCAGAACTGAGGTAAAAGACCGGCTTCAAACAAAAACTGTCAATTCTTCTGGTTACTCTTCACTCAGTCGTGAGTCCGCATCCTTCAGTCATTCTTTCCTGCTTCACTATCAGCCCATTGTCTGCTTCATGACTGGCAGAATTACTGGTTTCGAGGCACTGGTACGCTTGTCTCACCCGTTTCGCGGCTTGATTTCCCCAGTTGATTTTATCCCGATCGCAGAAGAAACAGGTTTAATTATCCCCTTGGGAGCGTGGGTTCTGCGCGAAGCCTGCCGTCAAATGCGGCTTTGGCAACAAGAATTTCCCGACTTGGCACCATTAACCATCAGCGTTAATCTTTCCGGCAGACAGTTTTCAAAACCTAATTTAGTCGAGCAAATTCAGCAAATTCTCCAAGAAACCGAGTTACCAGCGCCAAGTCTAAAACTGGAAATTACCGAAAGTGTGGTGATGGAAAATGCTGCCGCCGCTACGGCTAGTTTAGAGCAACTAAACAACTCCGGAATTCAACTTAGTATTGATGACTTCGGAACCGGCTATTCTTCTTTGAGCTATTTGCACCACTTTCCGCTCAATACTCTGAAGATTGACCGCTCCTTTGTTAGCCGGATGGATGCAGGCGAAAATTCTGAGATTGTAAAAACGATTGTTACGCTGGCTCATCATCTGGGATTAGATGTGATCGCAGAAGGTGTAGAAACGGCGGCTCAGATGGAACAACTGCGATCGCTACGCTGCGAAGCTGGGCAAGGATTCTTCTTTTCCAAGCCACTAGATAGCGAATCTGCTAGAGCATTAATCGCCGCAATGCCCCAATGGTAAGACCATTCAAAATCATCTTATTTTTAATTTTTCTGAGTCTGCTAACTATTTATAAAATCCCTCAACGATCTTTGCACTTGTGGTAGGTTGATGTAGACTTTGGCGGCTTCAATTAGATTCATGACATTTGCCGGACTCGCATCATCGATATCGTCACTCAATCGTTTCCCAGTCAACTTGCTATCGAGTTTAAATTGCAAGCGCAAGTAACGACTATCCTCATCAATCACCTGTTTAGCAATGTAACTATTAATATCTGACGAAGCATCAAAAATTACATCAAGAATCGGGAGTGCCCACTGAATCGCACCCCATTGTTGGGCACTTTCAAGCGGAATTGCGCGGGTAAGACTTCCCGTACCGAGGGATAAAACTGAAATTTCGTGGGGTTTATAACCTAACCGCAGGGCTTCAGCGATCGCGCAAGCGGTAGGATTATTTGCCCCAACACCGCCGTCAATCACCGAGTATACGTTAGTAATTCGGTAAGCCGAGGTATTATTAGGCACTACGTTCCACGGCTCATCCACAAGTGCCATCCGAGTCCCGCCTCTGTAACCAATGATGCTACGAATCTGACCGCGTCCCGCCCCGCCGATGATTTCAATTTGCATTTGATTGTAATCACCATTATCTTCTGCGGCTTCTTGCCCTAACGTAATCGAGTTTGTATCTCCGCCTTGGGCAATCCCTTCTTCTTTTTTATCCAGTCTATAGGCAGGAAAAAAAGTTGGGGCAGAAGCAGAACAGAGACAGGCTTCCCATAAGGGAAGTTCAGCAAATATTTTGCGCCAGCTTTTAAAAATAATCGGTTCTCGCTTAATTGTGTCGTAGGCAGTAATTAAGAGCTTTGTTGAAGTAATATCCGACAGTTTTTTGTATTTAAATTCTTCTTTGAGAGACTCAATCAAACCTTTATTTGAGTATTTGGGGGCAGAAGGGCCGTACTGAAGAAGCAACCCGACCCGTTGCGCCGACCAAAGATTTCGGTAGGGAAAGATTCGAGTTCCTTTGTTCTGGTACACATCCACAATGTCCTGGGCTGTGCGATCGCTAGCAATCGACGCCGCCAAAATTGACCCGGTAGAGGTTCCTGCAATTAAGTGGAAGTATTGGCTTAAGGGCTGACCGATAATTTTCTCAATCTCTGTCAGCATCGTTGCCGAAATGACACCCCGGATACCGCCCCCGTCAAAGCTCAAAATGCGAAAAGTCACGCTTGTTTCCCCACAAAAAATTGCTGTCAAATCTAATCGCTAATTGCTCATCCTTCCTTGTTTACGGGTCTTCTATCCATTGCCCTTTTGATTCGTCCTCGTGATGTCAATTGTAATTTTGCCGCCAAAGTCTGGAATCGGTGCGCCCGGTTTCGTTAACCGCACTTGGACTTGTGACACTTGCTTGAATTCTAAGATGGCATCTGCGATCGCGCTGATTAACTTTTCTACGAGGGCGAACTTAGCTGTTTTTACCAAATCCTTCACTGTCGAAATCACCGCACGGTAATCCAGAGTGTCTTCTATGGCGTCGCTGATGCCTGCTGGTGCCAAATCTAGCCACAAAGTTACGTCTACTTCAAACCATTGCCCCAATACCTGTTCTTCTGGTAAGTAACCAGTGTAGCCGTAGCAGCGAATTCCTGTTAGCTGAATGCTATCCATTTTGTCAAAAACTTTAATTTCCTTGCTACTTCAAACCTGAGGAGCCAAAATTTCTCCTAAACTTTGCTCTGGTATCTTCGTTAAATCTTCAAGATTCTCAATGATTGTGGTGCAAATATCATCTAATGGTAAATCATTCGGATCTCGTCCAAAAGGATTTTCAATTTCATTACCGATTTCTTCAATCCCAAATAAAATAAAACTAATTATACCGACAACTAGCCCTGTCCACCAGCCGGAAGTATCGACAAGTTGAAAAGGTAGCGCAAAGCCATAGATTAGCAACAGTCGCTTTAGGTAAATCGCATAAGCTAAAGGAATGGGGGTTTTTAAAATGCGTTCGCAGCCAGTTAAAGCTTCTACCATTTGATCTAGCAATCCATTCATTGCAGCTAACTGATTATTATTTAAGGAGTTCCGCTCGTGTTGCTGCTGTAGGTAATCCCCAATCCAAAATGCTATCTTTAGCGGAGGGTTTTTAACGCTTTTGAGCTGAAGAAATTGCGATGGAGTTACTATCTCTTCTAACTCGTTGTTTAAAGCCTCTTGTCGCAACTGTAATTTAGTTGCGATCGCAAAAGCTCCTAATAACCGCATCGCTGTTGCTTTATCCTCTCTATCTGTTGATTCTCGTTCCGCAACCGATACTTGAATTTGCCGCGCTAAATTGCGGACGTTCACCACCAAAAGCCCCCAGGATTTGCGCCCTTCCCAAAACCGCTCGTAAGCCGTATTTGTCCGGAAAACCAATAATAAGCCTAAAACCAGATTATAAACAACATTAGTAACCAGATTATCTAAAAGGTTTCCAGCAATCGGTAATTTAAAATAATCGAGAATAGAAACGAAAAAACCAAACCCTCCACACAAAAGAACGCGGGGAAAAATAGTCGGTGCGACCGATCCCCTCAACTGTAAAGCCATTGCAAACCAGTTTTTATTCTCAATCGTCATGCTGCTGTTTATTCACTGAAGCAGAAAAAGATTAAATCATCGTTATCGCCTTCATTCAACAATATCTTGCCGAGTGCTGGCAACGATATCAAATAGCTCTTTCTGCTCTGTCTGAGGAACTTCAAACTTATCTAAACTTTGTTGAAAATCCGCCAGAAATACTTCCCACTCTTCAGGAGAAATTTTCAGATGAACATGAGAATCGTGCATTGAACGACCCGTATATTGTTGCGGGCCACCTGTCGCCCAGCAAACCATTTCTGTAACCAGATACTTGAAACCTGCTTTTGACACTCGGTGATGTGCTTCATCTACGAGAGGATTTGCATTCAATTTCGGGTCAACCATGATTCTGTCAATGAAATCATCGACTACGGCTGCAATATTGTAAACACCGCCCAGGCGTTCATAAAGTGATAGTTGTGAGTTCATAATGGCTTCTTCTTGAATTAAATAATTCCTGAATTCTCCTTGGCAACTGGCAAAGTTAGCGATCGCTCGGTAAGCATTTTAAGGTTTTAAAAAACCTCAATCCTACTTTAAAGTACACCCCAGCACTCGCGAATAAAATTTTTCCTGGGCTTCTGTTGGAAAAATTTATCTTCGACCTTCACTGGGCTGCTTTCGGGGGTGAGAAAATTTAGGGAGATTCTCCGCCGAGTATTTCTACTACACCTAGATTCGGTGTCTACAAATCTCGATGAGTAAAGAGTTTGGCATCTGCACCGCTGTAGGTGGCAGCAATATGCCCATCGCCTGCGATTTGATATTTGTATGTCACCAGTCCTTCTAAGCCTACAGGGCCGCGAGGAGGCATCATTTGAGTACTGATTCCCACTTCTGCGCCTAATCCGTAACGGAAGCCATCGGCAAAGCGAGTTGAACAGTTATGAAAGACTCCAGCAGCATTGACTTGTGCCAGAAAATTAGTGGCAGCAGCAGTATCTTCTGTCACGATGGCATCAGTATGCCGAGAACCGTAGGTATTAATATGGTCAATCGCTTCTGAGAGAGAATCCACAATTTTGATTGAGAGAATTAAATCGCTGTATTCTGTCGCCCAGTCGGCTTCAGTCGCCTGTGTAATGTTCAGAATTTCGCAGGTGCTTTCATCTCCGCGCAATTCTACATTTTTTGATTGCAAAGTATTCGCAACTTGGGGTAAAAATTCCGATGCGATCGCTTGATGCACTAGCAGAGTCTCCACAGCGTTGCAGGCGGCTGGGTAATGGGTTTTGGCATCTACGGTAATCGAGATAGCTTTTTGCAGATCCGCCGCTTTGTCCACATAGACGTGACAAATCCCTTCCGCATGACCCAAAACAGGAATCCGAGTATTTTCTTGCACAAAACGGACAAAAGAGTTAGAACCTCTAGGAATAATTAAATCTACAAATTGATCTAATTTCAGCAGTTCTAAGGTTTCCTCTCTCGTTGTCAGCAATTGCACTACATCTGGATTTACTTCAGTCTTCGCTAATCCCTGGCGAATCGCTTTCACCAGCGCTTCACAAGAACGCACCGCTTCCTGTCCGCATTTGAGGATAACACCGTTGCCAGATTTGATGGCAAGAGTGGAAATTTGCATCACTGCATCGGGACGCGCTTCAAAAATCACTCCCAGAACGCCTAGAGGACAGGTAACGCGCTTGAGAATTAATCCCTCATCCAGTTCCCGGTGAACCTGCACTGCGCCCACGGGATCGGGCAGACGCCCCACATCTCGCACCCCCGCGATCGCTGCTTTTAGCTTTGTTTCATCTAACTTCAAGCGGGCGTAAAGCGGTTTAGGGATTCCTGCCGTCTCCGCTGCCTTGCAATCCGCCGCATTCGCCGCCACAATCTCTGGTGTTGCGGCTTCTAGCGATCGCGCGATCGCTTCAATCGCTTGGTTTTTCGCCTCTGTGGACAACACTGCCAAGCTTCGCGCTGCTTGACGAGTTTTTTGAGCGATCGCACTTAAGGACATGGAAGCAATCTGGGAAGTCATGGCTCTGAATCAAACGCCTACGTTCAAGCCAAAGTTTAGCAAAATGTGGCTTCTGTTTAAATTCTAATAGATGGGATGCCTGAGTTTAAATCGGATGAACCTAAGGCTAGAGATAGGTTTACTACTTTTTAATTGATTTATAAATTAAATTTATTAGCTCGATTTTAGCTCATTTTAATAAATTCTTAATTGTTGTTTGTAAAATATATAAGTAGTATGAAAATAAAATTTTCAGAAAAATTACAAAATATAACTTAAATGAGTATACATCAAAAAAAACTGTTAGTTTCTGCTAGCCCACCCGCAGATAAACAGTTGCAATCTAGACAACAGTTACGGATTGATTTGGCTCAAGAGTGCCAAAAATCCCAGCAGTTACGAGCTGATGGCGTTAAAAAGCGCCAAAAATCCCAGCAGTTGCTAGCTAATTTGCCTAAAACCTGTCAAAAATTACAGCAATTGTTGGCTAATAGTGCTGAAGAGTGCCAAAAGTCGCAGCAGTTACGGGCTAGTTCAACTAGAAGTGTTCCGGTCGAGCTGTTAGACATTGATTTAGACATTGATTTAGATGAACGCCTCCCCGCGATAGACTTGCCCTTAGATTCATTAGAGTATTTCGACGCGCTTGTGCAATCGCAGTCTGACGTAGAGACTCGTCTGCAAATGGTAGATCGATTGCAGTTAGACTTAGTAGAAAGTTTGCGATCGCTTGAGGACTCCCTTCAGCAATTTCCACTTGATTTAGGTAAATCTCTGCTGAAAGAAGAGCTGTTGATAGAAAATCAGCAGCTAGATGTCTTAGATAGAGATATCCTCCAAGAGTCTTCCGATAGCCCTGAGTGCGGAGAAATTGTAAAAGTTATTGACAAATTTCTTGCTCAATATTTAAGCGGAGATTACTCAGAAGATGATGAATCTACCGCCAGCGATACTCAAAGAGTATCGCTGGCGGCGATTAAATTTTTTATTTAGTTTCATCCCCATAAACCCGGTTTCTTCGAGAAAGCGGGTTTTTCATTTCAATGGTTCTATCTTTTGGTAGATGAATTTCTGAAATTTTCCGAAACTACTGTGACAAACCGTGTATCTAGCGAGTATTTGGTCAACCAATACCGCTGCTCCTTCTTCAGGGAGATGCATTATGTCACTCGAAGCCGGATTTGACGCGCTCAAACAAGGACGATATCAAGAGGCAGTTCGGTTGCTCAAGCAATACTGCCATTGTTCCGATGCTCACGCCAAGACTACCTGAGAGGTTTGATGGGGCTAGCGAAAGCCTATCAAGGTAGCGGAGAGACCCAAAAAGCGATCGCGCTTGGTTTTGTCTTCCCATCCCTGTTCTAAATTTCGGAAATTTTCTTCATCCAACCTGTAGTTTCAAAAAGGCCGAACACTGCAAGCGCACGGTTCGCCTTCTTCTTGGTGCTGAGGAACTCAAACCGGCAAACCAGGTGCTAGAAAATTTCATCGCAAATTTATATAAGTATTGTTTTCCTATGAAGAGTATATGAAGTTACATAGATTCAGTATTTTGACGGAAGATAATCGAATCCAATGACCTCTAAGTTAAGTAAAGAACAGTCAGGAAGTGGGCTTCAGAAAATGAGTGCAGTTTCAAAAAATGGGTGGGATTCCTGGAGAATGGCATCAATCGCGATCGCTCGGAATTCAAGAGCATTGGAACAGCTATCGGAGAAACTGACTTCAAAGTACACAGATTCAGAGATGGCTGGGATATGGCGGCAGGCACGGTTGGTGCTAGCAGAAGAAGATGAGTGCTGGCTGGAAGAAGAACTGTATCGCATCCTGATTCAGGATTCCCAAATCGCAGCTTAAAAATTTAGCGTTCCTGGTTTAATTCGCCCGAAGCTGCTAACTGAGCTTTCGCTTGTTGCCAAAGCGTTTCCAACTCATCTAATGTGTAATCAGAGAGGGGACGGTCGGCAAAAGCCTCCATTTTTTTCAGACGCTGAATAAATCGCTGATTTGTTCCCTGTAAAGCTTCTGAAGGATCGAGATCGTACCAACGGGCAAGATTAATCACCGTAAATAATAAATCTCCCAGTTCCGCTTGCTGATGGGCTTCGTCTTCCTGTTGCAGGGCCTCTTCAAATTCTGCTAACTCTTCGTGAAACTTCGCCCACACGCCCTCAATATTTTCCCACTCAAACCCAGCCGCCGCCGCCTTTTGAGATATCTTCATCCCCGCCATCAGTGGCGGCAATGTGCGGGAATAACGAGTCAGTTTGCGACTTAGCTGTTGCGCGTCTTGAGTCGTTTCTCCTTTTTCTGCGGCTTTGATCTTCTGCCAATTTTCGTGGACTTCCTCCGCACTTTCGACTTCAACCTCTCCAAAGACGTGAGGATGACGGCGGATCAGCTTTTGAGTAAGCCCCTGAACGACATCGGTTAAGCTAAATTGCCCGGATTCGCTGGCAATCTGCGCTTGCAGCACCACTTGTAGCAATAAGTCCCCCAGTTCTTCAGCGATCGCATCTTTATCCCCAGTGCGAATCGCATCTACGACTTCATAAGCTTCTTCGATTACATACGGGGTAAGCGTTTGGGGAGTCTGCGCTAAATCCCAAGGGCAACCCCCATTCGGCGATCGCAACTGGGCAACAACCTCAATTAACTGTTGCAGCGCTTCTAGTGCAGTTTGAGGCATGGGATGAGCAGATTCTGGGAAATTTGACATAAACGAAAATTCAGTTTGCCTTTCGATCTTACCTTTGCGTCCTCTGCGTCTTGGCGGTTGGTTTCTTGACTCTACGCCGACTCACTTTGCCGGTTCGCTTCCGAGTCTTCACTCGCTTAGGCATCACCGCCTTCAATCCACTTTTTTTAAACCGCTTGTAGGCAGAACCCCCCCAGTCACTGAACGAGTGACTCATTGCACCCAATTCCAAACCGACAAACAGCGCCATCCATTCAGCCGGGTATTGAGTCAGCGATCTCTCTACTTGATTCGCTATCACCTGCCAAGTCCACCCGACACCCCAGACTAGTTGTAGCATCCCCAATATCAACAATCCCACGAGAAAGAGCCAGCAGGAGAGATAAAGCGATCGCACGATTGTCCCAATTGCCAACCCGTGGGAAAAAACCGAGCGGTGACGTAAACTCTTCTGGTAGGGTATCCAAATCCACCGCAACCAACCCCAGCGCTGATAAGGACGGGAGTTTAGATCCAAGTCTGGGCTAAACATCAGCCCGCTGAATAAAAATCCTCCGGAAACAATTAACGTCAGATCGCCACTGCGAGTCAGCCCGAACGTCATGCCCGCCACCCAAGGCAGGCACCATAAAGTAATGCGATCGTGCGTCCGACCAGAGGGCATCCGTTAAAATTTGAGATTTTTTAAAATTTATTCTGTTTGAATAGTAGCAGCAGCAGCGTAATCTGCTATTATCTAAAAAGTGTCTGAATTTGGGCGGTTAGCTCAGTTGGTAGAGCGCCTGCCTTACAAGCAGGATGTCACTGGTTCGAGTCCAGTACTGCCCATTAAAAATTGTATAGTGACTAACTCTCTGTCATTGGCGACAGATTAATGTCATTTAGCCGAATTCAGCTTCATCCAGATTCATTTGGAGAAGGGAAGGTATGCGAGCATCTCGGAACCACAATAGCACATTATGGAGCCGAACGATTGGGGTCGCCTGTTGTGCTATCTTCGAGCGATCGCGAAGTGTGCGCGAAGCGCGATCGCATTTATCAACTTTTGCGGGAGAACCTCAGAATCTTTGAGCGGTAAATGAGTCGATATTTCTATCCAAACATAAGGAAGGGTTCATCTCTTAAACTTCAGATTGATAGCTTATAAGATTACCATCATCATCTGAGGTTAAGACCAATAACACAGAGCCATTGAGAGGCTTAGGAGCAAGAGGGTATCGGTTTTTAGTTTTGTAGTGTTTAGAGCCAATTTGGTCAGTGTAAAATTCTGCTACCCAATTATTTACTGTGACTACTAAATTTAGTATCTCATCATTCTGAATTTCCTTTTGCTTAGACATTCTTTTGAAAAAATTTGTAGATATCTTAGCATCAACTTGGGCAAACGAAACATGCACTCCCTCATCTGGATTTATTGCCATTGCCCATACTCCGTTCAATATCCTTGATGCTCGTTCTCTAGCCCTGATATATGTGGGATGAATTTTGGGATGATAAGGTTTGTCTGGTTTCGGACGGTAACAAAACACCTCAAAGCCGGAACAAATTACAGCTGAAGATCTATTATGAAGATTTAGTTCTATCAGCATTTCTTCAAATTTTGAATCCTCAAATCCGATTACCTCAACATAGGTTTTATTAGTATTAAAATCGACTTTGTAGATACGAAACATTAGAATAGGTTGACCTTGCCACACAATAAGTCCTATTTCATCGCTTCTGAGTATTTCACCAATGAATAAAGACAGGTGATGAATGAATCCTTTCAGGGGATTAGAGTCTATCTTTATGCTATAAGCCCATTTAATATCAGATACTTTAATTGCTCCAGCCAAAATTCACAGTCTCCTTAAAACAAATCTTAGTAGCGCTCTATTGCTGAAAATGTGTAGTATTATATGATACAATACTGATTACCGTTATGGACTCAAAAGTAATGAGCGCAGGCAGGCTAAACTGAAAAAGAATTTTCGGTCGTCCTCATGTCTTCCCCACAGACTCCATCTAAGTCTCCTGCATCCAAGATACAACTGACACCACGCGAAAAGGCAGAGAAAGTCCTAGCAGCAGTCTTTGACCCGGTAGATGTCATCGGCAAGGCTGTGATGGGCGACCTGTGGAAGACTTTTTACGAGTCGGTACAGGATGCGATCGCGCTTAGTCTGTTACTCCAGATTCCGAGTTTGATTGGAAAATGGATTTTGGGTAAAGAGTTCTCAGGGTTTGATGTATGTATGCGGGAAAGTCCATTTGGGGTTAACCGCTACGCCTGTTTCATTATTGTTACTTCCGACCTTTGCCTTTGGATTGTTCTGGCAGGTCGGGTCATAAGCCGTTTTCTGTCAGACCTTAATCAACTTCTTGCAAAGAAGGGAGGTCAACGTGTCGGCAAACCCTAATTCATCGATGCTTGCAGAACTTCAAGCTAGCTTGAAATCACTACTCAGGCAGGTGTCCTTCATTTTTCTAGGGTTCGTAGTTTTGCTGCTAGTAACCGGAGGTAATCTACCATTCTCTTGGTTAGTTACATATATTGTCATTGGAGTTCTTTTTGTTGCCTGGGATGAGTACAGACGTAATTTTCACTATTCAGAACCAAGTGAAAAGCTTGTTGAGCTAGCTGAAGAAGAATCAAATCAGCAGTCACAACGTTTAATAACTAAAGATTTTCAACTGGCAATACTCCGGCGAAGTATCCGTGAATGGAATGCCTGGAGGCAAGAAGCACCGATAGAGATTCACCTCAGCGGAGCTAATCTTCGTGCAACTGACCTCGTTGGGGCTGACCTCGCTGGGGCTGACTTTCGCGGAGCCAACCTTCGTGGGGCTAATCTTGGTGAGGCTGACCTCCAAGATGCTGACTTTCGAGACGCCCAGCTTAGCAGAACAAACTTTCACGGAGCCAACCTCACTGGAGCCAACTTTAGTAGAGCTAACTTGAGTGAAGCAAACTTTAGCGAAGCAAACCTTAGCGAAGCAAACTTCAGCAGAGCGCATCTCGGCGGAGCTAATTTTAGCGAAGCAAACCTTAATGAAGTCAACTTCAGCAGATCTCACCTCAGCGAGGTTAACTTCAGCAGATCCCATCTCAATGAGTCTAATTTTATTGGGGCTGACCTCAGTGGGGCTGACCTCAGTGGAGCAGACTTCAGCGGAGCCAACTTTCTTGGGGCTGATCTCAGCGGAGCTAATCTTCATGAGACTAACCTTAGCGGAGCCAACCTTTATAGGGCTGATCTCTGTGGAAGTAATCTGCTGAAGACTATCCTTAGCTACGCTAACCTTATCGGGACTAACCTTAGCGAGGCTGAATTCACCAGCATTGTTGTAGAAAACGCTATCTTTGGGGACAACCGTGGCTTAACAGAACAAGACAAAGCCGATCTACATGCGCGTGGAGCTATTTTTCGGAACTTCCCTGACTCAGATATTCCGGCTTCCGTGAGAAGGTAACATAAAAGTCTCTACATTCTTGGCGATCGCTCATTCACTCCCAACTTCGACCGCATCGCTTGCCACGCCTCAATCTGCTGGTGTAATTGCTGTTCGGGCGAGCGCCTCTAGCAGGATGAGAGAGTGCGATCTAGCACCTGATACGACGACCTCTCCAACCAGAAGATACAATAAAATCTTGATCGCTGGAGGTGAACGTGATGCCCCCACTACTCGACAAAACAACCGACCAACGCATTATCCATCAGGGAACTTGGGAACAGTTCAAGTTCATCCAAAAGGGCTTTGAGGGTTCTCCTGGGGTGCGGCTGTTTTACTATGACGGGACGATCGAGATTCTTATGCCGGGACGCGAACATGAAATTTTTGCCAGTATCATTGGTTACTTGGTGACTACCTTTCTTGCAGAAAAGGGCATTTTCTTTCAGCCAACTCGGTCGATGACTCAGGAAAAAGAAGGAGTTGTCTCCGCTCAAGCAGACGAGTCATACTGCATTGAGAGCGTAAAATCGATTCCAGATTTGTCGATTGAAGTTGTCTTTACCAGTGGAGGCATCAGCAAATTAGAACGTTATAAAGCTTTGGGCGTTCCAGAGGTTTGGTTTTGGGAAGATGGATTGCTGAAGCTTTATCATCTTCGAGACAGCAGCTATGAATCCATTGAGAGCAGCCAGCTACCCGGACTCAGCGAACTCGATCCTGATTTGCTCAGACGCTGTATTTTGATGGCAGAAACTGACGCCGGAGAAGCAATTAGAGCATTCCGCCGAGAGATATAGCCTCAAGTAGATTATGCAGATTGTTGTATCGCCATCGTGATTTCTTCTTAAGAGTTACATCCACCCAGCGCCAGCTTACAAAAACGATGCGATCGCGTTTTGCATCAGGTAAGGGCGCGATCGCTTTTTGCCTGATGAGTGCGATCGCATTTAACCCAGCATGGGAACGGCAGTATTCATCGGTTGAGGGCGAGGAAAGCTAATTTTAGAGACTGCTGAAGATTGCGATCGCAATCTGGCATCGCGATTAATTTACAATAATAGACTTAATCGGAAATAGAGTAGTTTAGAAGTGAAGGGTTGTTGCTCGAAGACCGAGGTGTTTACGATGTTGAGCTACGGCGCTATCCACAATAAACCTCATGTGTTTCAAAGCTTGACTGGACTCAAAGTAGAAGAATTTGAG
>NZ_JAMPJY010000048.1:0-45174 GCF_039961875.1 Trichocoleus sp. ST-U2 | reverse complement strand
CTCAAATTCTTCTACTTTGAGTCCAGTCAAGCTTTGAAACACATGAGGTTTATTGTGGATAGCGCCGTAGCTCAACATCGTAAACACCTCGGTCTTCGAGCAACAACCCTTCACTTCTAAACTACTCTATTTCCGATTAAGTCTATTATGTAGGGATTTGTTACACTCGCAAAGGCACCTTCTACGTGGGTCGTGCGAAGAATGGCAAAGGTAGCATTCTTCTCCCTGTTTCTTCTCCAAAGAGGAATGTTTATGTCGCCAAAAACGGTCGGTACACTTATACTCTAAATTTGAATACGAATCAGTTAATTATTACCTTGCCTAATGGCAGACGTTCTATCGAAAGGGTAGTCAAAATTATCGATTCCTAATTTTTTACCTGATGACTTTTTAATTTTGATTGAATCCCTGCCTTTTCACACCCAAATGTCCTCATTTGGGTGTTTTTTCACGATTACGAATGAGTTTCCCGCGTCTGTCCCTCGATGACAGCACTCCAGTCGTCGTTATTCACTGCCGCTTCTAGCTTTTGCTGCCTCTTGGCATCACTTTCCTCGGCATCTGCAAGATCCTTAGTGAGCGTGCTATCTGCCATCGCCTTGCGAAGTTTGAGCTTTTTCTCCTCATAGGCGTTGCGCTCTTCGGGCGACATGGCTGCTTTTGCAACTTCGCCCACCGTGCTAGCCCACATCTCACTGACCTCAGCGTTACCAGGCGGAACGCTGCCGAGTTCGGAAATCCACGCCTCTCGCAAATTTTCCATGTCCGTGCGTTTCGGGAACTTGAACGCCTGCACCCGCACAAACGCGCAAGTTTCTCTCCCATTTTGAGCGACATGACCATTCAGGGAAAGCAGTACATTCCGCGAGTAGCCAATATATTGCGTCTGGTATTGGGTATCTAACACAGCGTACACCCCAGCGATTTTCGCATTCTGGACGCGATCGCACCAATTCTGAAGCGGTAGCACTTCAGTTCCATCGTTTTCAAGATCGACAAGAGTCGCTATCTCTGGGGCAGCGTGTTCGTCGTCGGAGCTATACAAAAAGTCGTGCAGCCCCCGGTGCCCTTCGGGTACATTTTGGTGTTCAACGGGCACATTCTGGTTTGTCTCCACCTGAATTAGTCTCCATTCAATGAATTTGCTGCCGGGAGTCAGCCAATCCTGGGATTTATCCACTCCCGATAACTTGTTTATAGTTTAGGGCGTGGGCAGTGGTGATTTGAGTCCCGCTTAGTATGACTTAGTTCAACGGGTGGTTTGCATATAGCTCAACAGCCAATTCGCCGCTGTTGCCCGACGAGTCTGCCTGGGACCAAATTCACCCAATTTGTAGCCTTTAAAGCCGAGTTGTTCTTTTAGTAGCTGCTTGTTCTCTGCCGGAATCGAGCGAGTCAGCTTCACCGTTGGTGGGCGGTTCTCAATAAAATCAGGCGGTTGTGGATATTCATCTCGCCATTCTGGGGGAACTTCGCTCGCGTCCCATTGATTCGCCCCTGTGTCGTAGCGATAACCCAAGCATTGCCACACCAGTTGGTTCACTGTGGCATCATCAATTTCATCGTTCAGGATAGCCCAAATCGTTTCGGTATTCAGCGGCGGTAAGTTAGACATGAGAATGAACAATTAACAATAAAAGCTGTATCAATAAAATACAACTTTTTTCCTGTAGCAAATATCTCTTGAGAATTCCATTCGCACTTTTTACAAAAATGGTGCGCTCTCACGGCTGTTAACTTGCCAAAAGTTGATTTCTTCTGTTAAGCGTTGATTCTTCCTGGGTGTGCCACACGGGAATCTCAATACAAAATTCTGTTCCTTGTCCAGGTACCGATACGCAATTAAGCGAACCTTTGTGCTTCTCTACTACAATCTGATAGCTAATGGATAACCCTAGCCCAGTACCTTTACCGACAGGCTTGGTGGTAAAAAATGGCTCAAATAATCGGGCTTTAACATCTTCATTCATGCCCTGTCCGTTATCAGCAATCCGCACAAGAATTGTATTAGAAGGAGTAAGTTCTGTGCGAATCGAAATTTGACTGGGTTTGTTGCAAAATTCATCCAAACTGCGAATCCCCGAAATAGAACCTTCCTTGGGGGATTCGCTACTGTAACGCTCTAGCTCATCAATCGCATTACCGAGCAAATTCATAAATACCTGGCTCATTTGCCCTGGGTAACATTCCACCAAAGGTAAATCAGCATACTCTTTAATCACTTCAATTTCTGCATGGTTGCCATGTGCTTTTAGTCGGTTTTGCAAAATCAGCAGGGTATTATCAATCCCTTCGTGAAGGTTCACTTGCTGCATAACCTGTTCATCATTGCGAGAAAAATTCCGCAACGATAGCACAATCTGATGAATACGCTTTGCCCCTATTTCCATTGAAGACATCACTTTAGGCAAGTCTTCTCTGAGAAAATCTATGTCGAGTTCTGCGATTTTTTCTTGCATCAAGCAGCTAGGATTGGGGCACTCTTGCTCGTAAAGCGTCACTAAATCAAGCAAATTTTGCACATAGTCAACTGCATAATTTAGGTTCCCATAGATAAAGCTAACAGGGTTGTTGATTTCGTGAGCCACCCCTGCTACCAAACATCCCAAATTGGACATTTTTTCTTTTTCAACGAGTTGGGATTGGACTTGTTGCAGGTCGTGCAAAGCTTGCTCTAAATGCTTTGATTGAGCAACAGCTTGGGCAGCGGTGGCACAACTTTGCTCGTAGAGTTCCGCTTGATGAATATTAAGGGCGAGTTGTTCAATATCACTTTCTTGTTGATATTGGCTCACCACTGCATCTAGAGCCTCAAGCAGGTTGGTAGAAGACTCTGTAAGAATGTAACGTAGATGCGGATTGTCTGAGGTTAGTTCTTCAGGGGTTGCTTGGGCGATCGCTCTTGCTTGCGCGATATATTGGCGTATGTGCTGGTCTAAATTTAGCGGTGGCTTAAAGTACATTGACCAAACAACGGGTGATGGTTGACCCGGTAGTTTCATCTCCGGATTGCCCTCGATTAAACCACTATGCGACCGTTCCATCAAATCCAGATCAGCTTGCAAAGTAGAGCGCAATTTCTCTTGCTCGGCAATATCTTTTGTACAGACTAGTCTTAAGGCGAACAGTGCCGTGCGTTGAGATAACATCCGCTGACGACCACTGATATTAACCACCGCTGCGTTAATTTCCCGCACTGTATTAATTTCGTTTAAATGTAAATAATTAGCCAAGACAAGTACCGGCAATAATTCAAATAACCTTAAAGATTGCGGAATTATACCATTAGCCGTTTTTTTTGTCATGGTACTTGTTAGATTTTTTTGAAGTGAAAAGCAAAAAAACCGCGAATCTACTGTATAGTCACGTAAATCTATGACTAAGTTCCAGTTTACTTGTAATTTAAAGATGCAGCTTTGACTTCCTCCGAATTGTTGCTTGGCTATTACTGAAAAACTATGAACCAAAGCGGTGCAAACTTTAGTGCATTTTTATACGGATCTAAAAAATTAGCGTCACTTAAAGGCCTTCGTGCATCTCAACCAGCTTCATCTCAGCTTCATCTAATCGTGAGAAGTTTCACAAACTCAGGACAATTTGCTGAATTCTATCTGCTTTTAAATTCATGGAATTGAGAAGATTGGGCAAGCCCTCAATCAAGAATTCCAGATCGATGGCTTCAGCTTTTTCCTAAGTTTCGGTTGTTGGGTTGGCGTAGTGCTGTTGATAGAGGCGTAAGATTTCAAGAAGGTCTTGGATATAATTATTGGTCTGAAGCAGGTTGCCACCGATAAAATTTACCGAGTCGTTAATTTCGTAGGCGATACCGACAACTAGACAGCCGAGGCTGGGCATTTTTTCGGTTTAAATTCAGTTGCGTTTGGGTTCGTTGTAACTGTTTTACTGACTACAAACAAGGCTTGGCGAGCAAAACGGGACTGGCAGTTCAAGAAGACTTATGTATACACAGTAGCCCAAAGAATAAAGAACCCCAAGAGATAGCTTTCTTGGGGTTCCGGGAAATTATGGAAATTTAGTGGACATGATATGACTCAGCAGCGGGGGAAGCGGGAAGTTTTTAGCGATTACCGATTACCGATTCCCTTTCCCCAACTCGGATGTGCGAATCATTCCTCAGCCTTAGCACCTAGACGGAGGAAGACTTTACTGCGGCGAACCCCGTCATCGCTGCCGTAGCTGCTAAAGGCAAGCGAATTTAGCTCGTTAAATAACGGTTTTGCCACCAGTTCCACTACTCTGACAATGGGCAGCTGACGCTCTAAAAACGCCTGACTAGATGCCCAGTCTAGATACAAATAGCCGTTATTTGGCTGGGGTAAAGAGGTGATGTTTGCCTGGAAGCGATCGCTCTTGACGAGAGAATTATCAGGAGCCTTAATCGCTTGATTCATTGCTTCGATCGAAGTGGTGAAAATCTCGTACTTGCCGATACTGGCGTGAACTCCTTTCACCTGTGCCTCTAGCTTGACTGAATCTTGGTCTTCACCCTGATTCTTATCGGCAGTGGTTGTGAGTTGTGTCCAGGCAGAGATCGGTTGATTCTCCAGGGTAAATGAGCTAACGCTCAACCCTTGCTGTTTGGCAACAGCATCTAGACGATCGATTGCCGCTTCTGCCTTTGTCGTTGCTGATTTCTCGGCGACAAAAATCCAATCTGAATCTTTGCGGTCGGCACGAGGTAGCATTCCTAAAGCGTACTCGCCTTGCACCCAACTAAAGATATCTTGCTTTAAATCAATGCCCCAACGAGCTTGGAGATTCGCGATGGGTTGATCGATCAGTTGGACAAGGCTATCATCGCTATCTAATCCAGAAGTGAGTTGAGTCCACAGTTGCTCTAAGTTACTACCAGAAGCTGCGATCGCTATTTTCTCTGGTAGATACTGCAACGCTCCGACTGGTTGAGATAGGCTGGGAGTTGTCGGGGGGATTTCCTGTCCGGTAGCCGCTAATAAAGCGGTTTCTGCCAGCAATCCTTGAGTTTTTGGAGAGATGGCGATGGCTAAACTCTCATAGGTTGGGTCAATTTCCATCTGTGAATTGTTCCCCAGCAACTTCGCCAGCGCGGGTAGATTTACATAAGTCAGACCAATTTTCGGCTGAGAGATGCTTTCGATTGCCCGCTGATAAGAAGTTGAATCGCTGAGGCTGAGATTGGGCGCTTGCACATTATTAATGGCTTCTTTCAGCACCCTAGGATTATTGGCAAACAACACAAAGCGATCGCCAACAACTGCGGTAGCAACCGAGTTTTGAGCTGAGGCGCGGTTTATTGCGTCTTTTGGCAATGCCGATCTATCGCGGTTGTAAAAGCCTTTATTTCCAGCATCTTGAGTTTTGACGACCGACTCTTGATTCTTATAAATCAGCTTGACACCTTTATAAGTCTCAAAGACTAAATCTGTCTCAACATTTGCTTGCTTCTGCCAGAACAAATCCACAAACTCGCGGCTGCGTTGCGGATTTTTGGTGGTGACAGCCAGTAGCAGCCCGCGCTGCTCTCCATTGTCACGGGTGCGATCGATATCCAAGCTGGTGAGAGCCAGCGTGATTTCATCCCCCAGCCAGGGTTGGATATCTCGGCGATAGTCCAGATCCGTGTTCGCGAGTAAGCTTTGTTTAAATTGGTTGAGTTCTGCACGCGATCGCTTGCGGTTCGCGGGACGCGCTACAGCCTGCCGCAACCCTTCCAACCGATCTGGATTCACAAGCAATGACACCATTACGGGTGCCTTTTTCGGCACAAATATGGTGGCAGATGGGTTCGTCACCTCCCCACCCCCTAGAAGGGCGAGAGGACTGTTTGCCCTCAGCCAGTAAAAGCCACCGGCACCAATTAACAGCAGCACTAAAACGCCAGCTGCCAGAACGTAGAAAAACGAGCGTCGCTTCATGGTGAAATGTAGACCTTGGGTGAGCGCGATTCAGCTAAGAACACTAATCCCGATGCCAGAACCTATTATTTCAGCTCATCGGACTGCCAACTATTAAAATCTTAGTTAATCTCCAGCGTTGCACAACCTCATGTCTGCTCAATCTTTTCGCCAAGATATTCCCCAGATTAGCGTAGAAGAACTTGCCAGCCGTCTTGCCGATTCCCCTGAGAGTCTGCAATTGGTGGATGTGCGAGAACCACAGGAAGTTGCGATCGCCAGCATTGAGGGTTTTGAAAACCTCCCCTTGTCGGAATTTGCCGACTGGGCTGACCAAATCCAGACCCAGTTCGATCCGCACGCCGAGACGCTGGTTCTCTGTCATCATGGCATCCGTTCGGCGCAGATGTGCCAGTGGCTACAAATGCAAGGCTTCACCAATGTCAAAAATATTGCTGGTGGCATCGATGCCTACTCAATCCGAGTCGATCCGACAATTTCCCAATACTAATGATCCCAGTACAAAACTATCTTGAAGCTGGAACCTCTTCCCCAACCCCGCTCCTGCAACAAGAGGGCAGAAATTCTCTTTCTTCCCTACTAAGGAAAAAGGCTGGGGTTAGATTTTTTAATTAAATACGGTTCACGATATTGTTTTAATTTTTACTAGCGAAATAAGTATTTAGAGGTTTTGGCTGACAAACTTCGATGCAGTCGAGTAGACTACAGACAATCCTGATAGAGACTGTGGACTCTAGAGTTACGGGTAGCGATAATGTCCTAACTCTGCGCTCGATCGTCATGGTATGTCTAAGGTTGGAGTTCGGCGGCTGTTATGCTTCTACTGGCTGGGTGTGGCGAACCGGCAGGCAGAAGGCAGCATCTGCTATTCTGTTTTAACCTATCCTATATTTAATCGGCTGCTTGCTTGACAAGAGCGCCGGACTTACTGAGAAATTCATCATCAGAAGTCCAGGAATTTCCAATTGTTTTTAAAACCCTATCCAATTCGGCTTTCGTTTAAATGGCTAGGCAAGTAAGTCTGACTGACCGTCAACAACGTATTCTCTGGGCAACTGTCCGTCACTATATTGCGACGGCTGAGCCAGTCGGCTCAAAAGCTTTGGTAGACGAGTATAATCTGTGCGTCAGTCCAGCGACGATTCGCAATGCAATGGGCGTCTTAGAGAAAGCGGGGTTGCTCTATCAACCCCATACCTCGGCTGGACGGGTTCCCTCTGACTCTGGCTATCGAATTTATGTCGATCAATTAATTAAGCCTTCTGAAGCCTTGGGGCGTCAGGTAGAGCAGTTATTCACAAACCGTTTGAGCTTGGAACATCAAAGCTTCGAGACTGTGTTGCGGGGTGCAGCGCAAATTCTGGCAACGCTCAGCGGTTATATTACCCTGATCACGATGCCGCAGACTCGAACTAATCGTTTGCGGCATTTGCAACTGGTGCAGCTCGATCCGGGAAGGGTGATGCTGATTGTGGTGACGGATTCTTATGAGACGACTAGCGTCTTAATGGAGTTACCGCTCTCAGAATCGGAGGATGAGCAACCGGATGCAGAAATTGTAGATCGGGAGTTGCAAATTTTATCGAATTTTTTGAATAGCCACTTGCGGGGGCGATCGCTCAGTGAACTGGCAACTTTAGACTGGAGCGAACTAGACCGAGAATTTCAACGATATGTTGATTCTTTGCGAAATCTCCTCTCCGACTTGATCCGTCGCACTTCCCAACCTGCCACAACTCAAATTATGGTTCGTGGCGTCGCTGAAGTATTGCGTCAGCCAGAATTTTCCGAATTACAGCAAGTGCAGACGCTTATACACCTATTGGAAGAGGAACAAGACCAGTTGTGGCCTTTAATCTTTGAATGGCCTAGACCAGATGTCACGGCTATTTCAGATGTCACCTCTGGTTCGCGAGTGACAGTGCGGATTGGTTCGGAAAATCCTTTAGAACCGATGCGTACCTGTACGCTGATTTCTGCAACTTATCAGCAGGGTTCAGTACCCGTGGGAAGTGTAGGTGTTTTGGGGCCAACGCGGATGGTGTACGAAAATGCGATCGCACTCGTTGAAGCTGCCGCCGATTATCTCTCTGATGCTCTTACGCAACCCGCTTAATTTAGAAAATGGCTAATAGCTAATCGCGATTAGCTAATGGGTAGCCGTTCACTACGAACCACGAACGATAAACATGGCTAATTTCGATTAGCTCTAATTTTTACTTTTCATTTTTCATTGATATTGATATGGTTAGAAAAGTTGGCTTTTGGTCGCTTTGGGCAGCATTTATTACCTATGCCTTTCTATTAGCACCTCCTGAACAACCAGGCACGTTTGAACTGATAAAAAACCTCTCTACAGGTCAATGGGCGGGGATTAACCCCCTAGTTGTCGCTCTATTCAATCTGCTGGGCATCGTACCGATGATTTACGCCTGCCTAATGTTGATTGATGGCAAACAGCAAAAGGTAAAAGCTTGGCCTTTTTCGGCGTTCTCTTTTGGAGTCGGAGCGTTTGCTTTGCTACCTTATTTAGCATTGCGAGAACCCAACCAAGAATTTCACGGACAAAAGAATTTATTTCTGAAAATACTCGATTCCCGGTGGCTTGGTCTTTTGCTGACATTGGGCGCTGGGAGTTTGGTTGTTTATGGCTTGTTGGGCGGTAATTGGGCAGATTATATTCACCAGTTCCAGACAAATCGCTTCGTTCATGTCATGAGCTTGGATTTCTGCTTGCTGTGGTTAATATTTCCTGCACTTCTGGGAGATGACATGGCGCGTCGGGGAATCAAGAATTCTGCACTTTTTTGGATAGTGGCACTGATTCCTTTGTTTGGCGCTTTAGCTTATCTTTGCCTGCGTCCTCCCTTACCAGAAACTAATGCCGAAGCTTTCTCCACGGAACGGCAACCCGCACAATCTAGAAATTAAAATTTGATGGAAATATGGCTAGAAAAACAGCACTTTGGTTATTATGGGCTGGATTTATCTCCTATGTTTTGCTGCTGGCACCGCCAATTACGCCAGACACACTGAGGCTCATTAAAAATATATTGACGGGTCAGTGGACCCAGGTCAACCCAATTATCCTTTCTATATTTTCCCTGATTGGCATCTGGATACTCATCTATAGCTGTCTTTTGTTCGTCGATGGGAGGATGCAAAAGATTCGTTTCTGGCCTTTTGCTTTGGGTTCAGCGGGAACGGGAGTGATTAGCCTAATACCTTATTTAGCATTGAGGGAACCGAATCAAGAGTTTTCCGGGCAAAAGGATACCTTGCTGAAAGTTTTTGATTCTCGCTGGACGGGTATTATCCTCAATTTCAGCACGCTTTTCTTGCTAGCATTTGGCTTGCTTGCGGGTGATTGGGCAGGGTTTATTCAACAATTCCAAAGCGATCGCTTTGTCAATGGCATGAGTTTGGCTTTTTGCCTGTTCTGTCTGTTGTTTCCGACCGTTCTCGGCGATGATATGGCGCGTCGAGGGTTCAATATTCCCCCAGTTTTTTGGGCAGTATCGCTGGTTCCTCTGTTGGGACCCCTTGCCTATCTCTGTATTCGTCCACCTTTACCAGAAGCCGGTGCTGGTTCAGCACCAGAGTCTGTTGCGAACACTACACGAGTGTGAACAATTTTCGAGGTTTTTAGGAGAGAACAAACCGCGGAGGTCGCAGAGGACGCGGAGGAAAGAAAGGAGAGGCTGTGGCTTTCTTTTGAATGCAAGTTGGTGTGACTTAAGACGGAGGTAAGTGCTGTTATCGGACTTTTAAAGTTAAATAATTGATGTATAAAGTTATGGGTCAAGATTATGGGCAGAAAAATTGCCTTGTTCTTGATATGGATTACATTTCTTGTCTATACCGTATGGTTAGATCCACTTGCTCAACCAGAGACGTTTTCACTGGTTTGGAAGTTGTTAACATTCCAGTTGGCAGATGTGAATGCAATTCTTGTGGCTATCTTCTGGCTCATGGGCGTTTGGCCTATGATTTATGCTTGTCTGATGTTTGCTGATGGCACAACGCAACCGTTTCGCTCATGGCCTTATTTCATTGGGGCAAATGGAACGGGTGTGATTTGCTTTATCCCCTATTTAATTTTCCGAAAATCGAATCAAGAATTTCCTGGACGGAAGGATAAATTACTAAAAATTCTAGATTCCCGTTGGACAGGAATTTTCCTACTGTTAACAACGATTGGCTTACTTGCCTACGCAATATTTGCTGGAGATTGGGGAGATTATATTCAACAGTTTAAAACCAGGGAATTCGTTCACCTCATCAGTTTGGATTTTTGTCTGATGTGCCTGGTGTTTCCATTAACGTCACTGTTTGACGATGATATGGCTCGTCGGGACATAAAGGATGCTCGAATTTTCTGGGCGGTGGCGCTAGTACCATTATTTGGACCACTTGCTTATCTTTGCCTGCGTCCACCTTTGCCAGAATCAAGTGCTGACGTCAGCTTTCAAGCGTCTGATTTGACAGCTTAGCTTGCGAGTTGTGCCAGGAGAATGTGAAAGGAGAAAATGAAAATATAGAGGGGTGCTGTAGCGTCTCTGGGAGGTGGAAAGCATGATTGCCACTTTTCCTGTATTTTCTTTTATAGCAATTCTCGTTTGGACGCAGTACCGTTTAACCCCACCCCTGCCCCTCCCCTCAAGCAGGAAGAGGTTCAATACTGTCCCCTCACCGAAAAGTGGAGAGAAGGGTTTGGGGGTGAGGTTCCGAGTATATTGCAACAAAGTGAGAATTGCTATACAGGCAAGTTAAAGGTGCTATAGCCGATCGAAATGCCAAAGAATCCTTACGCTTGGGTAGAGCAATCCCTCGCCACCATTCACCGCGCAGATTGGTATCGGTCGGTGCAAGCGATCGCTAGTCGTCCGGGTGCGACGGTGTTGCTGGAGGGGCGTGAAGTCATCAATTTTGCCAGTAATGATTACTTGGGACTCGCGGGGGATGAACGCCTCATCCAAGCCGCAGTAGCGGCTACTCAGACATTTGGCACGGGTAGCACGGGTTCTCGGTTACTCAGCGGACATCGGGAACTGCATCGGGAATTGGAAAAAGCGATCGCATCCCTCAAACAAACTGAAGATGCCTTAGTTTTTAGTTCTGGATATCTGGCAAACTTAGGTGCGATCGCTGCTTTAGTCGGAAAACGCGATCTGATTGTGTCTGATGGGTACAATCACTCCAGTCTGAAAAATGGGGCGATTCTTAGCGGTGCAATGGTTATTGAATACCCTCACTGCAAGGTTGAGGAGTTAAAAACCCAACTGAATTTACACCGAGAAAAATACCGTCGATGCCTGATTCTCACAGATAGCGTCTTCAGTATGGATGGCGATTTGTGCCCCTTACCGGGACTGTTAGAGCTGGCGGAGGAATTTAGCTGTATGCTGCTCGTTGATGAAGCTCATGCCACAGGGGTACTCGGAGCAACGGGTGCTGGGTGTGTAGAACATTTTCGCTGTAGCAATGTCCCGTTGATTCAAATCGGCACCCTCAGCAAAGCTTTAGGCAGTTTGGGTGGATATGTCGCAGGCAACTCGGCTGTGATTGACTTTTTGCGGAATCGGGCACCTAGTTGGATTTATACGACGGCTCTTTCCCCCGCTGATACCGCTGCGGCATTGGAAGCCGTTCGGATCGTTCAAAAAGAACCGGAACGTCGCGCTAGCTTGTGGCGTAATGTCAATTTTCTCAAACAGCAGATTGCCCAGAAGTTACCACTACAATTACTGCCTTCTGAATCACCCATTCTCTGCTTTCCCTTGGAAAGTGCAGAAGCAGCGCTAAAAATGGGACATCAACTAAAAACATCCGGCATTTTCGCCCCAGCGATTCGTCCTCCCACGGTGCCTACGAGTCGAATTCGGCTCTCGGTAATGGCAACCCATGAAACTGCCCATCTTCAACGATTGGTGGAGGCGTTAATGGGTAATATTCAGCCTGGTTGATTCCCCGTAATATAAGAACCCCTCCCTGCCATCGCCTGCGGCTCCGGTTCCCGTCCCCGTACGCGGGGAGGGTTGGGGGTGGGGTTCCAGGTGGAAAAACTATTGCCGATGGTCAACGATGGTAACGCGATCGCTTACTTGGGTCACGTTATCCTGAGACTTAATCTCATTCACAGCCGTCAGATTCTCCTGAGGTTCGACGATGCGGTTAGTGGAATCGCTTCTCGAAGTTGTAGAAGGCGGTACATCGTAGATAGCCCACTCTTGAATGCCGCGATTGCTCAGAACTGATTCGGCACGTTCGATATCGTCTTCGGTGCCATCTACCATAACCAGATAATCACCGCGAGCCACAAGATTGTTATAAACTTGCGCTCGATCTTCAGGAATTCCTAAACCCAGCAGTGCGCCAATCAAGCCACCTGCGGCTGCGCCGATTCCACTCCCCGCCAGGGTGGTTGCGATCGCAGTTGCGGTAGCACCAGCCAACAAAATCGGGCCAACTCCGGGAATCGCCAATACACCCAAACCGAGTAATAAGCCAGTCAGACCGCCTAAAGCACCCCCTGCGATCGCCCCTGTGGTTGCGCTTTCATCAACGTTATTGTCATCAACGCGATCGCTCATTTCAACGCCAGCAATTTGATCCTGGGGGTCTGCATCTCTGGCAACGACGGAAACTTTACTCATCGGAAAGCCAGAATTACTCAGCTCGTGAAGCGCATCTTCCGTATCCTGACGGCTGACAAAGGCACCAACGGCTCGCTTGTGTCGGCTGAAATCGCTGTCATTGACATTATCTTCTGTAGGAACATAGGTGACGGGAGAGGCGGCACCCAGCGGATTCATTCCTAACGAAGAGGAATAACCCGTCGCCAGGGGATCGAGTCCTAACGGGGAAGGATACGTGCTGCTGATCGGATCGAAGGGGGTTGAGGAAGAAGCGCCATAATTGTCAGGAACCGCCGAAACCCCCGTCACATCGTAGACACCCCAATGCTGAATACCTTGCCGGTTCAAAATCGATTCAGCACGATTAATTTCGTCTTGCGTACCCTCGACAATTACTAAATAATCTCCTTGGGAGACTCGGTGGTTGTAAACTTTGGCTTGTTCTTCAGGAATTCCTAAACCCATCAGTGTGCCGACAATGCCACCTGTCGCAGCGCCAACCGCACCCCCGATTAAAGCATCTCCCAGAATAGAAGCGATCGCACCTCCTGCGATAACCGGACCAAATCCCGGAACTGCCAACGCACTTAAGGCTCCTAGGACGCCAACTAAACCGCCGACCGCACCGCCTGCTAAGGCACCCGCCCCTGCACCCCCACCGGCTTCATTGCCACCTCCGTAAGGGTTGACTTCAACACCAGCTACCTCATCTTGCCGAGTGCTATCCCGTGCCACCACAGAAACTGTGTTCATGGCAAAACCAGAGTCCCTAAGCTCGTTGAGCGCATATTCCGCCTGTTCAGGTGTAGAAAATACGCCGACAGCTCGCTTGTTTTGGTCGAGGGTCATTTTTTTCCTCCTAGAAGTATTCAATAACTTCCGTCAGCACAAATACAGAATCAATTTTTTATTTATGCACTTTGCTTATCTTTCTGTTTTTTTCTACACTTTTCATCAGCCTGGAGATGTAAAATTTTCTCTATCAACAGATGGGTAAAAGATATTCTTCTATCAGCTCCTAATGCATTTTTTGCATCAGTTTTTTTGACGAAAAACTCTTTTTGGTTTTTGCTCATTTTTTTGTATGCCTTTATTCCTTGCCCCTTAGCATGAGTGGAAAGACACTTATACTTTGTCTTATACAGTAAACTTAACCCCAAAACAGAAGCAGCTTCGGGGAAGGGGAAAGAACTTATCTTTTATGAACTTACTTTTATAAGGAGAGGAGTTGCCAAGAGATTAACGGACCTTTATCAGGGAGAACCGGCTCCTAGAGCATGAATGGGGAGATTCTGCCCCGATGACCCTGAGAAATTTTTCCGAACAGAGCGCGGGAATTGCCACTGATTCGTTCGGTTATACCACCACCGATAGAGGGCAACTATCGGTACGCTCATAATCAGAAGTAGTTTAAAGACGCACCGCCAGTTGATTGCCGTTAAAGGGGTGGATCTTTGTGCAAAAAAAGTGGTTACTACCAACCATCAGTGAAATATTAGCCCAGAGCGAACACAGCGAACAAACTGGGGCAAATTCTGTTATGCCTTCTGTAGAGCAGACAGCAGAAAAAGCGCATGGATTGCGCCCTGCCAGCCGGACGGCACGAGAGTACGCCCGTGCCTCGCGGGAGTGGTGTGGAGCGATCGCTGCCTTGGAACAGTTGCTGCTGCAAGTTCTAGAACCTGCCACTGATTCGCTACAAGATTCGCCACAAACCTTGGGCTTAATTTTAGCGGGTCCTGTGCCGGTTCTGAGCCACCCAGCGGTAATGACTCGCGTTCATACCGGAATTTTTACAGCAGAGCGATTTAATCCTCTGGCATTAATGCCATTTCTGCTGCCTCCCGCAACAACTCAGCAAAAGGAAAACGAACCTCAATCCACTTCCAACTTCCCGTTAATCCCTGCCGATCCCTTAACAAGCGAACAGTTTTGCGTAATTTTCACACCACGGTTTAGTTTGGTGATGGTTGTTGGAGAAGATATTACAGGTGCCCCAGCTTTCCAATATTCTTTTGATCCGCAAGTGGTAGAGCAAGCGTGGCAAACTTTGCGATCGCGCTTGTTGCTGACTAGCCTTCATCAGGTGAGTCAGTTAGAAACTTTAGTCGAACGCTTTGCACCCCAAGCGCCCGATTATCGAACCGTTATGCAATTTAGCCGGTTGCTGTTGAAACATTTGCCCGAAGAAATCAGAGGCGATCGGAAAGACGCCGATTTATCCCGTCTTGGGTGTGGGCAAGAAGCAAAAGGTAAAGAGCTAGAAGATAATTCCGAACTGCCAATTTTGAATCCTAAATTAATTGAAAATTCAAAATTTAAAATTCAAAATTCTAATGATGTGGAATTACTTCAAGCGTTTGCCCACGAAGTACGGACGCCCCTGAGTACCATACGCACCTTAACGCGGCTGTTGCTGAAGCGCCGCAACGAATTAGCACCGGACATCATCAGGCGTTTGGAAGCGATCGATCGCGAGTGTACCGAGCAAATTGACCGCATGGAGTTGTTTTTCCGGGCGGTGGAATTAGAAACAGAAACCGTTAAGCGCTCGCCCGTTCACCTGACTGCGATGTCGGTAGCGCAGGTCTTCCAAAACAGCATTCCTCGCTGGCAAAAACAAGCAAATCGTCGCAACTTAACCCTAGAGGTGGTATTACCGCAAAAGCTCCCCGCTGTTGTCAGTAATCCCGCCATGCTGGATCAGGTACTAACTGGGTTAATTGAAAACTTCACTCGCAGCATCCCCGCAGGCGGTCATATTCAGGTGGAGGTGACACCCGCCGGAGACCAGCTAAAATTGCAACTCCAGTCTCAAAACCAACCTGACGAAAGCGGCAACTCGCTAGCCGCAGACAACAACCCACCAACGTGCAAGTCAATTGGTCAGCTATTGATGTTTCAGCCAGAAACCGGATGTTTGAGCCTCAATCTCAACGTCACCAAAAATCTCTTCCAAGCGTTAGGAGGAAAACTGATTGTACGGCAACGACCCCAGCAAGGTGAGGTCATGACGGTTTTCCTACCGTTAGATGTGGATGGTTCCGGCATTTGGAATGCTTAATTGGTAATCGCGGGATAGCGATCGCTATCCCGCCACCAATGCGAGTCTTAACATCTAGCATCCGCTCTTCGTTACAGCCGCGATCGCTGGACAGTATCTTTGTGTCTGGGCTATGACAGTGTAGCTAGTGCCACACATCTACACCTGTTGACCCAGCCATGCGACGCCCAAAAATCGGAGTGATGCTATTCGCCATGCTTCTTGCCAATGGCGTGACGCCAGTTGCCAATCTTCCAGCACCCTTAACAGCACCCCAAGCGTTGGCTCAAACCCCAAATGCAAGGAAAGCGGAAGCAGAACGACTGGATGGGCAAGCATTTGCCCAGTATCTTGCCAATCAACTTGAAGCAGCATTACAGTCTTGGCAACAGGCACTCTTGATCTACCAGGAACTCAAAGACCGCCGAGGCGAGGAGATGGCGCTAGTAGGGATTGAAATGGTTTATGAGACTCAAGCAGACCGCCTACGTAAACAAGGAGCTGGGCAGTATTTTACCAGTCAATGGGAAGCGGCATTACAGTCTTTGGAACAGTCACTCTTAATCTACCGGGACATCAAAAACCGAAAAGGCGAGGCATTGGCGCTAGGAGCGATAGGACTAGTTCATGACTCTTTAGGTGACTATGCCAAAGCGATTGATTACACTCAGCAGCAGTTGGGGATCGGACGAGAAATAGAAGACCCACTTAATGAAAGGGCGGCATTGGCTAATCTGGGAGGGATTTACCTTAACTTGGAAAACTACCCTAAGGGGATTGAGTATTCTCAGCAAGTATTGGCGCTCGTCGCAGCAGATGGATTTCCAGATCCACAAGCTGAGGGAAAGGCACTAGCCAATCTAGGAGCAGCTTACGTTTCCCTGGGAGACTATGCCAAGGCGATTGGCTACCTTCAGCAGCAGTTAGCCAACGCACGGGAAATAGAAGACCGACGAAGCGAGGGGGCGGCACTGGGCAATCTGGGAGCGGCTTACAGTAACCTTGGAGATTATGCTAAAGCGATTGAATACTCTCAGCAGCAGTTAGCGATTGTCCGGGAAATAAAAAATCGACGAAGTGAGGGGTTGGCACTAGCCAATCTGGCAACAGCTTATATTTTTTTAGATGACTATACCAAGGCGATTGATTATACTCAGCAGAGTTTGGCGATCGCACGAGAAATCAAAGATCGACGCAATGAGGGAGCTTTACTGGGTAATCTGGGAGTGGCTTACCGTCGCCTTGGAGACTATGCTAAAGCGATTGAATACTCTCAGCAACAGTTAGCGATCGCACAGGAAATTCAAAACCGTGAAAGCGAAGGGATAGCTCTGCAAAATTTAGGTTTTACTCTCTTTAAACAAGGCAATTTCGTAACCGCAGAGCCAATTTTAATGGATGGAATTAAGGTTCTGGAATCTATTCGAGCGGGCTTAGGCAGTAACGATGCGAATAAGGTGTCAATCTTTGAAAGGCAAATTGGCACGTACCAGATATTACAAAAAGTCCTCATTGCCCAGAATAAAACTGAGCCAGCACTGGAAATTGCGGAGCGGGGAAGGGCACGAGCCTTTGTGGAGTTACTCGCTGCTAGGTTGCAGGATGACAGGTTACAGGTTGAAGGTTCAGCTCCACCTTCTAACCTTCAACCTCCTACCATTGAGCAAATTAAACAAATTGCTAAAGCGCAAACCTCGACACTCGTTCAATATTCGATTATTTACGACACATTCAAAGTTCAAGGTAAACAACAAGCTCAAGAATCAGAACTCTATATTTGGGTCATCAAGCCTACAGGTGAAGTAACGTTTCGCACAGCTGACCTGAAACCTCTGTGGCAAAAACAAAATATTTCTCTAGAAGAACTTGTTACTAGCAGCCGTGATTCCATCGGCGTTAGAGGTCGTGGCCTTGCCGTTGCCTCTAAAGTGGATAAAACCATCACTAATAAACGATTACAGCAACTGCATCAACTGCTGATTCAACCGATTGCTGACCTATTGCCAAAAGACCCCAACGACCGAATTATTTTCATCCCTCAACGTGAACTGTTCCTAGTTCCCTTCCCAGCACTCCAAGATGCCAGTGGCAAATACTTCATCGAACAACACACTATTGTGACAGCACCCGCTATTCAGGTTCTGGAGCTAACCCACAAGCAACGGCAACGTGTATCGGGAAAGGAAGTGCTAGTGGTAGGCAATCCTACAATGCCTAAAATTGCTCCTAAAATTGGGGAGAAACCGGAGCCGTTATCTCAGCTACCGGGTGCGGAACAGGAAGCAAAAGCGATCGCTTCTCTCCTCAAAACCAAACCTCTGATTGGCAAGCAAGCGACCAAAATAGCGATCGCGCAACAGATGCCCAAAGCGAAGATTATTCATCTGGCGACACATGGATTGCTGGATGATTTTCAAGGTTTGGGTGTACCGGGTGCGATCGCTCTCGCTCCATCTGAGCAGGATACTGGCTTACTCACCGCTAGCGAAATTCTAGACATGAAACTGAATGCTGAGCTAGTCGTGCTGAGTGCTTGCGACACTGGCAGAGGCAAAATTACCGGCGATGGCGTTATCGGACTATCTCGCAGCTTAATTACTGCGGGTATACCCAGTGTAATTGTGTCCCTCTGGTCGGTCCCAGACGCCCCTACAGCATCCTTAATGACCGAATTTTATCAAAACCTTCAGAAGAATCCCGACAAAGCGCAAGCGATGCGTCAGGCAATGCTGACAACAATGAAGCAACACCCCGATCCGAAAGACTGGGCGGCTTTTACTCTTATTGGAGAAGCACAATAATTAAATTAAAACAGAAAAATAGAAATTCTTCGGTTTTTAATTCCTTCTCCCATTCGCTAAGCTCCGTGTAGCTGTTGCTCTTCATTTCGCTCAATGGCAGGCTTTAGACGACGGGATGTATACATAGAATCGGCATGAGTTGTCTGTCGGATTGGAATCTGAATTACAAACTCAGTTCCCTCACCGGGTGCGGAAATACACTTCAGCTGACCGCCGTGTTTTTCCACAATCTGATAGCAAATTGATAATCCTAAGCCGGTACCTTTACCCACAGGTTTCGTTGTGAAGAAAGGGTCAAACATTTGACGCCGTACCGCTTCCGTCATCCCAATTCCGTTGTCTTCAATCCTGATAGCTACCTGATTTTTACCTACTAATTCGGTGCGTATCCAAATTGTCGGGGGTTGAGAATCGATACTGTCCTCCCCATGAGCCATCCCCCATGATTCCTTAGCAAAAACCTCTTCAAGGGCATCAATGGCATTACTGAGAATATTCATAAATACCTGGTTAATCTGCCCCCCCAAACACTCCACAGCAGGGAGATTACCATATTCTTTAATAACTTTAATCCCAGAGCGTCCCGCTTTTGCTTCTAGTTGATTTTGTAATATCAGAAGAGTACTATTTATCCCGTCGTGGATATTCACAAATTTCTGTTGCGCTTCATCCAATCGGGAGAAATTTCGTAAGGACAGTACCAAGTCCCGAATACGGTTAGCTCCCACCTTCATCGAGCCTAAAAGTTTCGGGAGGTCTGTCTTCAAAAAATCTAGGTCAATTGCCTCAATTTCTGTTTGAATTTCCGGTTCTGGTTGAGGATGATGCTTGATATAAAGTTGCAGCAGATTCAGTAAATCTTGGACATATTGACCGGCATAGCTGAGATTGCCGTAAATAAAATTAATCGGATTGTTAATTTCGTGAGCAATACCAGCTACCAGTTGCCCTAAACTGGACATTTTTTCAGTTTGAATCAGCTGGGCTTGGGTTTTTTGCAGTTGGTGTAAAGTTTGTTCCAGATGTTCGGCTTGTTGTTGTAGAGACGCGATTAATCCTGTCTTTTGCGCCTCGGATTTCCGCAAAGCCGTCTCTACTGCGACACGCTCAATAATGTCCTTTTTGAGAAGCACATTCGCTTGAGCTAATTCGGCAGTTTGTTCCTCTACTTGTCTTTTTAAGTTATCGTGCGCTTGTCGCAATGCCTTTTCAGCTCGTTTGCGCTCAGCAATTTCACAACGCAATCGTTCGTTGCTATTCTCTAATGCTTTGGTACGCTCTTCTACTGCCTGCTGCAATACCTCAATGACATTGTACATATCCGCCGGATTCAGCACTTGTAGCAGGCTGGTTTGGGAGACAATGCCGAGTAATTCGCCCTGATTGCTAGCAACTACCAGACGTCGCACGCGCCGCCGCTGCATTTCTTGATGGGCAACCCATAGGGAATCTGAGGGTTGCAGACAAAATAAGGGTGTACTCATTACGTCTTTTGCCTGCAATTTCGACAAGTCTAATTCCATCGCCTGAAACTGCACCACATCTCGCTCGGTGACAATGCCTACGGGCATTGGGAATTGAGAATTAAGCGTCTTTATTGGCTTGTTCTCAATTTTGTTTTCCCTCTGTTCTGTAATGACGACACAGCTGACTAGCTGACTCGCCATGATTTGGGCTAAATCGAGAACAGAAGCCGTTATAGGCGCATGAACGACTTGGGATGTCATCACATCCGCAACGTATCGCAATCGCGTTAGAAGATTAACGGGTTGCAACGCTTTGCGAATACTATCGTGCGTGACAATTCCGACTACCCCTGCATTATCGTCAATGATTGGCAAATGGCGAATTCGGTGCTGACGAAACAAGGAAAGAGCCGTGAAAACATCGTGAGCTTCTGATTGTCTGAGGGTAATGGCTGGTTGCGTGACGACATCGGCAATTTTGACGTTAATTAGGGAAGCTCTGGCGGCAGTCAGTCTAACAATATCGCGCTCTGTAAAGACTCCCACAAGCTGCGATCCTTGCATGACTAAGACACAATGACCTGCGGCATCGGCAGTGTCAAAATCGGTCTCCTCTTGTGACAACCAACAGGATGCAGGGTGCGGCAAGGCGGCGTTCATTCCCTCGCTCGCCTCCCAGCTTGGGTCTTCTGACGCTGCACTGGTGTCTGCTTGTGTCCCTCTGGCTTGGGTTCCTCTGGGCAACTCACAACTACTCCGTAACTGGCTCATGAGCGCCAATACATCAAGGAGAGGTGTGTCAGGCGCTACAGTCAGAGGCTGACGGTCAATAGCAGGGTCTAGAGATAGGCAAGGAAGCGGCAGGGCGTTGGGCTGCATTGTGAACCCATCCAGTAATTTCCACAGGGGTACTGTTGGCAATTGTAAACTGTGATACACCCAAACTTCTGCTAATTCTTAGTTATGTGCAATAAATCATTACTTGATTGCAATAAATATTTATGTTTTATGAAAGAAAATAAATCCCTAGATAGAGGGCTAATTCATAAATTGTCTATATAAAATCAGTACAAGTATCCTAAGAGCAAATATTTCCCTTTCTAGAAGAGAGTCCAATGAGTCCAATGGTTCTTAGCTCTTCAAAAATGAGGAATCGAGGGTTATTTTTCTTATCAAAAAAGAATAATAAAAAGGCTCCAGCAACGACTCAAAATTAGGATAACGAGCAAGAACAAATACATTAAACCCAAATTCGTGCTGGTATATTGCACCTAAAATAATTTACAAATAAGCTTAATGATTAGGGTATAGGCTAATTGCTAATTGGGCAAAAAAGGGCTTTGATTAGCGACTAGCCATTCGTTATTCAGGCTTAAACAGCACCAGTATTTTATCAACAATCGCATCACCAGCGCGGGTTTGCAGGATGGAATATGCTAATTCAATGAACGCAAAATCAGGGCGATTGTCTGTTTTAATCAGTTTGCTAGCAGGATAAAAAGTAATGTCATTGACAATGCCTTCATTCGTTATCCCTGTTTGCCAACCTGCTCGATTCCACGACAGCGATTTCCCACGTAAAGTCAACTGAAACCACTCGATATCATCTTCTCGCAGGTCAATAAACAGATCGAAATAAGGTTCTCCACCCTGATACCATACTCTTTTGACGCCATCTCCCTTGGCTGAGGTCAATAGCTTCTGATTGATCCGTCGCAACGAAGCGCCCAGTCCTGCAATCTCATCCCGATCCATAGCCATATCCATTTTTCGCATAGCAGCAAGGTTAATTACGTCACAATCAATCTGGGCGTAGGTTGACAGTTCGTTAAATAAGTAAGGCACGGATTCTCTCTTTAGAACATATTGGTGGATACGAGACTTCTGAGGGTGACTCCGGATTTGAGAATAAGGTTATAGGCTGCAAGCCAGCGATTAACACTAAAAGAGAAAGAACGACTTGTTATAGGTGCAGGTTTATCCATCTAGTTGGCTATTTACAAATATTTGGCTTCAATCCGTCCTTATGCAACTAACAAACTTCATCGTTTTATTTGTCCTGCCTGAACAGAGAGAATTTGAGAAGAATTCAACCACTGGGCATCGAAGGAACCTAAGTGAGTAGTGGTAATCAGGGTCTGAAAGCGGTCTTGGATGGCATCTAACAGTTGATTTTGGCGGTTTGGGTCTAACTCGGCTAGAACATCATCAAGTAGTAACAGTGGCGGTTCTCCAACGACTTCTTCAATCAACTTTAGCTCTGCCAGTTTCAGTGCCAAGACTAGGGTTCGCTGCTGACCTTGGGAGCCATAAATTCTTGCCGGTGTTTGGTTGATGGTAAACTCAACTTCGTCCCGGTGAGGACCGACGAGGGTTGTGCCTTGGTGACGTTCGACGACCCGACGCTGTTGAATTTTCTCTAGAAAAGCTTGTTGCACCGCTTCGGGTTCTTCCTTCTCCAGGGTGACATTGGGGGCATATTTTAATTCCAGCACTTCAGCTCTACCGCTAATGCTAGCGTGCCAAGCCTGAGCGAGAGGTGCCAGCCGTGTCAGGACTCTGGCTCGACGACGGGTAACGCGAGAACCCGCGATCGCTAATTGGACATCCCACAACGCCAATTCTGAGTCACGATTCAAGTCCCCATCGGTGGAAATTTCCTCTTGCCTGTTACTAGAAGAAGGTTGGGCTTTTCTCGCTTCTTGTCTTAATAAGGCGTTGCGCTGCCGTAATACTTGGTTATATTGCTGCAAAATGTGGGCGTAGACGGGTTCCAACTGGGTGAGGATGGAATCTAGCCAGTTGCGGCGTTGTTCGGGGGCACCTCGCACTAGATCTAAATCTAAACTGGAGAATTCTACAGCGTTGAGGACGCCGAGAAAATCCATTTGGCGTCGCAAAGCTTCTTGGTTAATGGCTGCGGTACGACGCCCTTGAGTGCGGAGGGTTAAAGCCAGATCCACTAAGCCGTTAGCGCGTTCCAGCGTGGCTGTAATTTTACCGTCCGCCGCGCCTTCGCGGATCAGGTCGCGATCGCGTCCGGCTCGATGGCTTTTGAGGGTTGATAGTAACTCGACTGCTTCCAAAAGATTGGATTTTCCTTGGGCATTATTCCCCACCAAAATCGTCTTAGGAGCCTCGAAATCAACTCCACAATCCAAGTAGTTGCGAAACTGGCGCAAGTGGAGGGTTTTGAGATACATAGCTAATGGATCATTAGTAATGGAATGGGTAATGGGGCATGGGTGATTATTTTCAGCCTAGATTCTTCCAATAACCAGTCCCTAATTCCCCATTACTTATTACCCATTACCGTCTGCCTTTGTAAAAAAAACGGATAAACAGTTTTTCCATCTCAACCCAAACGAACATTAAGGAACTGAAGGCGATGCAAATACCGAGTTCAGTAAGATTCAGGTAGTGAGTTCCAAAGAAAGAACGCAGAGGAGGTACGTAGACGAGCATTAGCTGCAACGCCGTGGTGACAACCACTGCTCCCCACAAATACAGGTTGGTAAAGGGATTCATCTCGATCGTCAGTCGGCTGTTAGAACGAACCGCCAAAGCGTGTCCCATCTGAGCGAGACACAAGGTTGTAAAGACCATCGTTTTCCAAACCTCTGGATCACCCTGATAGCCTGGTGCATGAGTATAGTTGTAAGCCCATGCCATTAAAGCAATACTGATAATCGCAAAGATAATCCCAATCCGAACCATGTAAGAACCCAGCCCTTGGGCAAAAATACTTTCGCGGGGATTCATGGGAGGACGGCGCATCACATCGGGTTCTGCGGGTTCTACAGCAAGGGCGAGAGCGGGTAAACCATCCGTGACGAGGTTCATCCAGAGAATCTGCAAGGGCGAGAGCGGAACGCCCCCCAAGCCAAGCAGAGGTGCGGCGGCAATGGTCAACACTTCGCCGATGTTGCTTCCCAGAATGTATTTGATAAAGCGGCGAATATTACTGTAAACCGTTCGCCCTTCTTCGGTAGCGGCGACGATGGTAGCGAAGTTGTCGTCCAGCAGCACCATATCGCTGGCTTCTTTGCTGACATCGGTGCCGGTAATGCCCATTGCGATGCCGATGTCGGCTTGTTTGAGTGCTGGGGCATCGTTGACGCCATCGCCGGTCATGGCGACAAATCTACCGCGACGCTGGAGGGCTTGAACAATGCGGAGTTTGTGTTCGGGGGCAACACGGGCGTAGATGCTAACTTCGTCAACGACTTGATCTAGCTCCTCTGGACTAAACTTTTGCAGTTGTTGACCTGTGAGGACGCGATCGCCTTCTTGGGCAATCCCTAAATCTTGGGCGATCGCTTGTGCTGTTAGCTGGTGGTCGCCAGTAATCATCATGGCTCGAATTCCAGCCGCTTTGCATTTAGCGACTGCATCCCGCACTTCCGGACGCGGAGCATCCTGCATTCCGACTAAACCCAGCCAAACTAATTCTTGCTCGTTTGTTTCCTCCGATCCTTCGGGCGGAACGGTCTCTAAAGGCTTGTAAGCAAATCCCAGTACCCGCAAGCCCTTACTTGCCATCTGGTTATTTTGCTCCAGAATTTGAGTTCGTTGCTCATCGCGCAGAACTTCGCTCTGGTCGCCTACCTGAATTTGGGTACAACGCTCCAAAATTAACTCTGGAGAACCCTTCGTAAACATCAGGTGGCTGCTAGAAAAAGGCGTGTTTTGAATCCAAGCGCCCGCTTCGCAGATCGCGCTCATCCGCTTGCGTTCGGAGGAAAAAGGAAACTCGGCAACGCGGCGCATTTGGCGGCTTAGCGGTTCCTTATCAATTCCTCCCTTCCCAGCCAGGACAATTAATGCCCCTTCTGTGGGGTCGCCGAGAATTGCCCACTCATTCTTGTCGTGCTGTAACATGGCGTCATTACAAAGCACGCAGCCAAGCATGAGGATTTGCAGATCCCGATACTGCTCTGCGGCTACCTGCCGCTCGTCGAGATAAAATTCTCCGGTAGGGATGTAACCTTCGCCGGTAACGCGGAAGGTATGGTTTGCCGTGTCTACCCGCTGCACCACCATTTTATTTTGGGTGAGGGTGCCGGTTTTATCCGAGCAGATAGTTGTGACAGAACCGAGGGTTTCTACCGCTGGGAGTTTGCGAATCAGTGCGTGGCGGCGTACCATCCGCTGGGTTCCCAGTGCCAACGTCACTGTAATGACTGCTGGCAAGCCTTCTGGCACTACCGCCACTGCCATCGATAGAGAAACTTCCACAAGGTCTTGCAAGACATTCCAGTTCCAACGCCCCTGGCTGAAGAAATTATGCAGCATTCCGCCGACGATGACGATGGCAACTAAGATCAAAGAACCCGTCACCAGCACGTTGCCCAGCTGGGTCATTCGCTGTTGCAACGGGGTGTCTTCAGCTTCGACGGATTGCAGCATATCGGCAATTTTGCCGAGTTCCGTCTTCATACCAGTGCCGGTGACGATGACCTTGCCGCGCCCTTGGACGACTTCAGTGCCTTGAAAGACTAAGTTAATGCGATCGCCCAATGCGGTTTCTTCACTCAGATGCACCGCTGCCTGCTTACTTGATGGATGAGCTTCGCCGGTTAGTGCCGATTCCCGCACTTGCAGATTTGACTCTTCAATTAGACGCCCGTCGGCGGAAACCTGCACCCCTGCTTCGAGGAGCATGATGTCTCCTGGAACAAGATCCTTGCCGTCCACCTCTAATTGTCTGCCATCGCGGATCGTTCGCACTTTCGGAGAGGAAAGCTTCTTGAGGGCGGCAAGTGCTTTTTCGGCGCGGCTTTCCTGGAGATAGCCCAAGACGCCGTTAAGGATGACAATCAGTAAAATTGCAATTGTGTCCTTGAAGGGAATTTCACCAGGGGCTAATCTGCCAGCGCGTAAATCCACCAGGTCTAGAATCCCGGAAATCAGTGCTACTAGAATCAGCATCAACAACATGATGTTCTTGAACTGATCGAGCAAGATTTCCCAGGTACTTCGACCCGCAGTTTCTTGCAGTTCGTTGGGGCCGTATTGCTGCAACCGCTGTTTGGCTTCCTGGGTCGTCAGACCAACTTCTGGGTCGCTTGCTAGCTGCTCCAGTGTCTTGTCCACTGGTAGAGTATGCCAGACGCTTGCTAGATCGGGTTTTGAATGTGAAGGAGATGGGGTCACGGGAAATGCTTTAACACCTACTAGCACTTAATCATAGGGCTTAAATCCGGTGACTGGGAGGTATTTTAAGGAGTGCGTAGGGGTGATTGTGGAACTAAAACCGATATTGCTTTAGGAATTAGGCGAAATTTGGCAGGGGTGTAAGTGGTGATTTCACCATCAGTATTAATCGGGAGAGGTTTTAGCGTGGATACCTCAATTTCCCGCCCTTGAAGACTTCGCACCTCAGGCCATTCTGCTTGTTTTCCTTTTAGCATGGAAGGTAGCAATCGGACGATCTGCCATGCATTTTGAACTTCCAAGCTGTACAGATCCAAGCGCTGATCGTCAATGGTAGCATCGTCAGCAACGGTCATGCCACCGCCGTAATATCGTCCGTTGCCTACGGCAATCTGAACGGTTCTCACCTGAATAGATTCGCCATTGAGACGAATTTTTGCTAGAAAAGGACGCGATCGCCCAACTACCTGGATGGCGGTGACTGCATAGGCGAAGACTCCCCAGCGTTGCTTAGTTTCTTTGGTTAGCTGCTGAGTAATTTGCACGCTCAATCCGAGACTAGCAACATTGAAGAAGTGCTTTCCATTCACCCAACCTAAGTCAATTCGCTGTTTTTGACCTGTTGCAATTACCTCGCAAGCTTCGGGGAGGGAGACAGGAATTGAAAGGGTTCGTGCCAGGTCGTTGGCTGTTCCTAAAGGCAGGATGCCCAACGGGAGTTGCGTGTCAATCAGACCCTCGGCGGCGGCATTTAGGGTGCCATCTCCGCCACCGATGATAACGAGATCGACGCGATCGCGGTAACGACGGATAATTTCTGGTATCTGCTGGGGCTTTTGTGTGGACTCTTCTTGCAGGTCAAAGCCTAACTCCTGCAATTTGGCAACCGCCTCTGATAGACCTTCTTTTCCTCGGCGTGCGTGGCGATTTAGCAGCAACAATGCTCGCCGGTTCATGCTGAGCCTCTTCCATTAATTGTCAATTATCTTGACAAACCTTTGATAAAAAGAAATCTACCTGGGGAGGCAAGAGGAATTGAAGCTTGAAGGAGAATCTTGAGCTGACCCCCAATCTTAACTTGACAATTTGCCACTTTGTAATTTTGATGATTTTCGCTGTGGTTACAAATATCGCTGAAGGACTTGAGCAGTCGCTTGTCCAGTTTTTGTCCAGCTAAATTGACTGGCTCTAGCAAGACTAGCTTGACGAAGACGCGATCGCAACCCTGAATCCGTCGCTACAGCTTGCATGGCTTCGGCAATTTCCCCCACGTTATAGGGATTGACTAAAAGGGCAGCGTCACCTGCGACTTCTGGCAGCGAGGAGAGGTTGGAAGTAATCACGGGAGTGCCGCACGCCATTGCTTCTAAGACGGGCAGCCCAAAGCCCTCCCAGAGGCTAGGGAAGACGAGAGCGATCGCTTGATTGATTAGCGTCGGCAATACCTCGTAGGAAACGTAATCTAGAAATTTTACTTGATTCTTTATACCTAGCTGTTCCACCTGCACCATCAACACAGGCGTATAACGCTTATCCCCAGCTCCAGCTATCCATAATTCATTGTCACGGCAACTTGGTAAAGTAGCGAATGCGTCAATTAACCGAGCAATATTTTTGTAGGGATCTTGGCGACCAATGTAGAGGAAATAATTGCTTCTAGGAATATCTAGAAACCGAAAATGATTGACGTCATAAGCCAAATGAATTGGCGTAATTTTATCTTCTGGAATGTGGAAGAAATCAATAATATCCTGAGCGGTGGAGCTAGAGTTACAAATAATATGCTCAGCTTGCGCTAAAACCTGGGGAATATAGTAGCGGAAGTAGGGCGTTAGGGGAGAAAAGCGTTTAGGAAACCGCAGCGGGATGAGATCGTGAACCATTACCACTGAACGGCAACCCGCATACAACGGCGCTTCAGGAACTGGGGAAAATATTAAACTAGAATTCAATTTTTTGTAAATTTCGGGCAACTGCCGCTGCGTCCACAGCAGACGGCGAAAATGCCCTTTTGACCCTTGTGCGGGGGTTAGATCCGACGGAACTGGATAGCAGCGATAGTTGGGAAAATTTTGGGCTGTCAGTAAGGTTGGTTCGAGAGGCTGGAGGTGCGGAAAAAGATTTATGGCATAGGTGCTGATGCCAGTCGGTTGGGAAAAAATGAAGGAAAGATTGACTAGGAGTGGAGACAGCAAGGTTAGTATCGCTTTTTTAAATAGAGGAAGACGCCGTAAAGTTTACCAAGGGCGACCGACGGTTTTACTACAAGTAACATAAACGCATGGAAAATAAGACGGAGAAACCGTAGCGATCGCACAGGTTATCCTACCCTATACACATCTTTTGATTTGACACAACAGCAGGTCGTTGAGTCAAGAATAAACGTTTCAAACCTTATCGCGGAGATAGTTTAGTAGCTATTTTGTATTTGAATGAGGAAAATAATAATTATGAAATCAAAAAGACTGAAGTTGAAACTAGGTGTAGGTAATGCTTTACCAATAGCATAGCTTGTCTTCCTATATTACGTAAATATGCGAACTAAATTACACACTAAATGCTATTGAAAGACTTATTTAGCAAGAAAATGTTGTACAAGTAATTGTGCATATATACTTACCCTCTTGGCTATAATTTATTTTACATATTTATTTAAAAATCAGGTTTATTTTTTACAGATAAATGCTTTACCCATATAGATGAGAAAGTAATTCTTTGGCCGATTCTTGCCAAGAGAAAGGTTTATACTCCGTCCTGAGCCGAGTTACTAACTGATTGTAGTACGTGTCTGAACTAAGCAGTTGGCTTAAAGATTTATACAGTTCTTCTGGTTGATTTGGGTCAAAGTAGATACAGAAGTCTCCCCCCACTTCGGGTAAAGATCCACCAGTGCTTGCAATTACAGGTTTGTAATTTTGCAATGCTTCTACGACCGGTAATCCATATCCTTCATAGAAAGATGCTTGAACTAGACAGTAGCAGTTTTCATATAGAAGTCGTAGCTGAGAATCACTAATTGAACCGAAGATGTGTATAAGTTTTCCATAGTTCTTATTTGATTCAATTAGTCTGTCTGTCTCTAAATCCCACCCCCGATTTCCTGCAAAGACTAAATGGACGTTTTCATTTGATTCTACTAATAAGTCAAAAGCTGTAATAGTAGTTTTGATATTTTTATGAGGAACTAAGCTACCCACTACCAGAATATATCGTTTATTCAGAACAGACTTAAGCTGTGTATTCTCACTGTTGTTATCGTTATCATCCATATTCTGAAATTTCTGATGTTTAATAGAGTCGGCTCCCAGGCGAAAACTTGTTACTACTTGATTGGAATTCGTATTAGGCAGTATACCTTTTTCCTTTGCCTCAATGTAATCTTTAGCACTTTGTCTAGATATACCTATAACTTTATCGAATAAAGGAGAATACTGAATAAAAAATTCACTAAAAGTTTTACAAAAATCCTTTGAGCAAAACTCTGGGAATTTTATTGGAATCAAATCGTAGCATACTAATATAATAGTTACACCGTGGCTTTTCAACCGTTGCAAAAAGTTGTAGTACGAATTAGGTAAATCCCAATTTGAATCAACAATCAGGTAAACATCTTCTGGCGAAAGCTTAGTTCCTTCAAATTCATCAGGTTCTTTTGATGTTGAAATTGAAGGTTTGTAAAGCAAATATTTAAAAGGCCACACTCTTCTAATTTTATTATTAGCTTTATAAACTAAAAAATTAAATTTATTAATTATTTTAGTAAGAATTGCGCTACTAGCTTGATTGCTTTCAGCAGGCTGACTGTCATTTTCCGGATATAGAGAAGTTACTCTACTAATAAAGTTTCCGTCAAATTTAACTGAAATCGCTTTTACATCAGAGTTAGCCAAACTAAGTTTTGTTAACTCTAATGTAAGTTGGCGAACTACTCGATGGATACCCGTATTCTTATATGTATGATTAGCTGTATGGGTGCAGTCTATAAAAACTCTCATTTGAACACCAAATTATAAGCAAATAGAACTTTAAATTTTTGAATGAGTTTGTTTAATCTAGATATTATGATATTTCCTGGTTCATTAAATTGCGCTTTTAAATTTGAACCAGGCCTTCCTTAACTTCCAGAATTTGCTACTTTCCATGCCTTCTATTTTACCTTCCAACTCAGCATTTTTTATTTCTATTGCTGTAATCTTGCTTTCTAGCGCAGAAATTAAAACCCTACGCTGCTCGGAAAGTTCTTGGATTTTATGAATAAATTCTTGTAATTCTATAATGCCATCTTGTAATTTTGAAATTCTCTTTTTAACCCAGTAATCGGTTTGAAATAATGGAACTTGATTTTGAATTTTAAACATTTCACTAAGCGTTGCTTTTATATCGCTAGATAATCCTCCTTGATAATAAGAGAAAATTGTTCTAGGATAGTAACATACATTTATTTCTGTATGCTGTATAAGCCTAGCAAACCATTCATAATCTGCTGATATCTTGTAAGTTTCGTTAAACAAGCCTAATTTTGTAAATAAATCTGCATTAAAAAAAATAGCACCTTGAAGAAATAAAGCGCCGTATATCATTGCTTCAGGAATATCGTCTGGAAGCGGAGACTTCCAAACGCTAGTCGCTGTCTCTGTATGTAATTGAGGATTAGGTCGGAGATGTGTATCCCCATAAAGAAATTCACACTTAGGATGTGCTGAGATAAAATCTACTACATCACTAACTACATTAGCGTCGTATAAGTAATCATCTGAATTTAGAAAGTGTATAAAGCAACCTGTGGATAAATTGATTCCTTTATTCATGGCTTCATACAATCCATTATCAGGTTCACTGATGATTTTTGTAATGCTACTATCATAACGAGCAATGATTTCTTTAGTTTTATCTTCTGAATCACCATCAATAACAATATATTCAATATCTTTATAAGTTTGATATATTACACTTTGAATAGTTTGCTCTATGGATTCTTCAGAATTTTTGCAGACTGTAATAATCGAAATTTTCATATTATGTTATTGATAAATGATCTAACTCCTAAATTAATTGTTAAAAATTTTACCCACTAGCATGGATTCAATTCTCAACTGATTAAAAATATTAAACTTTATTAAGCTTAATGACTAATCCTCCCCCTATATAGTTGATTTTAACAGTATATTCCACTCGACCTTTCAAATCTTCATTTAAAAACTTCTCTACCGCCAGTCTTACTTCGTCTCCTTCCACGTCATCAACGAAAATAAATTCAGGTCTAGCTGTAAGAGCTAACTTCAAATCTGCATACTGGTTTTCAAAATCATGAGCAGCATCAACTACTACAAAATCAGAGAAACTAGGCAGATGCACTAATGTTCGTAGATTTACTTTGATTAGCTCATATTTATTAAATCCTCGCTCTTGAAATAACTGCTTGGCGACCTCATAAGGTTGCCAAGGTAAGCCGTTATCGTGCCGTATACCTTCCCCAAACATATCAAGACCAATATACGATGCACTAGGACTAGCGCTTATATAAGCATCAGCACTGGAACCAGCATGCGTTCCTATCTCTAAAATCTTTTCAGGCAATATTGTTTTGGAAACAGCAAAAAAGCAACGATACTTGTGTTTAAAAGCTTCTTCTTGTTTTAAGTAGTATTCTTGATCGTACTGCGTGAAAACACTATATTTGGAATTAGGCAGCCAATCACAAATAAAATAGTTTTCGTAGAATCTATTCAGGAAAATTTCTGAGCTTGTAGGGTTTCTTGTTAGGCCTAAATCTTTAATTTTTTTGCCTATCTTCTTAATGCTTGAGATCATGGTTTAAACTTTGATACTACTTGGAATTGGGTTAAATAGAGTAGCTGAGGTTGCTAAAATCTTCGCTCTTTCTATCAATTAGGGTGTTCATCATTGTCCCGAAAATTATTTTACTCTTTATTGTCTTAATCAAATTTAGCAAAAGATTCCTTTCTTGCTGAAGCTTTTGCCGCAACGCCTAATGCATCAGTTTTCTCAAGTTGTACTACACGTTTCAGGTAATCTATCCAACGTTCACCCTGAGCTTTAAGCGTAAACTCCTCTTCTACTATCGTTCTTCCTGCCCTACCAAATTCTTGACATTTAGCTGGACTTTTCATAAAAAAATCAATTTCATTAAGCAATGCTTTGGCGCTAATCTCATTTGCTAATCGTGCATTGACATCATGCCGCGCTATTTCAGGTATACCCCCAATATTGAAGGCTACTACAGGTAAGGAGCAGGCTGCCGCTTCGCAGAAAGTTTGACCAAATGCTTCTTCCAAAGAAGTTCCCACAAAAATATCAGCAGCACTGTAAATGAGCGGCATTTTTCGGTAGTCTCGTAGTAGGCCAGTGCCCTGAACACCCTTAATTTGATGAGATTTAGCACCAAAAACGACAAAATGTGCTTTCTGTTGAAGTTGGGATACTATTTCACAAAAGAGCTGTCCACCTTTACGATTGTCACTCATATTGACTGCTCCACCCAAAATAACAAAGCAGTCTTGGGGAATCCCCAGTAACTGACGAGCTAAGGACTTATCTATTTTCCTAAACAGCTGCTCATCCAATCCATAGTAGACACAATCAGCATAGTGAAGCCCTGTCAGAGCTTGTCGTGCCATCTTGAGAGTCCACTGGCTATTGGCTGCTAAAGGAACTCCCTGAGAACCGCAAAATATTTCTCGCCGCAAAACCCATTCATCAAAAATTTTGTCTGGAGCAAGAGACGGGTACTGCTCCCAGGTAGGGCAGTTGTCATTACAACCAATTTCGTAGCGATGGCACTCTCCAGGGTAGGCACATCGACCCGTCATTAGATAACAGTCGTGCAAAAATGCAATTACTACGCACCCAAGTGATTGTAGTGCGGGAAGTAGCCTAAGCGACCACCCAGCACCGTGAAGGTTCCCTAAAATTATCACATCAGGATATCTAAGACTTGCTTCCAGTACAATACTATCGATAATCGATGACTGACTTACACCGTAATGGGAGTGCAGGTAAGGTAAACCACTCATGCCTAGCCAAGAACCAGTTGCTTTAGCTGGGATAAAAGGCACATTCTCTTCTTCAGCACCAGGCGTCCAGCAGAGAGCTGCAACATCATGACCCATTAGAAGAAACGATTGAATTTGACGTAAGAGAGCAAGCCCTGCTCCATACTGAAAACCTAAATCGTTAATGAATAGTATACGCAGACTCTGACCACTCGAAAGTTTATTTTTAATACTCTGTAGGCTCATCATTCAGTTAGATATCCTGTTCTTTTTCAAAGAAAATGAGAGTAATAACTTAATTTAAGATTCCCTTAACCTATAAACTTTTATAATTAATCTTGATAAATGACTTAATTTTTTTTATATTAATACTGGTTGAATGAGTTGCCTGCTAATTCAATCAATTGAGGAACAAATTGAGCTATTACTTCTATTAATATAGCCCTCTATACAAGGTTCTTCAAAAAGTAATATTCCTCTTTTGGAGAATGCCACACTAGGAGCGAATATTTTTTATACATTATTTACATGATGTAAAAATGAGCGCCTAAGTATGGCTGATAAGACACCTTCTGGAAATATAGAGACTAACTTACACCTTGATTAGCATTTAGGTAGGGTAAGCCAGTCATATCTAGCCAAGAACCAGTTGTTTTAGCTGAGATAAACGGCACGTTCTCTTCTTCAGTGTTTTTGGGTTTTCATCTGAGGTTTGTAGGCGTTTTAAACTTTAATTCAACTATTTGTCTGAGATATTCTGGATAGCCAATTTTTTGACGATTCTGTTCGATCTCTGTCGTGTCAATTGCGTAAAGAATATGATAATGGTCAGATGGAGCTTTATAGCGTTTGACTTTGTAAGGCGGTATTCCTACTAAATTGAGAAAATCCATTATCAGCCCATCTGTCATCTGAAAGCTGTGATAAACTAGGTTGCCACTTTGGCTTTTCCAACCCGAGTGGAGATCCAAACGATGCTCGTTTATGTCTACAGCACCTGTATCAAAAATGACCATTTCTTTGGCTAAGTTAATAACTCGGAGCAACCCGAAAAAGGGAAACAAAAAATGGTTATGCACTTCTGATAAGAAAACAATATCGTGCTTGGGAATAGTCAAGTCTAGTAAAGCATCTGTATTAATGAATGAAACGTTTTTGTGTCCTAGTATATCGGCTGACCATACGGCACTTTCATATTGACGCTGAATGATTTCTACTCCGGTTACGTGAGATGCACCCAGCTCAGCAAATCGAAAACTAAAAAATCCATTTGAACTACCTAGTTCTAGTATCGATTTTCCGACAACATTGGGCAATATATCTTTGATGTATAACCATTTAGGCCAAGGACGCAAAATAGAAGCTTCCTGACTAGTGAGTTTTTTCCCTAGAGTATTAACACCCCCTTCATCTATAAAAGCCCAATTATGATTGGAAGTGGACGTTATGTTGTGATTTGGATAATCGATTCTTTGAAACCAATGAGGACAAAAAGATTGAATGCGTCTTGCTATTTCTCCTTTTAGGGCCTCCTTTGTTTGAGGAAAATCATCTTTTTCCAAGATTTTCCTAAGGGTTACTACAGCCTCTTCTAATTTCTCTTCGGAGAATAGAGGTATTACTGGACTATCTTCAAAAGGCTCACTTTGGTTGCTTGTATTAACTGCTCCAGTACGATGTATATAATTCCCAAAGTCTAACTCCTCTCTAGTCATATTTTTTTACTCTTGCAAGATTTTGTTTGAATTTAGCATTGAATTCTTTTAGCTCATCTATAAAAGGTAGATGATCACCATATGTTTTCTGCTGTTCGTGGCGTCTAAAAAGTGACAGGGAATCTGGAATGTGAACTATATTAGCTCCATAATAGGCCATTCGCACCCAAAGTTCATAGTCCATGCTGTAAAACAGGCTTTCATCAACTTGGGCACCGGAGCGTTCCCAAATTTCTCGTGTAAAAAAAACTTCTGGTTGATAGAAAAAGTCTGCTTTTTGCCAAGAACCATCAATGTCTAGTAGTCGCTCAAGAGGCAGAGAAACTACCTTGCCAACTGGCATAGCGTTATGATGCGTTTTGAAGGGTCTTTGGTTATTTCCTAGAGTAAGCAGACAGCCTCCAGCTACTATGTCTGTAGTATAAGTGTCAAAAGCCATAGCTACTCGGAAAAGCGCCCCCGGTAAATATCGATCATCACTATTAAGCCATGCCAAGATATTACCAGTGGCACGACTAAAACCTTTATTAAGAGCATGAGATTGCCCTCGATCGGGTTCGCTTACACAATAAGCTAGTTCACAACGGTATCGCTCTAGAATAGTCGGAGTATTATCGCTAGATCCACCATCAATCACTATGTATTCAAGGTTGGGATATCCTTGCAAAAGTACAGAGCGCAAGGTTTCTTCTAGATAAGCTCCTTGATTGAGGCTGACTGTAACAACGGATATTTTGGGCCAAGGTTTTCCAGACGGCAAGGTTGAAGGAACTTGAGGAACGGAGTAATTCCAAGGCCACTGTAACAACTGTGCATCTAAGGTTGATTCTTCACGAAATGCATTTAGCCAAGCCTCTGGGGGGGTGTCATAAAGGTGTAATCCTTTGACTATAGTATGTGGAGATTCCCATCCTAATTTAAGTAGGCGATCGTTTGAAGTAACACCAAAAACCATAACTTTATTTTTGGGCGACAAACGGCCTTTAAGCAGCAGGAGAGTTTCTTCTGGAATCTGTGTATTTAGCAACAAGCAGTCATAATCACCAAAATTTATTCTGTCTGTTGCAATCATCCACTCACTTAGTTCTATAGAGAGGGTTTCAAAACCATAGGCGAGAAAATTGTTTTGATAACCTTTAGAATTTATACACGTTACCTTCGAATTGGTTTTTGAAAGTAGATTTAAAAAATGTAAAGTCTCTTCTGATGGATCGATACAAAGAACTTTATTAATTTCCGCTAAGCAGTTAGATAAAAACTCAGATGTTTCTAAATTAACATGCTCTCCAAGAATCCTGGCATTTATAAAAGCTTCAATACTAGGTGAGTCAGTCTCAATGCTAGCATTCACTAGGTCTTGTCCGGAAGTTTGAACTTCGGAAAATGGGGAAATACTGATAGAGGCGTTGGAACGAAAAATTGTAGATGGCTTCCAGCGATCGCGGAATAACAGATTATAAATAGGAACAAATAAGTTATAATTTCGGTAAATAAAATTATATAAACCAGTTTTATTCAAAAATGTCTTAATTAGTTTTCTAATAGCTGCTTTATTAGTTGTTAGAAAAGCAAGTTCTTCTAGTAAATGGTTGTTAGTAAATTGCAATCCATTAGCTGTATTCTGCAAGTGGTTGTTAGAATCTTGTAGCTGAGCAATTGTATATTTTAAGTGGTTATTCGACTGATATAATTCATCGATTAGGCGCGCTCGCACCACATTAAGTGAGTGCAGCTGTTCTTTTAGGTGACTAACTAACTGCTTTTGCTCGGCTAAGGATACTTCTAATGTAGAGTTTTTATCCTGTAACTCCTGTCGAGCAAACTTTTCCTGTGCTAAAGCTACGTCTAAACGTTGCAGCTCTTGACTACGGTATTCTATATCTACTTGAGATTGGTGCCACTGAGATTGAAAATTTTCTAACTCTGCCTGAGTCTGCTCTAGTTGTGATTGAGTCTGCTCGAGGAGGGACTGATTCTGCTGCCATTGTTCCTCAATCTGGTGCCGTAAATCAGTTGCTTGGCTAAGCGCTTTGTCACGAAACTCAATGATTTTCCAAAGAGCATCGACTTTTTGTTCAACTTCCATATTTTCATAACCTAACAACTTATCTGCTTGCTGGCAGTCTGCATCTAAACTAGCTGCAAGATAGGCTTCACACTCATGGTTGCTCTTCATGACAGTTATCTTCTCCAGTTTATTTCCTCTACTAGAAGTGAGAAGAGTGTTATCTCCCGTGCAATACTCAAATTTACTAAATTCGGTGAGAAAAGAATCATTATAGTTAATATCAAGAGTATCACATATTCGTTTCAGCTCTTTTTCCGGTTCTCGGCAAAAATTTTCGTAGTGAAAGACTGGATACGTCGATACTGCTTGTGCATAAGCTAAGTAATAAGCCCCAAATTCTTGAACGGATAAGTTTCGGAACTGTTCAAAGGTGCGTGTTATAGATTCATAAACATCAGCAGAACGACGTGTTAACACTATAGGACGACAGCTAAAACCATAATGTGAGAGATACAGTTCTTGCTCTAAAAATACGCTAGGGACGTATATGTCATTGCTGGCCTTAGCCAAAAAGTTCAAAGTTACCCAGTCTCGAATAATTAAATGGCTGCCCTGCTGTTGCACAGATGTTGTTAGCCACTGTATTTTTTCTGCATAGCTTTTCTTAGCAAACTCAGGAAAATCTATGGGTGACAACAACTTGAACCAGTCTCGTGCCTGAACTTCAATGGGGACAACTGAGGCATGAGGATTCACTTCTGAGAGAACAATATTACCTGGTATACAGCCCAAACAACGGTTGATTAAGGTTCCCCCAGAGCGGGCAAAAGCGTATATGACTGCTAGATTGATAGAAGAATCCATAACAATTAAAATAAAGCTAAAGCTATGCTTATGATATTTTGCATTCGTTCAATCATTAAACCCCTTCAACAAAATTTTAAACTTATTTGTATGTAAATTTATATTTTTTTATTCGTTGTGAAAAGCATAACAAAGATCGATCCTTCGTTATGAATTACATGACACTACAAGTATGCCAATAGCGTAAATACTGAGACCATATTTCTTGAATATTCCTTTTTTCGGCAATAGGAATGTCTTCTAGTAATGGCAGTATTTTCTCATATATGCCCTCTAAATCATGTAGGTGTTCTTCTGCTGCAAGCCTTTTAGAATCACTAGTTGGATATTCTCGCTTTTCTACAAGAGCTTCTGAAACATAGGCAAACTGAGCTTGCTTTGCTAAGCGTACAGTGAGATCAAATCCATCATATTTTGGGAACCTTTCATCCATGAAACCAACTTTTTGTAGCAGTGAGTAATCTATGACCATGCTTCGGAGTATGCCAAACGTTCCTTTTGCAACATAATGAAAAATGTCGCCCGAAGGTTGCTCCTCGCGATCGCGCAAGTTAATTGGCTTACCCTGAGCGTCAATAAAAAGTAAATTACTATACACACACTTGGCTGCTGGATTTTTTTGTAATGCTGCTAACTCCCTCTCCAGCTTGTGAGGAAAGAAACGATCGTCACCATCCAGAATAGCAACATAATTTCCCGTGACTTGTCGCAGAGCAGCGTTTCTATTTTTTGGAATTCCAAGATTCTTCTGCTGAAAGACTCCTTTGATCCACTTAGGATAGTGGTTCATGTAGTCTAAAATCAATTCTACTGAACCATCGGTTGAATAGTCATCAGCAATAATAATTTCATGGGGCTTTATTGTCTGATGAATGACGCTTTCGATAGCTTCAATCAAGTAGTTCTTTTGATTCAAGGATGTGATGATCGTACTAACACGGAAATGAGCAGGTTTTATGTTCGATGCTCTTCTGATAAACCTTTTGGATTTCCCAGCTCTCAACCAATCCAACAATCCCTGCATCTATCTTTACCTAACGATTTAATAAGAGTAGTTGGCAATTTTGACTTTGTTATAACGAGGTGTAGGCTGTTATTCTGCACAAGTAACCAATATAGCAACTCTGATAGCGTGAACTTTACGATTTAGCACTACCAGACTCTACTAAGTTATAAACTCGACGATAGGCATCATGACCCAACTCTATCTGACGCTTCGCAGATTCCAATAACTGCGGTCTTATTGTTTCCGATAACCTCCACGCATTATCAATAGCGCTCATTAGCTTGTCTCGTAGGCGCTCGTCTTCCAAAAGAATAACATCACACCCTGCCCCAAATTGATCTGCTAGTCCTAGAAACTTGTCTTTGTAGTACTGAGACTTCGCTAAACCGATAACAGGTATTCCTTGAGCTAGGGCAAAGACACCTGCATGGTAGCTTCCAGTAACGACGACACGGCAATGTTTTACTTGTTCAATAACTTTAAGGGGCGTATCAAGGCTCTGTCCCCCATCAGATGTATCATCATATTCTGCCAGTAACATCTGAATTGTCTTGGCATCAAAAACTGTGTGTGAAATAGGGACTGGAATCAATGGAGCACCTTTTTTCCTAGCGCTATCCTGTACAGATGCACGAACTATTTCCAGAAGATTGCTATTCACTTCTGAGTATTTAGCTATCCGCAGGTTAATGCCAATACCATTTTCTAGTTTTTGACTTCGTGCCTCATATGCCAACTCAATTGCATCGTCCCCGGTAGTGACAATCCGCTTAGGGGATACACCCAGTGAGTTAAGCAAGGGAATGGCAGCACGACTCTCCCGAAGGCTAATTAGATTTATATGGGGAAGCACTGCCTTTGCCTGAAGGCGTAGTTTTGGATTTTGAAGTGGCCCTAAGCCCTGCCCAAGCATGACTGTTGGCTTACCAAGTGCTGTCGCCAAACCCAAAAATCCTAAAACTGAAGTAACTTTTTCTTCAAATACATCAGTGATATAGCCACCTCCACAAGCAACTACTAGGTCAGATGCTTTAACCGTCTGTAGCAATGAATTAAAATTCTTATTTTCTATCTGTTGAGCTTTAAGATTGAATTGGATGATGGACGTCACTAATAAAGGTGATATATAACGAAGCTTCCATTCAAGTTTCAGAAAATTTTGAACAACCGAATTAGGTATATTTTCATAGAGTTTGTCAAAAAGCGGATGCGACCAAATATTATGACCAGCAGGCCATAGAGAATATGCATCCGAACAAAAGTTTGAGAGTCTATCTGGTACAGTTGTAAAAATTTCAAACACAGCACTAGGCCACAAACTCCTTAATCTTGCTACCGTAACTTGAAGCATTGCTATATCACCCATATTCCCCAAGGGATGACTGCCTTGCTCGATAAGTATCTTCATTGCAGTTATTTTAATCGAAAAAAATGTGTATTATTAGGCAAACTTTTTTTGTTTTGACTATCAAAACTAATTTCTATACTTTTACCTCCTTTTCCAAACATTCTATTTGCAAATTAAACCACCCTAAAAATGATTTGCGGCTTGAACGCATTATGTCAAACGATAGTACGTTTGCTTGTCTATCTATAATAAAAAAGCTACTGTCAGATTTGCGCTCTTCAAGTTTTATCGTTAAAAAGTAAGGACCTTCCGCCAGATTAGCGATAAAAGAGCAAATCACAGTGGATTTATATATGCCATTAATTCTGGATTGGTTATAAATATGAAATAGTTCTCCACCAACGTTAATACTTCTATGGTTTATGACGTTTAAACTGAGACAAGGATGTTTAATAGAATCGCTAAATTCGACTTCTACTTCAAACTGAATTAACTCTCCAATTGTAAAAACTGAATGTGAACCGACGATGCTTGTAAATTTTACATTTACAATTCTACCTTCATCTGTTCCATATGCAATTCCTTTAGTTTCTCTAATAGAGTGTTTTAATTTTATAGGTGAATTGCCTGATAGAGCTTGCTTCTGTTCAGCACTCACATCTAGAAAGTATAATTCAGCCATTTCATCTGTTGCTCCAGAAGCTCTCTCAATGCCTTTAGCAAGATAAAGCACATGTTCGCAAAGCAGTTTAACAGCTCCAATATCGTGAGAAACGAATAGAATTGTGACTCCGGATTTAGTTAAACGCTCTAATCTCTCAAAGCATTTAAACTGAAAAGGGGCATCGCCCACCGCCAACGCTTCATCAATAATTAAAATATCAGGTTCTATATTGACAGATACAGCAAAGGCAAGGCGCACTATCATACCGCTGGAATAGGTTTGAACTGGCTGATCGATAAAATCACCAATGTCAGCAAAAGCAGCAATTTCATCAAATCGCTGCTCCATTTCCTGGCGGCTCAGCCCCAGGATAGCTCCATTTAGGAATACATTCTCTCGACCAGTGAACTCAGGATTAAAGCCACTGCCTAATTCTAGCAATGCGCCAATCCTGCCATTTACCTCAATGCTACCCGAAGTTGGAGTCAGAGTGCCTGCAATAATTTGTAATAAGGTACTCTTACCAGAGCCATTACGACCAATAATTCCAACAGTTTGCCCCTTAAGGACCTCTAGATTAATGTCTCGCAACGCCCAAAAGTCTTGGGCATAAATGTGACCTGGTAACAAAATTTCCTTCAATCGATCTACAGGATGTGCATACCGTTTGAAACACTTTGAAATATTCTTCAAAGAAATGGCAATCTCACTCATGACACAACTGCCGCAAACACCATAACTCCTACATTCAGCTACAACTAGAGTACATCAGCAAATGCCGGACGTAATTTTCTATACACCCATAAGCCTCCAGAAAACATCACAACAGAAACTACTGTAACGACTATCCATTCTTGCCAGTGCTGCACCTCTCCTACCAGCACCAAATCTCTATATACCTCTGCGATCGCTGCCATAGGATTCAACCAAAACACCCAGCCTCGCCATTGCTCTGGAATTGCTGAAGCTGGATAGATCAGGGGTGTCATGTAAAACCAAAGATTTAAGATAACTGTCAGCGTTTGAGGAATATCCCGCAAAAACACTGTCAGTCCTGCCACTAAATAACCCAAGCCAGCCGTTAACAATAACTGCGATATCCAAATTAGAGGCAACAGTGCCAACGTCGTGTGTAGAGTTCCAGCCGACACCGCCACCAGCACAATCAATGCCATCAATCCAAGCGAAATTTCAATAAACGTTGATAAAATTGGCACCAGCGGTAATAAAGCCAGCGGAAACACTACCTTTTTCACCAAATTTGGCTGTCCTATCACTGACCTCGCTGCCTGGGTAAGCCCACTGTTAAATGCAATCCAAGGAAGCAACCCCGCAAATAGCCATAAACCATAGGTAATATTATTTGCTGGCAAACCCTTCAAGCTTAGCTTTACCTGCAAGACAATCGAAAAAACATAGGTGTAAATCAGCAACTGCGACAGCTGATTAACTAAAGGCCAAAAATTGCCTAGAACTGAACCCTTATATCGCGCTTCCAAATCCCGCCGCACCAGGGTTCTCAACAAATCCAGCTTTGCCCACCACAGGTCATTAACCGGCAGCCAACGCCTCACTCTGCCAGCTTTGCGAACAACTGCTTTCATCGACTTCAACAAATCCCGCTACTCTCTCACAACCAAAACACGAAGCCACTTTTTTCTATGAAGCTGAGTCAAACCTTAGAGTTCCCATTGTCGCTTTTTGGCATTTGTTGGATTTTGTAACAAGTCTAGTCTATTAAGTTAAAGATGATATAGGAAATTTGCTGCAATACAAGCAGAAGTTTTGCGAGTGGCAAGCTTCTGCCGAGGTAAAGCTTAGCAGCCTCAAGGTCATCTTGGTGCTATGCCAAAGCGGTAGAGCAACTAGAGTTCGGGTCTAAATACCGTCCTTGGGTATTGATTCAGAGGTGATCTGAACCAAAAGAAAACGAGGTCCTAAGAGGACGACCTTCGGTTCGCCACCACTTAAGCAAACCAATCTCCGAGGTTTTGCCCTAAACTGTGGAATGATTCGGAATGGTTCATTTGCATCGGAGCAGCAATGGAGATCGGTCAGAAAGTAAAAGTATACCGCCTCAGAGACAGGGTTTCTCCCGCCGTTGTTAATAAACTGGGGAAAGTTGGCACCATCAAAGGCTACAAAATGACGGATGGTAGTGGCGTTGGGGTCGTCGTGCAATTTGACGACAACTCGACCACTTGGTTTTTTGAAGATGAACTGAAACCCGCACAATAAGAACAGATGGCCCTGATTTTAACGTTTTTGGGCAAAGGCGGCACGGGTCGCACCACAGTCGCGATCGCCGCCGCCAAACAACTGGCAAGCAAGGGAGCGCGAGTGCTACTTGCCGGACAAGACCCCGGCCCCACCCTCGGATTGCTCCTGGGGGCGTCCCCTAGCCCTGATCCCCAGGAACTGGCTCAAAATTTACAGGTAGTACAGTTCCAGTCTGCCGTGCTACTCGAACGCAGCTGGGAAGAAGTCAAAAAACTGGAAGCGCAGTATCTACGGACGCCTCTGCTGAAAAATGTCTACGGTCAGGAGTTGGGCGTTCTGCCAGGGATGGACAGCGCCCTGGCTCTCAACGCCATCCGCGAGTACGAAGCCAGTGGCAAGTACGACGTCATTATCTACGACGGCAGCGGCGACCAGACCACCTTGCGGATGCTGGGGATGCCAGAGATACTCAGCTGGTATATTCGCCGGTTCCGAAAAGTGGTGGAAGATTCCGACCTGTGGAGAACCGTTTCACCCTTTATTCAACCCATCAGCAGCGCTGTTCTCAATGTGTCATGGACTGGGGATAACTTTGCCCAACAGCCCACCAATGAGGTGAACAATCTGCTAGAGCGAGGGAGAGCCGCAGTCGCCGATCCCAACCGCGTTGCTGCCTATTTGGTAACGACGGGTGCGCCAACTGCTGTTGCCACCGCCCAGTATTTTTGGGGCAGTGCCCAACAAGTCGGGCTGACCGTGGGAGGCGTTCTGCTCAACCAAGAATCGGTCACAGAAGCCATTTCAGAAAACTTTACCCCACTTGCGGTCAGCGCCCTTCCCAGCTCACCACTGGGTGACTGGCAACCACTAATAGACGCCCTCCCGGATTTGCGTCAAGTATCCGGGCTGCCCAAACCTATTGAGATTGACATTCCAGGTCGTCAGGTACGTCTATTCTTGCCTGGTTTTGATAAAAAGCAGGTAAAACTCACCCAGTACGGCCCTGAAGTCACCATCGAAGCGGGAGATCAGCGGCGCAATATCTCATTGCCCCCCCAGTTGAGCGGTCAACCCGTCAAAGGCGCTAAATTTCAAAATAGTTACTTGGCGATTTCGTTCTAATTGGTCATTGAGAATTGGTAATGGGTAATGGGTACTTGATAATGACCCATTACCCGTTACCCATTACCTATTACCTATTACCCATTAGCAAATGACAACCGACAAACAACAAACAACCGATAACAACCCATCTGAGCGGAGTGCGAAAACTCGGCAACTGCTGGGCATGAAAGGTGCGGCTCCTGGCGAGACTTCTATCTGGAAAATTCGCTTGCAGTTGATGAAGCCGATTACCTGGATTCCCTTGATTTGGGGCGTTGTCTGCGGTGCGGCTTCTTCGGGTGAATACACTTGGACGTTGGAAAATGTCCTGAAAGCCGCTACTTGTATGCTGCTGTCGGGACCTATTTTAGTTGGGTATACCCAAACTTTAAATGACTTTTACGATCGCGATATCGACGCGATTAACGAACCCTACCGTCCGATTCCCTCTGGTGCCATTTCTGTTCCCCAAGTGGTGACGCAAATTTTGGTACTGTTATTTGCGGGGTTAGGGCTTTCCTACGTTTTAGATAGATGGGCGGGGCATGATTTTCCTACCATCACCTGCATTGCCTTGGGCGGTACGTTTCTCGCCTATATTTACTCTGCGCCACCGCTGAAGCTGAAGAAAAATGGCTGGCTGGGCAATTACGCTCTGGGTGCCAGTTACATTGCTCTGCCTTGGTGGACTGGTCACGCGCTGTTTGGCGAGTTAAACCCTACAATTATTCTTCTGACCCTGTTCTACAGTTTGGCGGGGTTGGGAATTGCGGTGGTGAATGACTTCAAAAGCGTTGAAGGCGATCGCCAACTTGGTCTACAATCGCTTCCGGTGATGTTTGGCGTTGGCACGGCTGCTTGGATATGCGTGCTGATGATCGATATCTTTCAAGCTGGAATTGCCGCCTATTTAATTAGCATCCACCAAAATCTTTATGGGGCAATCTTGATATTACTCATCATCCCCCAAATCACTTTTCAGGATATGTATTTTCTGCGCGATCCCCTGAAAAATGATGTGAAATATCAGGCAAGCGCTCAACCTTTCCTAGTTCTAGGAATGCTTGTTGCTGGTTTGGCGTTAGGTCACGCCGCTTATTAGAGGATGTCTGAAAAGTAAAAAAGCTCTCATAACGATACCCTGTCAATAGCAATATGTTGATTCGACAGCGTTAAGAGAGCGATGTCTCAATCCTATCCCAGTGACTTAACT
>NZ_JAMPJY010000047.1:0-45185 GCF_039961875.1 Trichocoleus sp. ST-U2 | reverse complement strand
ACGACAATCATCAAGTTAGGAAAGTCTATGCTAGTCATCGGAGAGATGAGTTTCATGGGTGGTACTTTGATTCTCAATCTCTCCCGTTCCTTTGTCTAATTCACATTAGACGTCAATTACTAATTACCAGCTTGCCAAATCGGAATTCCTGCTACCGTTGGAACAGCCAACATCTGACCATCTGGGCTAAATAATCCTGTACTAGCACCACTACTCACATCAAAACCACTAAGAGGCCATTCCTTGCGAATTTCGACATTAATAATACGTGAACCAGCTACCTGACCAGCAACCAAGTAGGTTTTAGCATCAGGACTGAGTGATAACTGGTCATCCGTTCTGTCTACCGAAGCCGAAACAGTACGCACAGTTCCACCCGTTTTCACGTCCCAAGTGCGGAGGTGAGCTTCATATATCGCGTCTTTTGACAGGCTGGTTAACGTTCGACCATCCGGGCTAAAGGCCATGCTCTGGGGAAGTAACTGATCTTTTTCTTTTAGGGTATGGAGGAGTTGACCTGTGTTAGGATTCCAAAGTTGAATCAAGCCTTGCCAGTGATAAGTTCCTCCCTTGAGGATAGATTGACTGGAACCGAGGCTGGCTAACACTTGGCTATCAGGGCTAAAACTCATCCCTCGTAAAGATTTGATATTACTCCTGAGTACAAAACGCTTTTCGCCGGTTGCTACATCCCATAGCTGAATCTGTGGATTTTCGGAACCAAAATATTTTCGGGCGCTACTGGCAATAAATTGTCCGTTTGGGCTAAATTCCAGGCTGGAAACAACGCTAGCCGGGAAATTTTCCCCAGAATCCTTAGGGGAGCGAAACTCTGCGCTATTGGTAACAATTGGTTTTTTCCAGATCGCTTCTCCGGTTTTGCTATTCCACAGACCAACTGCTATTGATTTATCAATTTGCGAGTAGACGATGCTGGCAACAAACTGTCCATCTGGGCTGATGGCAACATCTCCAAAGGAAGTGGTATCGTCGGCTTTGATAGAGGAGAGTAATTCCCCTTTCCTCACATCCCACAACTGAATGGCTTTACCCTGTTCACCATTACAGACGAGTAAAAGTCCATCAGAGCTAAACTTGGCATAGTTTGCGACAGTGGGCAACGTGTGAACTAGCTTGGAGTTTTCCCAAGATGGTTTAGCTTGAGCTACGGAAGGGGTTGGTGCTTGAGCGAAGAAGCCAGCCGATTGTGCCACAGATGTCCCCACAAGTGTAGCGATCGCGAGGACGGTCACTGTCAAGGCAGTTGTTTTCTTCATACTCAAGGCAAAAGTTGTAGTGATGAACTACTACTAATGACTCTCAATGAATGGTTCTGTTTCCCTTGGCTTGGTAACACTTCGTCCAAGATAGAGGCATGAATGGATGAGGCTTCGTTTGCGATCGCCTTCTTTTACAATGGCTTGTAAGCTGGGCGGTTTGCCTCGCTTCCTTTTGGGGATGAGGTTGCGATCGCGTGTGGTCAAATTCGTGCGCGTCTTGCCATGCGGGAACTCCGATTGGTGCTTATGATGTGCAAATTACAGCGTTAGCGAAGCTTTCCGAAGGATAATCGCTATGGCAAATAATCTAACGCTGGTGATACATAATACAAGAGAGTTTGGGCGGATTGAGAGGTTGCAGGTTGAGGATTGGGAAATTGAGGCGTAAGCGATCGCTTCAGGGTCTTCAAAATATAGTTTGTGACGGAGGATGGGACAAGGAGATCAATGGGATTCATGTAAAAGAATGAAGGATATATAGATATTTTTAAAACCAAAATCCTACAATATCAGGAAGTAAGTTGAGTAGATACACAACTTAAAGTATCTTTGTAATAAATACTCACTTGTGATAGCCGATAAGTAAATAAGTATTAATACCAAGGAGAAAGCGCCGTGACAGAGTTAAATAACCGAAACACAGAACTACTTGAGGAAGATATTTTAGATAAAGAAGATACTGATGAAAAAGAAGATACTGATGAAGAAGAATATGAGATCCGTAGTTTCCAGTACGATCCTGAAAAAATTAACATTGCTGCAAGGCAACCAACAATTGAGCAACTGCTTAGACGCATAGATGAGGAAGCGCTTGACTTAGCACCAGACTTTCAGCGACAAGCTAATATATGGAAGCGTGACGTTAAAAGTAGACTAATTGAATCCATCCTCATCCGAATTCCCTTACCAGCCTTCTATATAGATGCAACTGATGAAGATAACTGGTTAGTTGTAGATGGATTGCAAAGGTTATCTGTTTTAAAGCAATTTGTCATGGATAAAAAGCTTAATTTAACTGGACTAGAGTATCTTACCCAACTTGAAGGAAAATATTATGATGAATTAGAGCCTAGATACCGACGACGAATACTTGAGACCCAACCTACAGTGTATCTGATTGAAAAAGGTACACCTCCTGAAGTTAAATACAATATTTTTAAGCGTATCAATACAGGTGGTACACCTTTATCTAATCAAGAAATTAGACATGCACTAAATCCAGGGAATTCAACTGAATTCTTAAAAAAGCTTGCAATAAATCAAGAATTTAGGCAGGTAATTAATCTTAGCGAATCAAAAATAAAACGCATGGATGATCGTGAGTTTATTCTTGGTTTTTTGGCATTTAAAATAACCTCTTATAAAGAGTATCAAGATGGAAATAGAGATACCTTTTTAAGTGAAGCATTGTTTAAAGTTAATCATCTAAAAAGCGAAGAATTAAATAAGATTGAAACTGATTTCAAGAAAGCAATGATTGCAGCATCAGATATTTTCGGTAAAGATGCTTTTCGTAAACTCTCTAAAAAGTCTACAAGAAAACAGCCCCTTAACAAAGCCTTATTTGAATCTTGGTCAGTTACTATTAGCAATCTTACTGAGGATGAGATCAAAAATTTAAAAGACAGAAAACATGAATTGATTGATAAAATCATAGATTATACAGACAAAGATCAAGAATTCCTTAAATCTATTTCACAGGCAGCGAACAAAGTTGATTATCGATTTAAAACAGTTGAAAAAATAATCTTGGAAGTACTTTCATGATTCGCTCATTGCACTTAATAAACTTCAAGCCTTTTGCAAATCAGTTTCTTGAGTTTAGACCGCTAACCCTGCTTTCTGGCCTTAATAGCACTGGTAAATCTTCTGTACTTCAATCGCTACTGCTCCTGCGTCAATCTTATCAACAGGGCTTATTGCCAGAGAAAGGTTTAGCCTTGAATGGTGATTTGGTTTGTATTGGTACGGCTCAAGATGCCCTTTTCGAGGGAGCAGGCCAAGAAGATCCAATTGGGTTTGACATTGCTTGGGGCAATGGTGGAAAAGGTATATGGCGTTTCAATTATGACCTAGAAGTAGATGTATTAAATCTTACTTCAGAACCAATTCCCCAAGAAACTTATGAATCAAGTCTTTTTAGTAAGAATTTCCACTATCTTCAAGCAGAACGGATTGGACCCAGAACATTTTTTGAAATGTCAGATTTCCAAGTGCGTCAGCTTGAACAGCTGGGAATCAGAGGCGAATATACCGCACACTTCCTTTTTCTGAATGGGCGTAAAGAGATTCCCAGCAGTAACCTCAGCCATCCGGAAGTAAAATCAAAAGGTCAATCAGGCCAACTGGAAGCAAAATCACTGGATCTGATAGATCAAGTTGAAGCCTGGATGGGAGAAGTCAGCCCAGGTACACGTCTCAAAATTGATCCAAAACCAGATATCGATCTAATGAGTTTTCAATATTCCTATGGGGACAGCAATCCTTACCGTGCAACGAATGTTGGCTTTGGAATTACCTATACTTTACCAATTATTGTCGCGGTGCTTGCATCCCCTCCAGGTACACTGATTATAATTGAAAATCCAGAAGCCCATCTCCACCCCAAAGGGCAAGCCAAAATGGGTGAGTTATTAGCGCTTGCGGCTAGTTGTGGTGTTCAAGTTGTGATAGAAACTCATAGCGACCATGTTTTAAACGGCATTCGGCTTGCTGTTCATGGTGGAAAACTTAACCCCAAAGATGTTCAATTGCACTACTTTGAGCGTAAAGAAAAAGGTGGACAAGCTTACACAGAAGTAGTATCGCCACATATTGACCGCAATGGACGAATTGATAAATGGCCCGATGGATTCTTCGATCAATGGGATAAAAGTTTAGATGTTTTATTAGAACCAGCGGTTGAGTGAGATATGGCTCTAGAGATGGTATTAAATGAGCTGTCCCTGTGTGTTCCTGCTGCTAATATTTCTACGGCACGACAGCGGATGTCGGATTTTATTAGAACTGTAAGGGGAGTAAAAGCTCAGTGTGGGAGACAGGCGACTCTTCGCACTCAATACGATTTTTATACTACTACACTTGCATCAGACTATCCTCTGCGGCACTGGCTAAACGATTCGGAAGTAGATAGAGAGGAACAGAGATTTATCAAAACTCTTGCAACAAAAGCGCCATTTTCTAACGAGATTGCAAATCTTGAAATTCAAGATATCGAAAATAATCTTAGCAACTGTGAGTTTAGGCATCAGGGAGAGTTAGCAATTGGACTGGGTGTTGCCTATTTGCTTGATGCTCTTTCAGTAAGCTTTCTATTTGAGCCGCGATGGGATTGCAGCCGCTTAGATTTAACACTCACCCAATTTGAAAATGAGGAGTTAATCGAGGAACATCTGGAGATTATTCACGCCAGTCGCCAGCATCATGTACAGGAACACGCTGAGTGTATAAAGAAAAAGAATCGCAGGCACGCAGAAGAGCTTGATGGCTCAGATTTGTGGAATCGGAGAGACGAATTATTTCCTAGTTTGGAATTCTGCGAAAATGTTAGTCAGCAGATACAAAGCCTCAGCACAAGCAACCCAATGCTAAGACAGGTAGTGAAACGATTGTTTGAGCTTGAGGACTACTGTAAAAGTTGGACATCTGGCGCTTTTAATCGAGACAATCTTCCAAGCAAAGCTACGCCAGAGAGCGAAACAAGACTACAGCAATTCAGGCAGCAACTTACTTTTATATGTTCTGATGGAGAGAAGCGCATCTTCAGCTTGCATGTTCGTATGACGCCAGGAGCTTGGAGGCTTCATTTCTCTGTAGAATTAGGGCCAGGAAAGATAATCATTGGGTACATTGGCTCTAAAATCCAGTAATCCTAGCACTGGCAAGATTTTACGGTAAATGTTTTCAGCAGTGGGCGATCGCCTTCCCCAAATCCAGCAAACCGACTCGTAATTCTCAAAAGAAACGTTTGGATAGCAAAACCAGGCGAACAACTATTTCGCACGCAGCGCGATCGCACTTTCCCCACAATCCTACTTCGACTTTCGTTTCGACTTGGGCGGCGTTCGGTGTGAGCCAAAGTATTTTTCACTGCGGTAGCGAAGCCACACCCGTAACTGCTGCGGAATCTGGTCTTTTTGTTCTTTCGTCAGCGTGTTGTAAAGGGCTAAAGCGCGATCGCGTTCTCCCCGACAAGCAGCGTTATTATGAGCATCCCAGTAGCTACGGGCAACCCGAATCCGCCGACAAACTTCCTTAACTAGCGCTTCTCCCGTAAGAGGATTTTCCTGCTTTTCCATACTTCAATCAGAACGCCCTACCCTAAATCCTAACCCGTAGCATCAAGGCGATCGCTTCTTCTTCGATTTAGTGTTTGGAAGGATTGTGCGATCGCCTTCCTTTACAATTACTTGTAAGTTGAGGGGATGCCCCAATTGAGCGCATCTTCAATAATCCTTCTGCTGCTCATCCGCAAAACACCACAGCCATTGCTCTCCTAACTCCGCTGAACTGATTACAGTGTGTCCGGTTTCCTCATAGTGACGACGAGAATGCTGATGTTCTGAGGAGTCGCAGCACAACATCTTACCGCACGTCTGACAAATGCGAAGATGCACCCAGCGACCATTGATCCGCATACACTCTTCACAGCGAAACACCGGATAGTTGGCTTTATGGATTAGGTTTTGCAGAGTCACTTCATTGAGGTGTTGGCAGGACATAGGGTTTCCGAATCAATGTATGAGTTGGAGTCGCTCGTTGGATGCTTCCAATTCTAGAGCTTAAACGAGCGATCGCTTGCTTTCTGCACCCCTTGAAGATATCGCTGTGCGTTCGGTTGTCAAAGCTGAGTTGTTCTAGGGTGCGCTGCGGTGTAACAACCCAACTCGTCTACGGAGAACACCAATGATTTCCCGATTGCATCAACAGCCGATAATTTAGCCTAAAAATAGAAAATTCCTACATCGTCTTCTAGTTTCTGAATTAGAAACCGGGAACTGAGAGCTGAAACAGCCGAATAGACTCGAAGTTAAGTGAATCTTTCTGATTTGGAGCCTAACGATCATGCGATCGCCACTTCTTCTAAGTCTAATAATCGGTGTAGCCAGTAGTGTTCTAAGCGTCTCTATTCCTAACTCCCCGTTCCTGGCGGCTGAAACCACTACTCCGAATCAAAGGCTACTCAATCAACCTCGACAAGTCTCACCACAAGTTGCGCTGACACTCGAACGGACAGCCTGTTTTGGCTTTTGCCCCATTTATAAGCTCACTGTTTATGGCAATGGCAAGGTGGTTTACGAGGGCAAACGGTTTGTGAAAGTGACTGGCACCCGAACAACAACTATCAGTAAAACAGCAGCGAGAAAGCTCATTGCAGACTTTCAAAAGCTCAATTACTTCAAGCTTCAAGACAGCTATACAGGTGGACACACCGATGCACCTTCTGCCATCACCTCATTGACAATCGGCAAGAAACAAAAAACAGTACACCATTACCTTCCTTCACCTGATGCACCGACTCAACTAACAGAATTGGAAAATAAAATCGATACCGTAGTGAATTCTAAGCAGTGGATTGGAACAGATGCTGAACGCGCCCCACGGGGAACTACGAAGTAATTAAATTGGCATCCCGCGCAACTTGCTGGAGGCATCTCGCTCCTGTTCAATTGCTACAAAACTTTGCCCCCCTGATAGTCGCAATCAGGCAATTCAAGAATCCCTAAAATAGTCCTAAACAGACGGTGGCTGCGCTAGTATGATGCACAAGGAAGTTGCGTGTTAACTGAGGTAGAAGCCGAACGCAACAGAGCGATCGCAGCTAGAGTATAGGACAGCACAACAAGCAGAACGGTTAAGAACTGCGGGTCTCGATCCAGATACGTGCCAGATACGTGAAATTATCCCGCCAAGGGTTCGTTCATTTTGATTACCGAAGGTTTCCCGATGTCAAAATCTCCCTCGATTATCAATGCTGATAGGAGTCGCTCGGTTACTCCAGAACTTCTGAAAGGTTTGGAAGGTTTCCTTGCCTTTATCGATAACGGAACAGATATCGAGGCAGTTTTTGATATTGCTGCTGCCTTAGCCAACCATAAAGTTTCTGCTGCCGCGATTACCTATCTCAAGTCCCATCCTGAAATCGCTCAACTTTTTGAAGAACAATATATTGCACCGACTCCCAATTTAGAAGCGTTACTCAAGCTGCCTGAAGATTCGTTAGGCTTTGCCTATGCCTCTCATATGCGAGCAGCCAACCTCGATCCAGAGTTTTATCGCCAAGTCGAGCTTCAAGATGACACAAGCTATTTAGCACTGCGTATGCGACAAACTCATGATATTTGGCATACCGTTACAGGATTTGGCACCGATCCTGTTGGAGAGATTGGGCTGCAAGCATTTACGCTCGCGCAAAATCGCTCTCCCCTTGCAGTGATGTTGATTGCCGCAATCACCTTGAATACGATCAAGATGAACAGCGATTTAAACCCGCTTGTAAGTCTCATTCAGCAGAGCTACGATTTGGGGGATCGGGCAAAACCCTTTCTAGGGCAGAAGTGGGAAGAGGCTTGGGAAAAACCACTAGCAGACTGGAGAGCGGAGCTAAATGTCACTCCTTTTCGCCATGTTTGAGCAGAGCTAGCGGTTGTTTAATCTGCCACGTTTGAGCCTGGGATTCCAGCAAAGACTGATGGTAATTTGTCCACGTAGAGTGATGCCCGACACTCAAAAAAGTCGTCCCTTTCGCGTGTAAATTCAGAGTACACGCGAATCGGTGGCTGCGGCTATCAAGCGAGCGCGCTAGGTGAATCGCCACTGCTAATCCTTATCTTCTCCATCCTTCTCCTCTTGTCCATCCTTCTCCTCATCGTCATTTTGATCGGATGAGCCAGTGGTCTCTTGCCCCTCGTTATCGTCATCATCAGCCTGATTACCCTGGTTGGATTCTTTTTCCGATTCTTGTACAGGTTCGGAATTTTTAGCGGCTTCACCACAACCAATCAGAACGATATTCCCTGCGAACATCACAAGCAGACTCAAGCAAAAAGCACTAAAAGATTTAGTCCACAACGGTATCATTTGGGATTTGGGTTCTCCATCAATACTATTCATATCTTTTTAAACTTTAGCGAACTGCACTGCATTTAAACCAACGATTTGATTTGTCTATGGTCATCAATTGGGTTATGGCTGGACTTGTGCTTGCCAGCCTCCATTGAATTGGCTATTTCAATGCCCAGGTATTTTTGCACAAATGGGATGCTTCCGCCGATCGCCTTAAAATATCAGGTGGTTGATGGAAGTTCCAACAACTCCGGTTGTTCTTCGACAAGAGCCAAAGGTTGTTTAATCTGCCAGGTTTTATCCTGAGAGAGTTCCAGCAATGACTGATGGTAATTTGCCAACGTAGCCCGATGTCCCACACTTAAGAAAGTAGTCCCTTTCGCCTGCAAATGTTGATACAACCGCTCCTCGTTGTCCAAATCTAGGGCGCTGGTTGCTTCATCTAGGATGGCGTAGTTGGGTTTATTCAGCAGCAACCGGGCGAAGGTTAGCCGTTGTTGTTCGCCCAAAGAGAGGACATCTGCCCAATCCTCCTGGGCATCAAAGCCACCAAATCTTTCCTCTAAACCTGCTAAATTCACCTGTTCCAGCACTTGCTTTAAGTGTTCGTCATCAACCTCAAGGTGCGTGTTGGGATAGAGCAATTGATCGCGCAGAGTACCCAGCACCATGTAGGGACGTTGCGGCAAAAATAGGATCTGGTTCGATTCAGGACGAATAATCGTTCCTGTACCAGAATCCCACAAACCCGCGATCGCTCTCAGCAGGGAACTCTTACCACAACCACTTGGCCCCATCACCAAAAGTCCCTCTCCCGCAGCTAACTCTATCGACAAATCTTCTACTAATGTGCGTTGATAGTTGGGCGTTTGCAGGTTGAGATGTTCGACAGCGAGGCGTTCCGCTTCCACCGTTTGAATTTTAGGCTGTTCCTGATTCGATTCCGTCCGCTCTAAAAATTCTGCAAAGGTATAGAGACGGTTAATTCCAGCGCCAAACGTGGTTAATTGCTGGAAACGAGCAACGACAACATTCAGCGAGAAAAAGACTCTCACAAAAGCGCCTTGCGCCTCAGAAACTTTGCCTACCTCCATTTCTCCGGCAAAAATCGCCGGTGCAACCACTAAAGCAGGCAAGATAAACGGGATAAACTCATAAGCATTTGTGAGAACATTTAAGTTCAATTCCCAAACCAGCAGCCGTTTGACATTCTCAAATACATCGAAAAACCGCTGCTTAACTTGGTTTGACTCCCGTTCTTCACCTTGGTAAAAAGCGATCGCTTCTGCATTCTCCCGAATTCTCACCAGACCAAAACGGAGATTCGCTTCCTTCTTCAGTTGTTCAAAATTCAGTCGGACAAGCGGCTTCCCAAACACAACGGTCGTCACCAGGGTGCCAATCAAGGCATACAGCACTAGAAACAACACCAGAGGTTTAGAAATGCCCCAAAGTACGCTGCTGAAGGCGATTGTTGACAGCACCGACTCCACCAACCGCAGCAAAAAGGTAAGAGATTCCTGGGTAAAACTGCGAACATCTTCCGAGATTCGCTGATCTGGGTTATCGATTTCGGTGCCAGAGATATGCAGATTATAGTAAGAGCGATCGCGAAAGTAGCTATCCACGAATCGATGGGTTAGCCATTTCCGCCATTGTAAACTCAGGCGATCGCGCAAATAAGTATAGCCTGCTAAAAGGGGTGCATAAATTACCAACACGCCGACGAAAACGATCACAGTTTGCCAAAAGCGCGGCTCATCCTGGGCTGAGAGCGATGAAATCAGCACCCCTCGCTTGTTGTTGAGTACCACACTCAACCCCGTATACGCCAGCAAACATAGCACAACGCCCAGAAGTAACCCTCTCGCTTGCCATTTCTCATCCCCCGACCAGTAGGACTTAGCGATTGTCCAAAACTGCTGGAATACGTTGAAATTCAATCGATCCATCGGCTTGCTTCCCTTACAACTCGGTCTGCCGGGAGATAATAAGTAAAGGTGAATCAGAGCAAAATTTACTCAAATACTGGTACGACTCATCTCTGGGCAATTGTTAAATTATGCTACAAATTTCTAATACCGTAAGTATTCCAGAGTATGAGATTGAGATGAGTGCAGTGCGATCAACCACGTCAATACATTAATCAACAATCGTCACTTTGGTACCTAACTTTACCCAACCCTTCTCAATTAACTGCTGCAATGTGTTTGAGTCGAGATGGATGCAGCCACCTGAGTTAGCTTGACCAATATTCTCAGGATTGGGTGTACCATGAAGTGCGATTGAGAACCAGTAGGGCGTTCCCTGAAATGTACTCATCTTGGGACCCGTGATGCTTGTCGTTGAAGTGAGTCCGATATAGCCATTTCCATAGGCTCTGTCTGGGCTACCGTTCCCATCAAAGTCAAGATTATTCATGTTCTTGAATAGCTGAGCTAATCCTTGCCGAGGGCTAACTAAGTTGCGATACTGAGTAACCTTGACAAAACGCTTAACGTTATCTTGGGCAATCTGGTTGTACTGAGACTTTTTGTAGAGAATCAAGTCTACGCTCATCTCGCCTGTGGGAGTAACAAAGTCATTCATATTTTGTTTGTCTTTGAGTCCGCCCTTACCAATACCAATACTTGCCTTGTAAATTGGAACGCTTTGGTTATTGAGTACCTCTAAGCGCTTGTCTACTCGATGAATGAGCAGCGAGTAACGTTCTTCTTGAATGCTATTGAGTTTATCAGCATTATTTACGGATGGTGGCAAGGATTGTGGCTTGGCTTCAATTACGTTTTTTGGAGTTGAAACGACAGCATCAGATGATGTACAAGCGCATAGGGCTATTGGTAGTGCAACTAAGAGCCAGTTTGAGATGAGACGAGATGTTGTAAACACAACTAACCTAACTGGGGCTTGCTCAACTATTTCTCATCATATAAGGGAGATCCTCTAAATTGTTCTTCTACGCAGGACACGAGAATAAGCGATAGAGGATGCTGCGTTGTTGGCTCAAGTGGTTCAATACATTGGCGTATCTGCAACTTTGCTTGGTTAAAAGCTGTCAGCCACGAACTGAAAGTCCGAAAATACCAAGGCATTGGCTCCCACTCGTCCTCGCCAAAGCTCGTGAAGCGCTCGGTTCGCCAGCCCTCCTTGTAGGCGGTGTCGCCACAGGCACTCCACGGGTGAACCGTCTGCACAACGAGGTGTCCATTAGGCGCTAGAACTGTACCCAGTGCAGCCAGCAGGGGTACAATGGTTTCCCCTAACAGCGAGAAGTTACAGACTACGAGATCGTATGGTCCATCAAGTTGACTTGGATCGTTGACGATCTCATCATATGTGAGGGTGCGAAACCTACCCCCACCTGCTGCCTGAGCTTGTTGAACTAAAGCAGAACTCCCATCTACTCCAAAGGCTTCGATACCGCGTTCGTTTAAGGCGCGTACCAGCCAACCTTCACCGCATCCAACATCTAGCACGCGGCGAGGTTGCAGCGCCACCAAAACGTCCACAATGGCGGCATCAGTCACAACGCGGCGACTGGATATTAGTTGCTCGCGGACTGCTTTTGTCCAAGCACGAGCATTCGCATTCCAACTTAAATGCAAGCGGTATTCCAAATCAGATTGGGACATAAAAGCCTCCAGTTGTGCAAATTATACGTGCGCGATCGCCAATGGCATGAACAGTATGAAAGCACTCAAGCGTTGTCGAGGAAATACTTGCAGTACAAAGCGAACGTTTCTAGGCATAGTGAAAGAAAAACTCCGTGTTTGATATATTGCAGCTAGAGAGGGAGCTAGAGGCGAGGCTGCTACTTTATGCTGGAATCAGCACCAATAGAGCGAAACTGGGCAACAATTTCTGTGCAATGCTGCACTGTCTATAATCAAGCGAATCAATCATGCTGCAAATTTCTAACACCGTAAGTATTCCAGAGCATGAGATTGAGATGAGTGCGGTGCGATCGCAAGGGGCAGGGGGACAAAATGTAAATAAGGTGGCGACTGCCATTCACCTGCGCTTTGACATCATCGCTTCCTCACTACCTGAACGCTACAAAGAGCGGCTGTTGAAGCTTTCCGACCAACGCATCACTAAAGAAGGTGTCATTGTCATCAAAGCTCAAGAACACCGCAGCCAAGAGCAGAACCGAGAAGAGGCGTTGCAACGGCTGCAAGATTTGATTAAGAGTGCGATCGCACTCCCCAAACCCCGTAAACCCAGCAAACCGACTCGGAGTTCTCAAAGAAAGCGTCTGGATAGCAAGACTAAGCGATCGCAACTTAAAACGATGCGAGGAAAGGTTACAGATGAATGAGATCTCTTGCCACTTAACTATCCTGCCTGACCAATCATCTATGCCACAATCTAACCTACATCTTTTGTGCAATCCGAGCTTTCACTCAGTTGGCATTTATGAAGGTAGAAAATCATAATTAGCGATTGGTACGAGATCCAGAGAAATTTGTTTAAAGAAGTTATTCGTGAATATATTCTGGAAAATCGTGCTAGATCCCCCAGACCTATTACACATGATTATCTTCCTGTCAATGCGTAAGTCCTGTTCCCGTCAATCAAAATCTCTGCAACTTCTGTATTGACGAGTTTGTGGAAGAAACCTAGCGGTCGTCCTTCTTACCGCCTATCCAGTATCATAGCCAGAGCATTAATTCCGGCTTTCTGCGTCTGTCCAGCGTGGACAGTAGCAGTTTTGAGCAGCGGCACGACAAACAAGTCCCTAGGGGAGGCTGGCGAAAATAATGCAGCAGTTGTTCGTGGGGAAGCAAGGGAGCAGGGGAGCGGGAAAGAAAACTGCCTTTGAAGTCACTCAGTAACTGCTGCAAAACTTCTGCCAGCCTCCCCTAGTGTTCTGCCATGGACTTTTGTAAGAAGATGCTTATGAAAAGATAGAGGAAGTAGTAATACTTGCAGCAATCCGATCTAGGCGCACATCAGACTCAAACACCATCTCCTCTGGTTTGTAGAGCATTTTAATCTTATTCCCATCAGCTTCTAGTGCTGTGGAAAACTTGATTGCTCGTTGATCAGGAATGGTAAAAAGCCGATCTTTTCCCTTCGATAACTCTCTAATAAACTCCTCAATTCCTTTTTTGCGATTAGACCGACGTTGATAAAACGATTCAAGTCGCCGCCAAAGTTTAGGAAAGATAGGTGGTAAATCTGAGAGATCAGGAGGTACATCAACTTGGAAACCCTCCGTTGAGCGATCGGCTAACCAAAGTCCTATATTTGCTGCTCGCGCCTCCTGTGTTGCCGTCACCATCTCATCGCGCAACTCTTTATAGAGGGTTTCATAGAACATCGGATAGACATGCCCTTCTCGGAGAAGCTTATAGTTGACGCTTTCACGCAACAAGTCGGCTTTTAGTTCATCCCCTCTTCCAGCATTGTCCCAATTAGGTGGATTGCCGGTAAAGACGAAGCAAACAGGTCGTCCATTCCCATCGGCATGGCTAGAAAGGATATATCCCGGCAATCCGGACTTTTTGCCCCCAAGTAACTCAATATTACGTTCGGTAGCGTCTGAGGAAAATGGTTTAATCGCCGCTTTCTCAAGAGCATCTATGCCTTCGTACCGAAGCTGCACTTGACCACCGCTCTTGAATTCGATTCGCCCCTCTAACTTGTCAAACAATACATCATCATCATTGTTTGCCTTAAACCGAACTGAATCTCCATCGGGATCTCCACTAGTTGGCTCAAAAGTACCTTGAATAAGCACAAACGGCATAATTTCCTCCTTGTTGTTAAAGAGTTCAGTAGATCACTACAGCCTATAGGAGGGGCAATCAGGATAGATGAAAAATAGAGCCACCAAACCTTGAACTTTATTAGGGAGATTTGAGCAAAATCATTTCTTGGCAGCATAATTCTCTTCTATATGGTCAATGCGGCTGGATTTAGGAATTACACTTACATTCTCCTGATGCAACAACCAGACGATAGCGAAGCGCAGATCGCAACTGAAGACGATGCGAGGCAACGTCGCGGATGAGTGAGAGTGCTGGATTGAATCTTTAATGCCAATTGCGATCGGCTTCTGGCTGCAATCGTTTAGCTGCGTCAATAACATCTTGCAGTTCTACTGGATCGCTCCAGGGGTCAGCATCCAGTGTCGTGACCCGATTGAATTCCTTCTGCCAGCGTCGTAGCTCTGCAATGTATGGTTCGCAAGGCACCCGCTTCAGATTATCCCCTTCTTCCACCAAATCGTAAATCCCGTTGTGCAGCCACTTTCCGGTATGCCAATCCGGCATATCAACAGCAGGGAATAAACAAATGCCATGCAGATCCATCCCAGAATTAACCGCTGCTAGAGACTCTTCCACTACGTCTTTTAGCCACTCATCTCTGCCTGCTTCCATGCCACTGGTTTCGCCAACGATCATCGGTCTGCGATAGCGTTCCCACACCCACCGCATTAGCTCACAAAGCGGTTTGATGCGATCGTCGTGGGGTTCTAGCGCCTGATGGGGGCCATGTTCCCGGTATTCCATTTGACCGAAGGAATAGTGATTTGCCCCAACGATATCAAGAATTTCCGGGGAACCGCCGAGTTCAGGGTGTTCTTTCCCGTAGAGAATATCCCACGCCAAAAAGGTATCCACATAGGTTTCGTGGTGTGCTGCCTCGATCTGATCCGGGCGATCGCGCGGTGCTACCACTTGAACCAACGGATCGATGTGGATCATCCTTGAGGCGGGTTCCACCTCCCGAATCGCTTTCACTCCTGCGATCGCTGCCTTACACAAGGCTAATCGAAAGCGAAAACGGTCTTCTTTTGTGTTTTTATAGGGAGCCACCCAACCCCACTCGCCGCCGCAGAACGAGAAAAAGGTAATTTCATTAATTGGCGTGAAAAAATAGGGGCCACGCAAGCGGGGAATCACATACTCCGCTGCTGTGCGACAGTAATTAGCATAGCGCTCGGTAAACTCATCGCTAAAGGGATCGAGATCGTCTGGATACCCGTAGTGGCACAGATCCCAGATGGGAAGAATCTGCGTCTCCTGCATCGCTTCAATCATGGGGTCAAGGCTAGAGAAGTCGTAGCAGCCACCGCGATCGACTAACGGCCAAGGAATCGCTTCGCGTGCCACATCAATCCCCAGCGATCGCAATATGTTGTAGTCTTCCTGCGCGTGGCGATCGTGCTGTGTTTCTGCAATTAGATTTCGCCGTCCCTTGTCCTTCCAGAGAAACGTCGAACACTCAAAGCCAGAAATGAAGAAGGTGGGGAAAATTCCAGGTCGTTGAGCCATGCGTTTGCTCTGTAAGTTTACTCGTCATGGTAGGCACTCTTGCTCATTTGAGACACTATCCAACGCGAGATAAATCCGTTGAGTTCCTTGGAGAAGTGTTTACAGCATTTCTAAGGAAACAGGTTTAGTGGGTGCTGGAAAGGCAGCATTTAAGGAAGCCAATTCATCAGCATTCAATTTCAAATTCAGGGCAGCATAATTCTGCTCTACATGGTCAATGCGACTGGATTTGGGAATTACAATTACATTGTCTTGATGCAACAGCCAGGCGATCGCTACTTGAGCCGCAGTGACTCCTCGTTCTTGAGCGATCGCCTTGAGTGTTTGATGGTTCAGCAAACGCCCTTGCTCAATTGGAGAATACGCCATGATAGGGATACCTTGTTGCCGACACCAGGGCAGTAAATTCCACTCAATTCCCCGTCGCATCAGGTTGTAGAGGACTTGATTGGTAGCAATTCCTTTCCCATCCTTCAACCCAATGGCTTCTTCCATATCCTCGACATCAAAATTACTCACCCCATAGGTGCGAATTTTGCCGGATTGTTGAAGCGTCGCCAATGCTTCCAGCGTCTCTGCCAGTGGCACAGAACCGCGCCAGTGCAGCAGGTAAAGGTCAAGATAGTCAGTTTTCAACCGCTGGAGACTTCTTTCACAAGCAGCAATTGTCCCTCGTTTCGAGGCGTTATGAGGGTAGACCTTGCTGACGAGAAAGACTTCCGCCCGACGAGAAGCGATCGCTTCTGCGATTACTTCCTCTGCACCGCCTTCGCCATACATTTCGGCAGTGTCAATCAAAGATAAACCCAAATCGAGTCCGTGACGTAAGGCATCAATTTCGCTTTGGCGATTCCTGGCATTCTCCCCCATCTGCCAGGTGCCCATACCAAGAATCGGAATTAATTGTCCAGAAGGTAGTTTAAGGGTTCGCATAGCAGTTTCCATCTATTCAAGCTATTGCCCTTGAGCGCTTTTTGGCTGACGCATGGGCATGGCATCAATTGTAGAGAAAAGCGCTGTTGTGGGAAACGCAATGAGCTTGTAGTTCTGCTTGCACTTGTTCTCATCGCAATGCGGCGATCGCCTTCTCTATCAACTGCTGGCAAGCTTCTAGTTGAGTCACATCAGTGGGAATTGCGATCGCCGTTATAGTGAAATACCGAAGATCAGAGCCGCGATCGCCTTTGACCAGCTATTTCTGGAGTGCCTGTTGAAAGGTCTTGATGGCATCAACGTGATTCACCATATTGATGCAACGTAACAACAAATCCAGATCGATCCCTTTCATTTCCTTACTACTGGAAATTTTTTCGTAGTCCAGAGTGTTGCCCTCTCCCCGCAGGTGATAAATCTCTAGCACTCCGTCTTCCCAGAACCACACTTCAGGAATCTTCAGGCGCTTGTATACCTCTAGTTTGTTAATGCCGCCACTGGTAAACACCACTTCGATCGCCAGATCGGGACGCACTCGACCAGGGGTAAGTTTATAGAACCCATTTGACATCTCAACAAAAGACTTTCAGCCTCTTGTTGAGATGTCAAATGGGTTCTATAGGCATGGCAAAGCTTATCTCTGTACTACCCTCTTGTGCTGGGATGCTGTTTAGGCGATCGCTTCCTGACCCCTTGAAAATGACCTACAAGCATTTGACCTTGGTGTTCCTGCCTACCCCTTCCCGTGGCTCTCGTAGGTTGCTAGAACAGAATCCGGAAACTTCAAGAGCGTCTCCCCTCTATCAGGTTTCTGCGATGCGATCTCTTATAGCAGCAACGCTTCGCGATCGCTTTCAGCCTCTACTCATCCCTACTCAATCTTCCAATTAGGCGTTAAACCCGAAGTAACTTGGCTATACATTTGCAAGACCGATGCAGAAATACGTCCTGAGAGTTTTGCGATCGCCCATAGCGCTCTTGTAAAATCATTTTCAATTGTTGAGAATTCGCCCAGGAAAAAGTTTATGGCAGATATGTCCGGTCAAGACCCCTCAGAAATCATAATGGCAACGGTTGATGAAGAACGAAAAGGCACAACTTTCAGCGGTCAGGTCATCCTTGGTATACATCCTGAGGGTGGGCAAGTCGTTTTATTTAGCGACTTTTTAATTGAAGATTATAAAGGCGAACTTACCGCAAATCTTGCAACAGATGGCGATATAACGAAAAGCATTGATTTGGGCGAACTCGATCATAAAAACCCCAGTTTTTGGCTGCCAATTCCGCCGGGAACGGATACATCACCCTACAATACAGTCGTGTTGAGCGACAAAAAAAGCAAGAAAAAAATCCTGACGATCAATCTATAAAATTTGTAACTTAGCTCGTAGTTCAGCCAAATTCGATTGCCCTCTTGTATAGAACCCATTTGAGAGCTATTCCTGAAACTAAAAGCCTTGCAGCTAGCTGGTTTTATCCCTGTTCTTGCAAAAAACAGTCGAGTTTAAGCAGGCTCTATCATTGATCGCAAAGTAACGGCTTACTTCAAAGCCTTGCACCCCAGCAAAAGATGTCAAATGGGTTCTATAGGATTCATCCGCCTCTCGCTTGACGGCTCCAGCTTCACTTTCTAGGATCATGGAGCCAGTTGGGGTGAAGTCAAACCCTGCTATAAGCAGGTAAAGCTCCACCAATGCACCGATCCTCTTCTTAACTGTTTCGTGGGGTTCCCCTGGCATCCGTCGAATCTCCAGTACTCCATCCAGGAAGGAAAGCCGATATCCTGGACGGTCTAACAATTGCTCGACTGCTTTGAACTCTCTCCAGGTCAATCCCTCAAACAGGAGGGGTTCTTCCTTTTGGGGTATTGCTATCGTTGCCGTGGTCATAACAGTCTCTGGTCTGTTTCCAGATTAGGAGTGATGGGGTTTGGATGGCGATCGCTCATGTCCATTGTCCGCTCTGTAGCGTGGCATTAGTAGCATTTGGGGTGATCCTGGTGCTGTAATGTAGACAAGTTGTTGAGCCATTAACTGCCATAAGACTCATTCGCTTTTGAGTCACCCAACCAAGGAATGCAGCACTCCACAGCACTCGCCAGAGTAGGCAGATGCTCAATGATAAGCCTTACTTGCAGAATAACGTGAGTTTAGATGGCTTGCTATGGGTAAACAGTGCTACAACGAATAAAGCTAGATTGAGGTAGCAAGAATGTATTCCCAGTCAGACAAGGACGGCTTCTTTAATGCTCTGGATTCTCTCAAAAAGTATCGAAGAGCACAATTGCTCGATGAGGAAGGCAACGAGTTGATAGAGGAACTATACACAGACTTGTTACTTAATGATCAAATACTAAAGACTTGTTTAAAAAACAACACTACATTCTTGATTGGAAGAAAGGGAACCGGAAAATCAACAATTTTTCTTCGACTGCAACAAGAGATTCGTAAGAAGGATAATATGATTTCTTGTTACATAGATACAAAATACATTTTTGAATCTTCTAAGGCTGAATATGTTGAAGCGGGGAATATAAGTAATTTAATATCTAGTGATACATTACAAAGATACCTATTAGAAAGAAACTTTATTAAAAATATATTATCGGACTTAAGAAAAGAGATAGACAAGAAATCTTATGGTCTCCTTGAAAGGATTAAAAGGCTATTTGGAACAGACAGGTCGAGCATTGTAAAAGAAAAGCTGCAAGAGCTTTATAACAGTATAGAAATAACGAACAGCTTAGGAGCATTGAGATTCCTTTGATTCAACAGTTCTCTACCCGTACTAAAACGACAGATGAAGCATCAGATTCGACTAGTATTCAGAACACAAGTAAAATCTCCGGGAACTTGACCCCGAAAGATATGGGTTTAAATGCGGAGCAAAATAGAGTTGGAAGTATAAACAATGCACAGAAAGATGCAACTGAGGTTGAGAAACAATTTCCTGAAATATTCTTAAAAGTTTTCCAAGTTAAAGAGCTAGTAAACAAGCTGAAAGAGATACTCTCTCTCCTTGAGATACAGCACTTGGTTATACTACTTGATGATTTTTCAGAGATTGACGATCAATCAATGAAAGTATTTGTTGATGTAGTTCTTGCTCCTTTAAATAATTGGTCAGATGAATTCATCAAGTTTGAGGTAGCAGCTTATCCCAACAGAGTTTACTATGGCAGAATTGATACTGGAAAAATCGATATCATAGATCTTGATTTCTATAACCTCTATTCTGAGATTGATAGAAGCACAATGGAAGAGAGAGCTATAGATTTCACGAAACGTCTCCTTGATAGAAGAATTGACTATTTTACAGGTCAGCCTACCAGTCTTTTCTTCGATACTAAAAAGGAATCGATGGAGAATTACTATGAATTGTTATTTCAAATTTCAATGAATGTACCAAGAATAGTTGGCTACATTCTATACTTTGCATCTGAAAGAACTATTGCTTCTGGGATTCCAATTAATAAAGCGGCTCTTGAAGCTGCATCGGCTAGATATTTTGAGAGGCACATTACTTCTTTCTTTGAAATAACGACTTACTCTATGATGTCGTTTGATGAAAAGGTATCAATCCTTCAATTAAGGGAGCTTTTAGACAAGTTTGTTGAAAGTTTGGCAAGTATTAAGAAAAGAATTGTAACGGGTGATTTGACTGGACGGGAGTACAGAGAGAAATTTAATCCTTACACAAGCCATTTCCATCTTAGTCCAACATACGAGAAATTTTTGAAAACCTTGGAGCTTAACTTTTTTATCAGTAAGTACAATGAAATGAGTAATCGAGATGGTGCAAAACAATCCATTTATTGTTTAAATTATGGTCTTTGCGTAATATCAAACTTAAGGTGGGGTAAACCAAAAGGCACTGAATTTAGAAAATATTTTATTGCCCGACCGTTTGATTTTAATGGGCTAGTTGATGATTTCTTGAAGAGTTCAAAACGTATAGTTTGTACCAATTCAACCTGTAATGAGAACTGGGCGCTTGATCAATTACCTAATTTAGAATTTACTAAGATGAAATGTCCAGAGTGCTATAGTCCTGTAGAAATAATTTCTACATCTGAGCGTCTTAAAGCTGAAATCAAGAAAATCGATGATAGTAAGCTTTTGCCTCCTATAGATTTCAGCTTATTACATGAGTTAAATAAATCTGGTAAATCCTTACGACCGAAAGAAGTTGCTGAAGAATTAGATTGCTCATACCAATTAATAGCTTGGAAAGCTAAAAAATTGGATGAAGAGAAAGAATTGATAATTAGAGTGAAAATAGAAAATGGAAAAACAGTATATGAGCTTACTGAGAAAGCTAAGGATGATTATTTCACCTGAAATTAGCTCAAGGCATAGCGATAAATGGTGTAGTGGCGTAAGTCCTGATTAAGAAACTGAGACAGCTTTCAGAGTGGCTTTTTGAGTTGAAGTATGCAACGCCAACGTTTAAAACTATAAACTCCGACCCCCAAAGCACTTCCTTGCCTAGGGTTTTGCGCGAGAGAAGCGATCGCGTAGCGTCCGCTTCGTGGAATCAGCGACAATAGAAACCTCAACTCAAGAAAGCCGCTACTTTCTCTGGAACCCCGAATGTGCAAAGAGTCGGGAGAAAGTAAGGTGATTTTGTTTAACCTTTGCGGTTATTGACACTTTGATATGCAGGCGTACATGGACTATCAAACCGGAAAACTGGTAGATACTGAGTACAGTGCAGAGGAAGTCGCGATGGCTCTGGCAGAATTACCTGTTGTCGGTTAGGGTTCTGGAGAGCTGATTTCTTGCCGCCCTCAGTTGTGTTTGTCTTATGCTCAGTGTCCCTCTGCAACTACCTGACGCAGATATCGTGTTCTACCCGTCTCTGCTGGATGGGCAGGAAAGCGATCGCTTGCTCACACAACTGACTGAAACAATCGACTGGCGACAGGACTGGATTACGATTTACGGGCGCTCAATGCCTCAACCGAGACTGACGGCTTGGTATGGTAATCCCGGTATTTCCTACACTTACTCTGGCATCACGATGCAGCCCTCTCCCTGGACGCGCACGCTACTTGACCTCAAGACAAAGGCTGAAGCCGTTTCTGATGTAGTGTTTAACAGCGTGCTGCTCAATCTCTACCGAGATGGCAACGACAGTATGGGCTGGCACAGCGATGATGAACCAGAGCTAGGACACAATCCAGTCATTGGTTCTCTGAGTTTGGGAGGAACACGGCGGTTCATACTGCGGCACCGAGCCGAAAAAGGCTTGAAGCATCAACTTGAGTTAACTTCTGGTAGTTTTCTACTGATGCAAGGGACAACGCAGCATTACTGGCAGCATCAAATTCCTAAGACTAAACGTCCGGTTCCTCCCCGGATTAATTTGACCTTTCGAGTCATTGACTTGTCAGTTCGCCTCACTAGCGAACTTGACACTGATTGAGCTTGGTAAACAAAGCAGGCACATAGTCGTAATAGCGATCGCTAGCAAGATAAATGGCATCCGTGGTACAACTGCCACAACCAGGTTCGCTGAGCATGTCACTCAATAAGTTTGAGGAAATTCCTGCCCAGGGAAACTGTCCGATTGGTGCGGTAGCAGTAGAATTCAGTTCTGAATCCAACCGCCATTTGGTTCCAGCTAACACTACCCCAAAAGGATTCTTTTCCGGCAATGGTTGGGATCTATACCATCCCACTGCCTGACCGAACTTCTCAACTCGTGCTTTCGGATTTTTCGTCTGGGAGGCAGTTTGCTGCCAGATGCGCTTTTGAGCGCTGTACCCAAAGCGTCCCTTACTGGCTTGCGACCAGAGGGTATCTATGGTACGAAAGTCTTCGCAGGGAAGACTATTGAGCAGAGTTTTGCTGCCGTAGAGTAAGTCTGCACCCTGTCCTTGGAGTTTCTGCAATCGCTGGAAGATGGCGCGAGTCTCCACATCCGCACCCCGCCAGTCACCGGCGGCTAAAAGGCTTTTGAGGTGGCTGTAGTTGATGCGCCATTTGTTAGGGGGAGTGCTAGCGATCGCATCGAAGGTAAAGCTTTTAACGGTGTCCTGATATACCTGCCGGATGGAATCGTTCTTTTGCAGGTAGGCTCCTTGTAGGCGAAATACATAGCGACCATCGGGACTGCTGAATAGCACGTTATCAGACTCGTAGAGTCCAGTCGAAGTGTAAGCGATCGCTTTTTGTCCAGCAACGGTGAGGGGGCGATCGTCATTTTGGCTGAGTTCGCCTTTCCAACTGGTGAGGGGCAACCGCTTGGAGTTGTCGTAAATAGTGATGCTGACGATCGGAGGAGTTTCAGGTAAATTCTCCCGGTTCAAAAAATCTTTCTGCTGCCAGACTTCTAGGACTTCCAGCGGGGGACTTGGCTTCGTCGATTGAGTCGTTTCGGTAGGCGTGATGACATAGCCACGCGGGGAAACGAAGCGAAACCCAAAGCGATCGCTCAGGTAAAAGACATCCCGACTTTGGACGGTTGAGGAGTTGGCAGCAGGTTTGGCAGCAATTGCCACAGGCGCGGGAGATTGAGTGGAGGATGTTGGAAGATTGGTACTACAGCCAATAGCCAGAAATGTTAGTAGTCCAACTGCAATAGAGCGCTTCATATCGCTAGCTTAAGTATTCTTTAATCTCGATGTCGTCTCCAGTCTGGCAAGTTTGCGATTGAATCAGTTGCTTTGTTTCAGTTTGAGATACAAAAGCGATCTCTCTATTTGTCCGCACCGATAAACTCAGAAGACGAAAGGCAAAGTTAAGCCGCCTTTGCTGCCGACACTCGGATGAGCTTCGTTGTTGTGCAACACTTACAAGCCTATGAGACTGGTAAACCAATTTGCGTGAACCAAGTGTACTTGTCTATGTAGCCACGCTGGAAACGAATTTTGCCATCAATGACCTGAAAGAAGCCACACCCGCGTAGTGTAAAACTCTTGCCGGTTGGTGGGTTGCCGCCAAGCTCACCCAAGAACGTGCCGCCACCGCTCCACTCAACGATCGCCCACTCACCATCCTCGAAGATATTTTCAGGATGCGTGTAGTTGTCTGGAAAGGCATTGAAGAAGGCGATGAAACTCTCAAGCAGTACCTCGCGCCCTTGAAGTGGGGCACCAAAAGCAACCTGATGGTTGATGGCATCATCGTGATAAAGCTCGATGAGTGCGTAAGGATCGCGAGCGTTATAGGCCGCAACCCAGTCGTGTAGAACTTCTTTGGGCGATTTCATATCGCTAATCATACCAAAGACAATTACAACCAATTATTATTTGCTGCACAACGGTGATGCTAAGTGCTGGCAAACAACCGCAATGCTGCCAAATGAATCACATAAATAATGAGATGTTAGTTTTCCAAAGCCCGATTCAATCTACGGTGATGAGCGATCGCACTATCAACAGATGCAGCTCAAAACACTGATGCACAGCAGAAAATTGAACGGTTGAAGAAATCTCTACACCATCTTCGGGAAACGCTTCACCAGGAACGGGCGACTGCAAAAGCCAAGATTCTCGATCTAGAAGCGGAACTCTCAAACTTGCGAAAACCGATTGGCGTCGATTGAGGCAAGTTGCTGTAAGCATTCAAAACCAAGCTATCAGAGCTTGTATTATATTGTAGTATGTTGGATAAAGCTTGCAGAGTTAACTGGAGTTCATGTGGGAATGCAAATTGAACCATACGAGCCTCGCCACCTTGATGCTGTTATTCGTCTTTCGCTTCGGGCGTGGACTCCAGTCTTTGATTCGATTCAGAACGCGATGAACGCTGATGTGTACCAGGCATTCTATCCCAATCATTGGCGCGTAAGCCAGCAAAAAGCGGTCGAGGATGTCTGCGCTGCGGAAGACACGAATGTATGGGTTGCGATCGATGCAGGTTCTGCTGTGGGCTTTGTAGCCGTGAAACTCCACTCAGAGGACAGCATGGGTGAAATCTACATGGTTGCTGTCGATCCGGACTTTCAAGGTCGCGGCATTGGTAGTGCGCTGATAGAATTCGCTCTGGCTTGGATGAAAGATGCTGGGATGTCTATTGCTATGGTTGAGACTGGGGGCGATCCCGGTCATGCCCCAGCCCGTCACACCTATGAAAAGGCGGGCTTTGAGCTATTCCCAGTTGCCAGATACTTCAAGAAGCTTTAAGTGCAAATGTGTTGATTTCGCGATCGCATTGTATCCTTCAACTTAATGCGATCGCCTGTTCGTTCTTGTAAATCCTTGTTTAGAATCGGTGTCTAGTGCAGTTTTGGCTCAATTAGTGTTTGTTTAGGCAATAGTACAACTCAAATACGATAAGAGCATGGAATGTAATGATAGAGGAAAATACGCGGACAGACTTGCAACAACGGCAATGGATTTGTGATGTCAAAGATATAAATCTGATACCACAAGGAGCTTCATTTGTTAGCTTGTGGAAACAGTATACAAATGGCGTTGCTATTACGCTCTCTATTTACTCTGAGGATGGTCAGTTTGCGTTGTATCAAGATGTGGGTCATGCGGCATCTGGAACAAAAAGAACTAATTGCGGTACATTTTCAACCGCAGATGCTGCGGTACATCAACTGATTCAAGAGTGCGATGGCTGGGATAATACGTGGGGTATCTAATAGCAAGCCCAGGGAAATAACGGGTGGATAAATGAGCATTGTGTAGATAGCATCACGCTGTATTACCGAGGGTATCGGGGCATAGTAACTGAAGTGCTATGGTTTGACGATACGGGAAAAGTAAAGCAAGCTTGGGCTTGTTACGCCATTAACATAACAAGGAAGGGTGAGTTATGAAGCAATCGCCAATTTCATCTGAATCGATTTCAGCACCGAGCGGTAAGACGATATATCCAGAACCTTATGCTTCCCTTGTTCAGGGACGACAAAAGCGAAAACTGGGTGAGTATTTTGGGTTGACTCATTTTGGAGTTAATTTGACCCATCTCTCACCCGGCGCAATTTCTGCTCTTGCTCACAGCCACTCAAAGCAAGAAGAATTTATCCTGGTATTGGAAGGCAACCCAACGCTGGTACTCGGCGAAGAGGAATTCGTTTTGCATCCCGGTGACTGCTATGGATTTCAGGCAGGCACAGGTATCGCCCATCAACTGATTAATCGATCTGAAGAAAACGTAACCTATCTTGAAATTGGCGATCGCACTGAAGGAGATGAGGTGGAATTCCCAAATGACGATCTCAAAGCAACACAATTGCCGAATGGTGAATGGGCTTTAACGCACAAAGATGGTCGCGCATATTAATAGCACTGCCTAACAACCATGCTGCACCAGAACATTCCGCGATCGCATTCTATCTTTCAACTGAATGCGATCACTCGATCGAGTTATGTTTGGTTTCACGTTACCTACTGATTCACAAGTAAGGATGTGATAAGTTCAACCTGGCTTACAGCAAAGGGCGATCGCATTTGTTCCAATACTCCGCCTTGGCATACTCCGCGAAGGCTCGGCCTCCAGCCAGCGGCAAAGCCGCATCGGAGCGGTAGGTTACGACATAGGTTAATGTTGGATAAGACCGATATAGGGGGTTTTATCCAACAGATCTGACAGTGAATACATAGTTAGGCTTCACTCTTCTGTAGGGCTGTTCTTGCTCCCGATTCTTGCTAACCTTTTCTTGGGAGCATCTAATTACCTTTTGGTTCAGCGATAAGTTGTCTAGTAGTTAGTGCTTGTGACGGTAATTAAGCTAAAGTGTGTGAGAACTGAAAGCATCCGCCGATCTGTTCTTTTTGAAAGAATATATGTAGGTTCTAGAAGTGTCCGCTAGTTTGTTAATTAGCCGTTATGAATGAGTCAGTGGATATTGAAGCAGTTAGAGCTGAAGCATTAAGAAAACTGGGGAGGAATATAGTTAATTTTTCAAAAATCGAAGCAGCATTCAAATACTTGCTTTCAGTGAGCCAATTAGAGGGGGATGGAAAAACAATCTCAGCTCAGTTACGTAGGAACCAGACTAGACTCCGAAAACAAACCTTTGGTAAGTTAGTTCAGGAATTTAATAACAATATTTTGGGAGATGCGAGTCAATCTGAGCCTATATCCGACTTTTCTGGGGCAGGGATTTCTTTGTCATTTAAGGTTAATTGTAACAATCCAGATTTCTTAAAAGTACAAAAACGCAAACTTTCTAGCATTGTAGCTGAGCGAAACAAATTAATTCATCAAGAACTAGCGTTTATTGATACCAGTTCTGTAGAAGATTACCACAATTTAATTACCCTTTTAGACGAACAAAATCCCCGACTATTAGCTCAACTTGAAGAACTGAAGTGGATGATAGAGACCCTGAGAGAGAGTTTGAAAGTCTTTGAGGATTTGTCTAAATCACCAGATTTTCTTCAAAGCATACAATCTAACCAATCTAACGCCTAAGCCTAACACTGCATGGCAGTGGACGGTCGAAAGCCGCTGGTCTTTAGTTCGAGGTTATCTGCCGCTGCATTTTGCCGTTAGACCGTTATGTATGCGACATAAGCTACAGGTTTTAATCAAATAAAGGCTAATCGTTGGAGGTTCTAATTGGAACTTCTAGAGATTGCAGGTACGACCAATGCTTGGATCGTGAAGTGTGACTGCTAGATTCACTGTTTGAAATCTAATTTTGCGATCGCATTCTATCCTTCAACTGAATGCGATCAAGCTGTATCGCAGATAAAGTTAAGCGCTGGGCAATCGCCTGCTAAGAGCATTGCGAATTAAAATGATGAGAATGCCTAAACCTGTAAACACTAACGCCAAAATGCGACTTTCAGGAGAGGCAAAGCGAATCAGAACTAAGTTGGAGATTAGCGCTAAAGCTGGAATCGCAAAAGGAACTTGAAAACCGGAGATTCGGGGTTCTTGCCGTTTAATGACCAGCAGTGAGAGGTTGACAAGAGAGAACATTGCCAGAATCAATGTTGCGGTTGTTCCAGCTAGGAATTTAAGTGTACCTGAAAGCGCCAGAAAAATCACGAGCGGCAGAATGACCAGCAGGGTTCGGTAAGGAGTTGCTCGGCGTGGATGTAATTTTCCTAACCAAGATGGAAGCAGTCCTTCCCGCGACATTCCGAAAAGCAGCCGCGATGCCGTGACAAAATTCAGTAAAGCAGTATTGAGAACGGCGAATAGCGCAATCAGTGAAAAGATGACTGCTGGAAAATTTGGCTGCGATCGCTGAACGACTTCGAGAAGAGGAGCTTTCGAGGCGGCAAGTTCCGCCGAACTGATTACCTGAACGGCAAGCCAGGAAACGAGAACATAAATAATACCGGCAATCCCCAGGGAAAGCAGAATTGCTCTCGGAACATTGCGCTGGGGATCTTTCACTTCCTCGGAAACATTGACAATATCCTCAAACCCAATGAAGGCGTAGAAGGCGAGTGCCGCTCCCTCAACGACGGCTATCCAACCAATCGGTGATGCGTTGGGGACGGGAATGGGAACCGGATTCGCCGCGCCTGCTGGGTTCCCGATGAGGAAAAGGGTGGCGACAAAGATAACAATTAGAAGACCTGAAACTTCAAGAGACGTGCAAAAAATATTTAAGGCTGAGGACTCCTGCATTCCCCTAAAATTGACAAATGCAAGACCCGCAAATAGCGCCAGGATAATCAACCAATCTGGAATCGCTGGAGCAAAAGCATTGAGATAGCCTGCAAACGCTTTTGAGAGCGTCGCCATTGAAACAAGACAGGTACAAAACATCAACCAGCCTACCAAGATTGAGAGCCAATCCCGGCGAAATGCTCTGTGGATGAAACTAGCGACTCCTCCGCTTTGGGGAACTCGATTACCGAGTTCTGCATAACTTAATGCAGTGAGTGCCGCAACAGTCATGGATACCAGGAAAGAAACCCAAACCAAAGAGCCGGAAAGTCCGGCAATTTTTCCAACCACTGCATATATTCCGGCACCGAGAATATCTCCAACCCCATAAATCACCAGCGTCGGCAATCCAAACACTCGCTTGAGTGAATCCGCTTCTGCATTCGGTTCCATAAAATTTTTCTTATCCTTGTATTTACCCAATCTTGCAATCTTTCTGCTCGTCAGTATAGGGGGTAGGAGGTGGAAGCGCGATCGCAAATTGCTAAGACACAAGCCACGATTAAACAAGGCTTGCAAATAAGGACTGTTTCGCCACATTTAGGCGATCGAGAGTGGCTTGGGTAGCAGCTTCATCCAGAATAATTAGTGCAGCAGCAGCAGATCCGGCATCTGAAATAATGATTCATAAACCAGTACTGCACCACCAATCGCCGCCGAATCTTCTCCAAATTGGGAAATCTCTAACCGGAATCGAGCTGCACTGTCAAAGCCATATCCGCTTCTATCGGGCAGACAATTTTGCAACATCTCATCCAATTGCTCTTGCACGTAGGGCACCAGCACCGCCAGCGATCCTCCAAAGACAATCCGTTCCGGGTTGAGTACACCCACCAACCCCCGTACACCCCAACTCAGATACATTCCCCACTGTTTCACAACCGCTTGCGCGATCGCATCCGCTTGTTCCAACCGAGACAGTAGCGTATTCAGGTCGATCGTCTCTCCACTTTGTTGATGATAGGCACTCAATAGCCCAACCTTGCTGCATAAAGCTTCTAGCGTCCCTGCACGCCCCCCTACGGATGTCTGAGAACTATGCGGGTCAATCATCAGTTCGCGAACTTCGCTCGCAGTGCCCCCCGCCCCCCGTAACAAACGATTATTCAGTACCATTCCCGCCCCCACCCCGACACCCAGAAACAGGTAGAGCAAGCTATGGCTGGGCATCGAGCCACTCAAATACGTCTCGACAAGCGCACCTGCATTCGCATCATTCTCGATAAACAACGGCACATCCAGATAGGGATTTAAATAAGGTCGCAAGTCCACATTCTGCCAATGCAATCTAGGGGCACGAAGGATAATTCCTTCCCGATTTAAAGAGCCTGGAACCGTGATGCCAATTCCCCGATATTTTGCTTCGCCGTCTGGATTTGCCTGCCAAACTTGTTGAATCAACTCGACTAATTGCTGGGTAACGGTTGCTGGCTCGGTGTCTGCGGTCATGGATGCTTCTACTCGACGAGTCACTTGTGCTGCCAGGTTGAGTTCAATGACGCGGGTATTTTCATCCCCAAGGGCAACTCCGATAAAAAAGGCTCCCTCTGGATCGAGTTCTAACTCCACCCCAGGACGCCCGCCTTCTTTTCCAGATGCAGTTTCCTTTCCTTCTCGCAGGAGTCCAGTTGCAATCAGTTCTGCCGTAATCACGGTAACGGTTGAACGAGTTAAGCCCGTTCTTCGTGCAATCTCGGCGCGGCTGAGGCGCGGGTGATAGCGTAGCAAACTGAGAATCCGAGCAAAGTTGATTTGCTTGAGCAGGCTGGCATCAGTCGTGAGAGTTTTCTTGTTGGCATTTGTCTTCATAAGAAACTATCCGCCCTGTTGTTTGTTGTAATGACAAACTATCATGAGTTAGTTTGTTCGTTAAACAAACAATCTAAGATGAAATTATTGAAGTTAATCGGTCTCAGTTATGCGAACCTTCCAACAAAAACGGAATTACAACCAGCTTGAACAACTCTCTCTCCAAGTGAGTAAGTTAGTCAGCTTAAAGCTACAGGGGATGTGGCAGGCTTTTGTCAATTACTGGTACACACCGGCTGGCGAACCGCGAATCCAGCAAAAAAGCGATCGCGCTGGCAACAAATACTGGCGAGTTTGCGATCCGGCGAGCGATCGCACTATCCGCTTTGACGACAGGCAAGAATTGACGATTTGGCTGGATGAACGACATTATCGCAGATCGCAACCGAATCTCTGGAACATCAGCGACTAAGCCCATACGGTAAGCGATGTTCTTGAGAACATGAAAACTCAATTTTGCTGTGTCAAGGTTATTACCCCATCATCTCAACCCCGATTGCACTGTGCTAACCCCTGTGTAACTTCCCGCGCAAGCAGGATAGGGGTTCTAGATTTCAACCTGTGCAGCACTCGACAAACCCACTGATGAAGGAAATATCCATGAACTCCACAAAGAATATGATGACCTCTCTGTTCTCAAAAGCTCTCACCAGCCTACCGGAGCAACCCTCCTCGGCAAAAAGCCTAGGTCGCGTGCTACTGGTGGCTTCTAGCACGAACACACTGCAACTGAAAAATTATCGCGTCGTTCCCACGGGGTACTCCCTAGAAGACCTTACCGTGCCAGTCCAGCAGTTCATTGAAGCTGGCTACGAGGTGGTCATTGCCACACCCGATGGCAAAAAACCCGTCATTCTTGCTCATGCCAAGGACTCCCGCTTCGACAACGATCCAGAAGCGCTACAACGCGCGATCGCATTCCTTGACACCTACCCCAGTATGCAGAACCCGAAGACATTAAAAGCGGTGTTGTCAGAGGGATTGGATCGCTACATCGGTGTCTACGTTCCCGGTGGTTATGCACCGATGAATGACTTAATACAAGATCCGGATCTCGGACAGATACTGCGCTACTTCCATAAAACGGCGAAGCCAAGCGCCTTCTTGTGCCACGGCTCAGTGGCAACGCTAGCCGCTTTGCCGAACGCCACCGCCTACCGGAAGGCTCTCGTAGATGGCGATCGAGAGGCGGCGAAGGCGGCGGCTGCGGGTTGGCAATATGCTGGCTACCGCATGACCAGCTTCTCGAACGAAGAAGAGTATCCGATTGAACGGGAGATCCTCGACGGTCAGGTGCCGTTCTACGTCGCCGATGCGCTAGCCAGCGCTGGCGGTCGGGTTGAGCATGGTTCGAGCGACCAAAGCTTTGTTGTGCAGGACAGAGAGCTGATCTCCGGTCAGAATCTTGCCTCGGATCGCGCGATCGCCCAAGAGTTCGTCGAAGCGCTCGACGAGGCGCGAGTTATCCCCATCTGGGTCAGGAAGCATTTTTTAGGAAAGGCTTAATGTAAATTTGCCAAGACACTGACGCTTGTCCCTTGCACCCCAACCGTTCCGCAATCGTCTTTGTCTGTAACCCTCATCTCACAGGAGCAGAATGGCTGTTCGGATCTTAAAACGAACAGCCATTCTTGCCTTTGGTCGTGATATCCAATAACGGTTGACGTTGCTTGTGGTTGATATCCCTAATCGCTACTCAGCGCTTTAACTTTCCAGAAAGGTTTGATCGCTGGATTGTGCGTGTACTTGTTGTTACATTTTTTGCAACAGAGATATCAATCGGCTAAATTTAGCTGAGATTAACAGAAAATACTCTTTTATCCAGCAATTAAAAAATATATGCAGAAAATAACTCGGATTTTATTCGCTACAGCTCTAACCTTGAGCATTTTAGGTTTTCCCACCAAAGCATTTGCTAAAGCTAAGATTCAGATCGCCATCCTTTTAGATTCTAGTAATAGTATGGATGGACTCATAGACCAAACTCGTAACCAACTTTGGCAAATTGTCAACTCTTTAACTAAAGTAACCAAAGATGGCGAAGTCCCAGAATTAGAAGTTGCTTTATACCATTATGGAAATGATAATTTACCCTCAGAAGAAGGTTTTGTCAGACTTTTAACTGGATTTACTCCAGAATTAGATTTAGTTTCAGAAAAGCTATTTAGTATCCAAACCAATGGCGGTCAAGAATATGCTGGCTGGGTAATCCGCTCAGCCGTAAAAGAATTAAACTGGAGTAAAGATAAAGCAGATTTTCGGGTTATTTTTATTGCGGGTAATGAATCATTCGATCAAGGCCCGATCGTTTGGCGTGAAGCAGTCGATCTCGCTGCTAAGGGAAATACTTTAGTGAATACTATCTACTGTGGTTTATCAGAAGATCGGGAGCGACAACTTTGGGCTTCAGGAGCTGATTTAGCACAAGGTAGCCACTTCAATATTAATCAAGACGAAAAAACTGAATTTATTAAGTCTCCTTACGATGAGCAAATTGCTACTTGGAATGATAAGCTCAATCAAACTTACATTCCCTATGGTGCAGAAGGAGAAGTTGGGCAACAGCGTCAGACTATTGAAGATAGTAACTCCGGCATGAATTTGGCTATGCGCGGTAACTCCAAAGCTTCTGCATATTACAACAATGCTTCTTGGGATTTGATTGATGCTCTCGATAAGGGAATCGTTAGCCTTGAGAAATTACCGAATAATGCTTTGCCGAAAGCTATGCAAGGGATGACTTTAGCTCAAAAGCAAGAATATGTAGCAGCGAAGAAGGCCGAAAGGGAGGCAATTCAAAAAACTATCCGCGACTTATATCAAAAACGTAGCGAATATGTTGAAAAACAGCGCCAGGTTAGTGCTAGTAGTAGCAAAAATACCCTTGATTCTGTAATTATTCAAAGTCTCCGCAAGCAATTAGCAGCTAAAGGATTTAAGCTTCAATAATTCCTGGGCTACTCTAGAGTTAATTCAAACTTGGTTTGAGATATTCAGGACTTACGCAGAAGCCGAAAAGGAAACAAAGATGCAACTGTAACGGGTTGGTGCGTAAGCCCTATTGTGTATTAGGTGTATTAGCGATAGGGCAAGAGCGGGATACAATTTTCCTGTCCCAAAAACAGCTTGTAGGCGGGATTCTTGCTTTCATCCCAATAGCGATAACCGAGGGTATCGAGGAATGCCTGCCACTCTTCCATCTCGCGAGGAGGCACTTGCATCCCTACGACAATTCGCCCGTAGTCTGCGCCATTGTTGCGATAGTGGAACATACTAATATTCCAGTTGGGACTCATAGAACCGACAAACTTCATTAATGCACCGGGACGTTCGGGAAACTCGAAGCGATAAAGCAATTCATCGCAAGCGAGGGGAGAACGTCCGCCAACCATGTGACGTAAGTGCAATTTGGTCAGCTCGTCATCGGTTAAGTCAAGGGTTTTGAACCCGCAAGCTTCAAAACTTTCTGCCATCTTTGCAGCATCGGCACGGTTTTGAATTTGCACGCCGACAAAAATTTGGGCTTCTTTTTCATCGGCAATGCGATAGCTAAACTCAGTAAGATTGCGTCTGCCAAGACATTCGCAAAACTTGCGGAGACTGCCCGGTTGTTCGGGAATTGTAACGGCATAAATGGCTTCGCGGCGTTCGCCAAACTCGGCTCGTTCTGCGACAAAGCGGAGGCGATCGAAGTTCATGTTAGCACCGCAGGCAACAGCAACTAGCGTTTGTCCTTCGATTTGCTCCCGTTCGGCGTAGGCTTTCGCACCTGCGATCGCTAATGCACCTGCGGGTTCTAAAATCGATCGCGTATCCTCAAATACGTCTTTAATTGCAGCACAAGTGTCATCCGTATCCACCAAAATGATTTCATCGACGTACTCTTGACACAGCCGGAAGGTTTCTTCCCCCACTTCCCGCACTGCAACCCCATCGGCAAATAAACCCACATTCGACAAGCGCACCCGTTTCCCTGCTTTCAGGGATTGAGACATAGCATCGGCATCAACGGGTTCAACGCCAATAATCTTAATATCGGGACGCAACCGTTTTACATACGCCGCAATCCCAGCGATTAATCCACCACCGCCAATCGCCACAAAAATAGCATGAATGGGTTGCTGACATTGCCGCAGAATTTCCATCCCAATTGTCCCCTGTCCGGCAATTACGTGCGGATCGTCAAAGGGGTGAATAAAGGTTAAGCCTTTTTCGGCTTCCAGTTGACGGGCAAAAGCATAGGCATCATCGTAAGTGTCTCCATGCAATACAACTTCTCCCCCTCGCGCTTTAACGGCATCCACCTTCACTTGAGGCGTGGTGACTGGCATAACGATAATTGCTTGCGTTCCCAACTGACGCGCAGCCAGGGCGACTCCTTGGGCATGGTTCCCGGCGGATGCAGCAATAACACCCTGCGCCAGCATATCCGGCGACAGGTGCGCCATCTTGTTGTAAGCACCCCGCAGCTTGAAGGAAAACACTGATTGCATATCCTCCCGTTTGAGCAGGAGTTTGTTATTCAGTCGTGCGGAGAGGTTTGGGGCGTATTCTAGGGGCGTTTCTTGGGCGACATCATAGACACGAGCCGTCAGGATTTGTACCAGGTAGTCGCAAAGCATGGGGTGAAGGGGGTTACAGATGGCGGATGGAAGACAATTTTACTTCACTGGTGATCCTGTGGTGTGGAAGTGAGAAGCGATCGCACTTCATGACTCAACAGAGCGATCGCTCAGATTAGTTCTAGCTGTAAGTGCGAAGTGCGATCGCTCACTTTCATGCAGATGCTCAAGTAGCTCTACCATTAGTGGTACACACCTGATAAGGAGCGATAGAAGATTTCATAATCATAAATTCAGTCAAGTTTTAGGGAACCCTAGAACTAGCTCCTAAGCAGTTGAGGGATGATATAGCCATGCAACCACTTTCTGAAGAACAACTCCGCCATCAATACGAAAAACTGACTGATTTTGTTGAAAATGGTGCAATCTGCCTGCATTGGGTTGGCTCGGATGGCACAATTTTGTGGGCAAATAAATCTGAGTTGCAATCTCTGGGCTACTCTCCTGAAGACTATATCGGTCAACACATCGCCGAGTTCCATGCTGATGAAGATATCATCAACGACATCCTCTGTCGGTTGACTGCAAACGAAACCCTCCATAATTACGAAGCCAAAATGGTGTGCAAGGACGGATCGATCAAGCACGTCCTGATTGATTCCAGCGTCTATCGAGATGAGAAGGGTCAGTTTATTCACACGCGCTGCTTTACTAGAGACAATACAGCCCGCAAGCTGGCAGAAGAAGCATTAAAACAAAAAACTCAACAGCTAGAACAAATTCTGCAAGCTCTGCAACAAACCCAATCGCAACTCGAACAAACCAACAAAGACTTGGAATACCGAGTTGAGGAGCGCACAATTGAACTGCAACAAGCCAAAGAACTTGCTGATAGCGCCAACAAAGCCAAAAGTGAATTTTTGGCAAACATGAGCCACGAACTCCGCACCCCGTTAAACGGCATTCTGGGCTATGCTCAAATTCTTCTGCGCGATAAAGCGACAAACCCCAAACAAAAAGATGGTGTCGGCATCATTCACCAGTGCGGCTCCCATCTCCTGACGTTAATTAACGATATTCTGGATCTCTCCAAAATAGAAGCCCGCAAGCTAGAATTTTTCTCCAAAAATTTCCACCTTGACTCCTTCCTAAATAGCATTGTGGAAATGTGCCGCATCAAAGCCGAACAGAAGGAAATTCACTTTACCTACGAAGCTCTCAACCATCTGCCTAATGCCATTTTTGCTGATGAAAAACGACTGCGGCAAGTGCTGATTAACCTGCTAGGCAATGCGATTAAATTCACTGACCGAGGAGGCGTGACCTTTAAAGTTGGCATTATTGCACAGTCTCCTGCTATAGAGGCGCAACCATCCGCCGTTGCTACAAACTCACCCCTCACCAAGATTCGTTTCCAAATCGAAGACACTGGCGTAGGCATGACCTCAGAGCAGGTCGAGAAGATATTCATGCCGTTTGAACAGGTTGGGGACAAAGAACGGATGGCAGAAGGAACTGGCTTGGGACTGGCGATTAGCCTGCAAATCGTCCAGATGATGGGCAGCGAAATCAAGGTTGAAAGTCTTCCTGGCAAAGGCAGCAAGTTTTGGTTTGATGTAGAACTGCCAGAATCCAAGGAGTGGATAGAGTCAAACAATGGTAATGCAGCGAATCTGATCGTTGGCTATGAGGGCAAGAAACGCAAAGTCCTGATGGTCGATGACCGTTGGGAAAATCGTGCTGTTATTGTCAACCTGCTGGAACCATTGGGATTTGAACTGATGGAAGCGGTGAACGGACAAGAGGGCTACGAAAAAGCGGTGGAGTGGCAGCCTGACTTGATTATTACTGACTTGGTGATGCCTGTTCTGGGTGGGCTGGAGATGACCCAAAAGGTGCGATCGCTCCCGGAATTCCAAAACACTGCGATTATTGCCTCTTCTGCTAGCGTGTTCAACTTTGATCGCCAGCAAAGTGAGCAAGCAGGCTGCAACGATTTTCTCCCCAAACCCGTACAATCCAATGAATTGCTTGAACAATGCCGCCAATATCTGGGTTTAACTTGGATTTACGAGATGAATCATACGCAAGCACAACGATCGGGGAACACTCCAGCCTCTGCTTCGTCTGCGCTGATTGCACCGACCTTTGAGGAACTGAAAGCATTGTACGCAGCAGCTCGCATCGGCGACATCGACAGCGTTGAGCAGGAAGCTCACCGACTCGCACAACTCAACGTTCAATATCAGCCCTTTGCCCAGCAGTTGCTTCAGTTTGTGCAAGCAATGGATGATGAAGCCATATTTAAATTTGTGAAGCAACACGTTGAACCAGCTGAGTAATTCTAACTATGAGTGCTCATCAAACCAGTCTAATTATGATTGTCGATGACAATCCGAACAATACAAAGGTCTTGTTTGAGTTGCTCAAAGAGGCAGGGTATCGAGTGTTAGTCGCTAAGAGTGGAGAAAGCGCGCTGGAGAGGTTGCAATCAGTCTCTCCAGACCTGATCCTGCTAGATGTGATGATGCCGGGAATCGATGGCTTTGAAACTTGTCGTCGTCTCAAAGCCTCGCCAGCTACTCAAGAAATTCCGGTAATCTTTATGACCGCTCTTTCTGACACCTTAGATAAGGTGAAAGGATTGACACTAGGGGCAGTAGATTACATTACTAAACCTTTTCAACAGGAGGAAGTGCTTGCGCGTGTGAAAATTCACCTCAAGCTCTATCACCTCAACCAAGAACTAGAGAATCGAGTATTGGAGAGAACAGCAGCGCTATCAACTGCACTAACCCAACTGCAACAGTCGCAATTGCTGTTGGTGCAAAATGAAAAAATGTCTGCACTGGGTCAGCTTGTGGCAGGAATTGCCCACGAAATTCACAACCCGATTAATTTTGTGGATGGTAATGTAGTCCACGTTGATAAATATATGCAAGATATCCTGAGTTTACTTCAGGTTTATCAGCAACACTATCCCAATCCTGTGCCAGCAGTGCAAGCGAAAGCACAAGAAATCGATCTCGAATTTCTTCTATCCGATCTGCCGAAAAGTTTATCTTCTATAAAAGTAGGAACGCGCAGAATTTTTGAGATTGTCCAAGGCTTACGCAATTTTTCTCGACTCGACGAAGCTAGCGTGAAAACCGTAGATATCCATGCAGGCATTGAGAGTACTCTTCTGATTCTGCAACATCGCTTGAAACCAAATCCAGAGCATACGGGTATTCAGGTAATAAAGGAGTATAGTGTTTTGCCTGAAATTGAGTGTTATCCAGCTCAACTGAACCAAGTGTTTATGAACTTAATTGTTAATGCCATTGATGCCTTAGAGGAGTCAATGCTGAATAGTTCGCTTTCGGAGGAAAATAGCCAAAAAAACAACGGTGCCACAATCCGGATTCGCACTGAAATGTTAGATCAACGTCATGTTTGTATCCGAATTAGTGACAACGGAAAAGGAGTTAAGGAGGAAGTCAAACATAAGGTGTTCGATCCATTCTTTACGACCAAGCCTATTGGCAAAGGTACAGGTTTGGGGTTGCCGATTAGCTATCAAATTATTACCGAGAAACATGGCGGTCAACTTGAGTGCATTTCAGCACCGGGTCAGGGTACAGAGTTTAAGATCGCCATACCAATCCGGCTAGCCACTCTAGCAGCAGCTAGGGTCACGTAGAACTCACTGCTGCTATTAAATACCTCATACGGTGAAAGTTCTGAGTTGAGCAATGAAGCTATTTAGGGTGTGTCTAACCCTGCCATAAGAGCGCGATCGCAAGCAGGAATGAAGAAAGCGATCGCTCGTGGAGGTTGGTTTTGGCTGTATGTAGAAGTGCGATCACAGTTGCAACCGTGTCAAGTTACCGCCAGGTTATCTGTGGAACGACCAAGATTACATTGCCTCGTCAAGTTCGGTTGTAAGTGAGTTTCAGGCTCTTGGATTAGAACAGAACAGTACAATGATTACAGAGTATTTTCTGCAACAATGCAACCACCATGAGCAAGCTACTTGAACAGGCGATCGCAAGAGTCATGCAGCTTCCTGAAACCGAACAAGATGCAATCGCAGCATTTATCCTTGAAGAGCTTGAAGATGAAGCTTCTTGGGATAGAGGGTTTTCACAGTCTCAGGATATGCTTGCCAAACTTGCAGCAGAGGCATTAGCTGAAGATCGGGCAGGCAAAACCCAAGAGTTAGATCCAGAAACCCTGTGAAATCTAGAACAACATCTCAGTTTCGCAAAGCATTTGCCACTATTCCTCAGCAGGTTCAGCAACAAGCACGCGACGCATATCGGCAGTTCAAGCAAGATCCTTGGCATCCTAGTCTTCGCTTCAAGCAAGTCCATCCTGCCCTTCCTATCTATTCTGCTCGTGTTAGTAAAAGTTATCGTGCTGTCGGCGTGAGAAACGAGAATGGTATTGTGTGGTTTTGGATTGGTACACATACAGACTACGACAAGTTGCTCTCCCAGTTATAGCGATCGCTCAGATTAGTTTTGGCTGTAAGTGCGAAGTGCGATCGCCTTTGGGACGCTACGCGATCGCATTTCATAAGCGAACAATTCTGTGAATCTCTCAACCGCTTATTCCTTTGCTTAGTAAAGGCTATAGGCAATGCATCTGAGAGATGGGGCGAATAGGAGACAATGATTTTTAACCAAGACTGAACCATCTTTACTCTTGCCCGGTCTAAGGTAATACAACAATCAAATGCGTTGTTGCTACAACACTAACAACCCGGAATTTGCACAGTTATGAAGATGAAACCTTTGTTCTTCTTGCCAGGAGCGATCGCGTTGATGCTTGCCGCTTCCCCAATGATTCCCGCTTTCACCAATGTTGCCTTTGCAGGTCCTGGTCGTGGTGGCGCAGGAATGAAGTATGACCAGCTGAATTTGACTGATGCTCAAAAAGCACAAATGCAGCAAATTAAAGAGTCTACGCGGCAGCAAATGGATGCTATTTTCACCGCAGAGCAAAAGGAACAAATGCGCCTTGCTAAAGAGCAACGGCAAAGACCGAATCTAAACCTGACTGAAGACCAGAAAACAAGGCTCCAAGCGGTTCGCCAGAGTAGCAAGAGCCAGATGGAAGCAGTGTTGACTGCTGAGCAAAAACAACAACTTGAGCAATTACGCCAGCAATGGCGTCAACGCCGTCAACAACCACAGTCCTAACGGGGCGTTGCTATTGCTTTGTAAGAAAAAGTAGCTTGCAAAGAGTTTACCTATCAAGTACACAGCATCAAGGGGGCATGGGAATAATCACTTCCCATGCCCCTTGTTTTCATCAAACGCAGACTGCATTTGGTCTAGCAAAACATCTGTTTCAATTTCCAATAATATTGAACAATAATTTTATAAATATTCTTTCATAGCTATTAATTATAGGCTTGTTTTGCCTCTAAAAGTTAATCGATCCAAAAGAGTTATGAAATATAAATAAATCCAAGGCTCAAAATTTTATCGAGTACAATTCAAGGAAAACCTTAGTTTTCAAGGAAGCAACGTATGGAAAAATCAATTATTCAGTTGGTTGATGACCTACCAACTGATAATATCACGGTTAAAGTTTTAAAGGCTCTTGATTATGTAGTGCCAAGTCAGTGGAATAACTTAGTAGGGTTTGATAATAGTATCCGTAGTATTACTGGAGAAACTGATGCCAAGGTAATTCAAAAAATCCGCGATCGCGCTGTTGCTTTATATCACGATCCTCAACAAGGCTATCAGACCGCAATCAAACTTTATCAAACAATTGATAAAGCAGATACAGCGATGGCAGCGGCGGCTTTAGCCAATAAAGTTAGTGAAAAAATAAGCTTTCTCTCTTTTTTGGGCAACATTACTCCCAAAGCAGACGTAACTCAAAGTATTGACCTTGTTCTCAAAATCGCTATCGAAATTATCGCCTTCTGTAAACTGAATGGCATTCCCCAACCGAATCCACAAGAATTTGCTACTTCTCTCGCTAACAACTATAAAGATGCATCCCTAACGCGGATGATGGCTTTAGTTTGTATAGATGGAATTTTGCCATTGGGTCCTGACTTTCTCAGCAAAATTCAGGGAGTGATTAATGGCGCTGATACTGGCGTATTAGCTGAAAATCCGGTTTTTTTAGCCGTCCAGAATTTTCTACCAGGAAATAATCCCTCTGATAAACTTGGTTTTCTCACTCAGGGTTTCAACTCTGTGCAAGGCTGGATGCAGAATTTAGTATCCAAGACAGGCGTCACCCCGCAATCTATTTCTAATAGTTTGGGTAATTTTATCCAGATTGCTGATGATAACTTAGACTTTGTCGCAGCTTTTTTGGATCAAACTACCAATTACTACGAGCATACAGGGGTTCAAAGTGTGGCTCGCAGTTTAATTTTAAAGGCCCATACTTTAGTAAAAGAGGAAGTTACGGAAGAGGAGCCAAAGCTCCATCAAGATGTTTCCTCAACTGTAATATCAGATACCTATCAGTATGCAGTAGGTCAAACAGTAGAAGTCTGGGATAGTGAGGAAGAAGATTGGTATCAAGCAACGCTTCAGAAAATTAAAGATAACCAATACTTTGTTCATTACATCGGTTACGGTTCATCCCATGATGAGTGGATTGACGAAGATGACATTCGTATTCCCAATAGTGGCTCATCCGATGACAACGGATATACGGTGGGTCAAAAGGTAAAAGGTTGGGATGATGAAGAAGAAGATTGGTATTCTGCAACGATTGAGAAGATCCAAGGCCAGCAATACTTTATTCATTACATTGGTTACGATTCATCTTATGACAAGTGGGTCGATCTGGACGAGATTTGCTAACTGCTGAATGAGCAAGGAGCCGAATCAGCGATCGCTCTCATGGTCAGTCGTCCACCATTAGAGCGATCTCTCTTTTTTTCAGGCAGGCAACAAAGGCGTAATCCTATAATGTAATTCAGAGATATTTCATCCACAAGCTTATCTGTGAATCAGAAAGCATAAAAGTCTTAAAAGTCAATGGTTGAAACAATTATTGTTTTTCTGATCGTTGGACTGATTATCACTGGGATTTTAGTCAATCCTGTCCTAGTTAAACGACGACGGAACCGCCTGCAACAGCGTCCTTTTTTACCCTTATGGAATGCGATTGTTGAGAATAATCTTCCTGTTTACCTTTTTCTTTCTCCCGCTGAACGAAAACGGCTTCAGGGGAACATTCAAGTGTTTTTAGCAGAAAAACAATTTATTGGTTGTGGAGGATTAGCGGTAACGGAAGAAATGAAGGTGATTATTGCGGCTGTCGCCTGCTTACTCTTACTCAACGAGCGAGAAACCTACTTTCCTAAACTTCGTTCGATTCTGGTTTACCCTAGCACATATCTTGTTAATGAAACCGCTTACACCGGGAATTATATTGTTGAAGAAAGACGTGTAGCCAGATTGGGGGAATCGTGGACAAATGACCAACTGGTACTGTCTTGGGAACAGGTGAAGCAAGACACCTACAATTGGCGGGATGGACATAACGTGGTGCTTCATGAATTTGCCCATCAGTTAGATCAAGAAGATGGTAAAGCTGAGGGTGTTCCTATTTTGCAGCGAGATTCAGACTATGACCTTTGGGCAAAGGTGATGACAGAAGAATATCAACAACTCTGCAATGATATTCAACGAGGCGTAAAGACGGTAATGGATAGTTATGGTGCAACGAATCCCGCCGAATTTTTTGCTGTAGCAACAGAGACTTTTTTTGAAAAACCCCGCCAATTGCTGAAGCAGCATCCAGCACTTTATGACCAACTGCAACGCTACTATCAACTAGATCCAGTGCAATGGGTTTAAATAGTTTCAATTTCATCGAAGGTTAGGGCGATCGCCCAACTACACCGATCGCAAGCGAGGCTGTTTAATCGCAGACTGCAACGAAACCACGCAATTCTCCCAAAGGCTTAAGCTGCGATCGCTCTCGTTTAAGCCTTTCTACTGAAACTTAAGCTCAAATGATGTTTCTAAAGTAGATTCGGGAACTATAAGGTAAGATTTCATACTTTTGTGTACTTCCTTGAAACCTTCTGCTGAGCGACCCCCTTGAATATCAAAACAGCTCGTCCTGCTAAGTCTACGCACCAGTTTCCCTTGCGTCTGATTCTTATCGTTCCCTTTGTATTACAAATATTTGCAGCGGTAGGGTTAGTTGGCTATCTGTCATTTAGAAACGGACAGAAAGCAGTCAATGACCTAGCCAATCAACTGATTGACAAAGCGAGTCAACAGGTTGATGAACACTTGGATACATATCTGGCGCTGCCACAGCAATTAAACCAAGTCAATGCAGATGCGATCGCTTCTGGACGATTGAATCTGAATGACCCTAAAGCTAGCGAACAGTATTTCTGGAGTCAAGCTAGAGCATTTGAAACAATCAGCTACATTGGCTATGCTCTACCGAATGGTGCCGAATCAGGCGCTGGGCGTTGGGTAAATGGCGTGAATCTCCTGGTTTTTGAAAATCTCCCTGGAAACGGTGTGGCATCGGATTACATCGCCGATCAACGGGGCAACCGGAAAAGCCTTTTGCAGAGTTATCAGGCCGATCCTTTATCGCCACCAGGGGTGGAAGACATCATTAAAACAGGTAAGCCAGCCTGGGCTGCTATCTACACATACGCATTTGAGAATACGGTACAGATTACTGAAGCAGGTAAGGCAATAAAAAGCCACAGCGGCACTTCTGACATTGGTCTTAATTACTATGTTGCAGTCCCTGCTAGATACCCAATTTATGACCAGAAGGGCAAGCTACGCAGCCTTCTGATGGTAGATTTGCTACTCACGAATGTGAGTGAATTCTTGAGGAACTTGAAAGTTAGCCCTTCCGGACAAGTCTTTATCATGGAACGGGATGGCTTGCTGATTGGCAGTTCCAGCACTCAACCCGTTGTACACAAAGTCAAGGATGAGACAAAACGCCACAGTGCCCTAGACAGCCCAGATCCCTTGATTCGCACCGTAGCAGAAAAACTCAAACAACAATTCCAGAATTTCACAACCCTTCAAAATACTCAAGAACTTGAGGTGACTTTCAACCGACAGCGTCAGTTTATTCAAGTCACGCCCTGGCGCGATCGCTTTGGCTTAGACTGGCTGGTGGTTGTCACCGTGCCGGAATCTGATTTCACTTCTCAAATTAATGCCAACACTCGCACAACTATCCTCCTGTGTCTGGGAGCATTGGCAGCGGCAACGATTTTAGGAATCTATACATCACGCTGGATTACTCGTCCGATCTTAAAGTTGAGCCAAGCATCGGAAGCGATCGCGACTGGACAGTTAGACCAAACCGTTGAAACGACCAACATCAAAGAACTAGATGCCGTGGCACAGTCCTTCAATCACATGGCTTCTCAGTTACAAGATTCCTTTAACGAACTGGCGCAGACGAACGCCGAATTGGAAAATCGAGTCGAAGTCAGGACAGCAGAACTCTCACAAACCCTGGTTGATTTACGGCGCACTCAAGCACAAGTGATCCAGACCGAAAAAATGTCCAGTTTGGGACAATTGGTGGCTGGAGTAGCCCATGAAATTAACAATCCGGTCAACTTTATTCATGGCAATGTCACTTTTGTCGATGAATATGCTCAGAATCTTCTAGAGTTAGTGCAGCTTTACCAAGAGGAATATCCCCTTCCCACACCTGCAATTGAAGCCAAAATTGATGAGATGGATTTAGAGTTTCTCAACGAAGATATGTTGAAGTTGCTCTCATCCATGAAACTAGGGACTGAACGGATTCGAGAAATTGTTAAATCGTTAAGGACGTTCTCTCGATTGGATGAAGCGGACATGAAGGAAGTAGATATCCATGAAGGAATTGAAAGTACGCTGCTGATATTGCAACATCGCCTAAAACCCAAACCAGACCGCCCAGCGATCGCAGTGATTAGAGACTATGGAAAGTTGCCCCTTGTGGAGTGTTATCCGGGACAACTCAACCAAGTCTTAATGAATATCGTGGTAAACGCGATTGATGCACTGGAAGAAACCAAAGCCAATTGCACGTATCAGGAGAAAAAAGACCATCCCGATCAAATCACTATCTCCACTTCAGTGATTGATTCGCAATGGGTGCAAATTGCGATCGCGGATAATGGCGTTGGTATTCCCAAAGACATTCAGCAACGGATATTCAATCCCTTCTTCACAACTAAGCCGGTTGGGAAAGGAACGGGGATGGGGATGTCCATCAGCTATCAAATTGTCACAGAAAAGCATGGCGGTAAATTGGAATGCTTCTCCACTCCTGGTGAGGGAACCGAGTTTGTGATTCAGATTCCCATCCGTCAACAACTCAGCACTGCTATCTAACGGTATTCAGGGGATGCGAGGCGGACTGAGCAAGCTGAGCGGTATAACATATGAGTAAATGTGAGTGCGATCGCAAGCTTTCCAACAACGATCTAGCCGATGCGAGCGCCTATACTAAAATTTAGACAATGACAGTACGGCACAAGTGCTAGAAGAGAGTGCATGAACCAAGACTCTACCAAAAAAAATGCTGTCTTAGAGCTGATTTATAAAGTTGATATTAAGAGGCGAGACGGCTGAGCATCAGTCGTACCATAGCGCCATAAATCATGGCTTCACTGACCTCTGGCAGTAGTTCATAATCCTTACT
>NZ_JAMPJY010000046.1:0-45558 GCF_039961875.1 Trichocoleus sp. ST-U2 | reverse complement strand
TAGAAGTGCAAGCCGATGGCGTTGCTGGAAGGAACTACGGCTCCGGAGATGATGTTGTTGCCGTACATCAAGGAACCAGCTACGGGTTCGCGGATGCCATCGATGTCCACGGGAGGAGCGGCGATGAAGGCGATGATGAAGCAGATGGTGGCAGACAGTAGGGTTGGGATCATCAGAACGCCGAACCAGCCTACATACAGGCGGTTGTCGGTTGATGTGACCCAATCGCAAAACCGTTGCCATACGTTGGCGCTTTCGCGTCTTTGTAAGGTTGTGGTCATGTTTTTATGAGTGCTTTGAATTTTCTAGGTTCGGTATGAATGAGGCGAAGTTTGTCTCGCCTTGTATTTAATAATATTTACATTTATTCGTATTTGTCCAGTCTTTTTTTGTTCATAAATCCGAATCACTGTCATTTCATTTACTTATGAGTGGCTGAGAATGCGGTAGGGTTAGCGATCGCAAGCGAGACGTGTCAGCCAGGAGTAGCGGGCGATCGCTTAATGTAATGCCCTAAAAATCAAAGTAAATGTAGGGAAGACCGCCTTGGGGCGCAAATATCCAGACAATGTAGAAACACAATGGCACCAGCAGCAGCTTCAGAGGCCAATTAAGCTGTAACTTGAGACCCCGATGGACGGCATAGACGAGGAGCATCGACGCGGCTAGCAGCCAAAGCAGTAGACCTAACTGAGATGCATTCACACCCAGCGCCTCCCCGTAGACTTTTTCGGCAAACTGGGCATCAGCAGGCTGACCCCAGAGGTGCTGAATCACCCAACTGGATTGTTTCAGATTCGGTAGGCGGAAGAAAATCCAGGATGTGAACACCATAAACTGGGTTAGCAACCACGCAAGCAGTACACCCGAAAGGCTTTTCCACCAATTTCTAGCTTTCTCAGACTGGCGGGAGTGGGCTTCTGTGAGGCGGTGAGCCACTAAAGCAAGACCGTGATAGGCACCCCAGACGACATAGCCCCAAGCTGCTCCATGCCAAATCCCAGCAATTAACATGATAATTAGCAAATTTAGGCAGGTACGGCGCAGCCCTTGGCGCGAACCCCCCAAGGGAAAATAGAGGTAGTTTCGCAACCAATCGCCTAGCGTAATATGCCAGCGCCGCCAAAAATCAGCAATGCTGGTACTGAAGTAAGGAAAATTAAAATTCTCCGGGAGATTGAAGCCTAAGAGGATGGCACTACCACGGGCGATATCTACGTACCCACTAAAATCCAGATAGAGTTGCAGTCCGTAGGCAGCGATCGCTAACCACAAATCGCCGCTGCTCGCTCGCTCTAAGTTACCAAAACACAAATCAACAAAAATTCCCAGCCGATCTGCCAAAAGCGCTTTTTTAACTGCACCGCAGGCAATCAGCCACAGTCCTTCTGTAATCTGATTAAGTGTTGGAAATTGCAGCGTTTTGAGCTGAGTTGAGAATTGATGGTAACGAGTAATTGGCCCTGCAATTAGCTTGGGAAAAAATAACTTATAAGCTGCAAAATCGAGAAATCGCTCCGTCGCTGGGGCACCACGATATACATCAATTAAATAAGCAATGCACTCAAAAGAAAAGAAGCTCAAACCTAAAGGCGCAATTAAGTGAGTGCTGACCCAACTGGCGCTATTTTCGGCAACGGGTAGCGATGTTCCGGTGAATTGTTCGTAGAAGCCCGCCACCGAATTTAAGAAGAAAGGTACATACTTAAAGCTCACCAACAATAAGACATTCAGAACAATCCCCAACCATAAAAACTTTAGTCGCTGGCGATTCCAAAACGCTTGATCGAATTGCCAATCTTCATGGGGATCGGTCGCGTACATCCCTAATGCTGTATTTTCTCCAATTGCCTTACCTAAGCTGAAGTTCATCAAAGTAATAGCAATCAGCAAAGGAATATAGGCAACTTGCGGCGAAGCTAAAATTTGCAGCCAATGCTCATTCACCAAAGTTGGCGCTTGCAGTGAGGTATAGAAAACCAGACTGACAACAAGCAACGTCCACATCTGCAAAGACTGTTTTTGGAACGACCAGTAAATTCCCAAAACGCTGAGCAGAAAAACTCCGTAGATAAGAGAGATAAAAGTCATTTTTGAAGACTGAGGAGTAAGGACTGAGGGCTGAGGGCTGAGGACTGAGGGCTGAAGGCTGAGGACTGAGGGTAAATAAGAAGAATTGAACTGAGTCAAAGAATGAGAGAAGTTTATCTTGGATATTGGGCACTCATTTTACTCCTGATTGACTCAGTCCTCAGTCCGCACTTCGTGCCGCTTCGTTAATATGACTCAGTCCTATTTAGCAGGAAAATAAGGGTAAACAACAAGGATTGAACTGAGTAAAAGAATGAGAGAGATTCATCTTAGGTATTCGGTAATCATTCCACTCCTGACTCACTCAGCCCTCAGTCCGCACTTCGTGCCCCGCTAACATGATTCAATCCTATTTAGCAGGAAACTAAGGGTAAACAAGAAGAATTGAACTAAGTAAAAGAACGGGATAAATTCAGCTTGGGTATTGGGCACTCATTCCACTCCTGGTTCACTCAGTCCTCAGTCCTCTTAACTCAGTCCTATTTAGCAGGCCAGGGAATCATGGGATCTTCGGCTAGCTGGTTAGAAACTTCATAAGCACCGTAGCGGTTAAGGTGGCTGGGGTCGGAAAAATAATCGTGTTGAGTGGGATAAAGCTGATTTAAGTCTCGGAAAATCAGCCCTTTTTGGATTGCTTGCGATCGCATATACCGCTGAAATTCTTGCTCATATTCTATGCGTACTGGATCTAAGTAATCCTGGGTCAAAGGCAGGTTTATAAAAACAATCGGAATTTGACGCGCTTGGGTAAATTGCAGCAGCGATTCTAGCGCTTGGGTTTGCTTGCCTTCCATCTTGAAAGCGTAATAATCGCTGTCATAGTCACCGCTGACTCTGGCATATTGCTTGTAGTAGGTGGCAGGATTGTAACGAACGGTGAGGGGAAGGAAGCCATCAAAATCAATGGCAAATTGGCTGGATGTCAATGTTTGGGGATTATCGCCGGCTCCCTCAGAAGTTGTTTTCGCTGGTTTTGCCCAAACAACATACAGATCCCGCAACCGCGTTTTCATTTGGTCGCGCTGGGGATAAGTCGCTGAGAACGTTCCTAGCGTTTCATTGAGCCAATTATTAACCATTTGATAGCTTTGCGTTAAGGAACCACTGGCTCCTTTATCCGCCGTCGCCGGAGTTTTAGCCGGTGGTGTCGCCGTCGTTTGGCTGGGACTTCCTGGGGTTGAATTCTGCTTGGGGAAAGTACCGGCAAGCAGATGTTGGTAGCCTTGCGAGTTAGCGATCGCATTATAGGTAGCATCTATCCGCCCGCTATTAAACGCTCTGGCACCATCCGCCCAAATAATCAGTTTTGGCAGTTGCTCTGGCGTCAAAACTTGGCGAACCATCAAATCTACTACTTGAGCCGTCGCACCGTTGATGCCAAAGTTAAACACCTGAACACCCGGATATCCCTGCGCTGCCAATGCTTCTTCCAGCGCTTGAGGATCGACCCCCCGCATTGCCCTAGAACTGCCGACTATCCAAACATCCGGGGGAACTCCCCGTCTTTGTAACAGCATCTGTTGGTAGAGAGCCACTTTTTCGTCTAACAGGCGGTTATTAAAAGAGGGATTAGAACTTCGCGCGGCTGCCAAAATTGCTGCTGATGCGGCATTCCGCTGGGACTTTTCACCCTCGTTCCTTACCGTGATATCTCCTTGGCGAGTGAATCCTTCAGAATTGAATACAGGAGCCTCTGAACCACGAGATTTTTGCAAAGACATCTGGGGCAAGGGAACTGACGTATCCTCGATTGGTTCTCGCGGGTCAAGGGTTGATTTGCCGCTGACCGCGGACGCTTGATTAATGGGTGGTTTTGACTTCAGGATCGCAGACAGAAACCAATCCGTTTGCACCGTGAGCAAGAATCCCAGCATCCCCCAGACCAAAGCCACGACGAAACCTTGGTAATAAGTGTAGGTGGAATTGCTAAGTTTCCCTGAGGCGACGGGTGCCAGGTCTTTAATCTCCACCGTGGGAATAAACAATTGGGAAGCGCATAGCCATTGCTGGATGGTTCGAGTCACTTTGAAAGAGACAGCGCTAGCGGCTGCTTTGAGGTCTTCCTTGGTGACATCAGAACGCAGAACGGGTTCGTTACTGCCAGAGAGGATATCTCCTAGATAAACATCGCTGGCAGCAAACTCTGGGGTTGCTTCCGGTACCAGGCGTTTGCGAGGGGTGAAATCAACGCCCATCTGCCACAAGGGGGTGGAGTGACCGGCGCGACGCCCATAAATTCGCACCCCTTTAATGCCAGGAATCGCCAACCCGCGCAGAAACTTGGCAACAGGTGACCCGACGGCAGATTGCTGCGGACTAGAGAGTGCCTCGCTCATGATGTGCAACAAATCTTGTTTGCGGCGCAGAGATAAACGAATGCCACCCGTTGTTAATCGCTCGTCTAGGTCGGGATTGAGTAAGCGTTGCAATAAAAACTGAATTGCGTTCAGATCGCCCCGTTGCGCCAATTCCAAAGTAGATTCTGCTAACGCGGGATCTCTGGACGCAGGTAAATTCAGCCATTCAATCCAGATTGGCGTTTCTTGTTCCGGGACTGGTGTTACACCGTGAGTCTCAACGCCGTAAATGGTGGCAGCGTGAATGCCTTGCGTTGTCAGAGACTCTAAAACGGGAGCGATCGCACTCGTTGCGGTTTTTCGATCGGGTGCAGCGATCGCAATCTCAGCCGCATCGCTGGTTGCGGGTACGGTGTCTCCGGCTGCTTTTAGCTGCTTGAAGAGCTTCTGGCTACAAAATAAATGCAGCGTTGAATCTTTCAGAACTGCGGAGATTTGCATCTCCTGCGCGTTTAACACTTGATTTAGCAAGCGGGCGATCGCTTGGATATCTCCCCAACGCGCCCAATCCTTGAGCATTTCCTCTGGAGGGGTCAGATCCACCCGCAGCCGCCAGTCGGGAGCCGCTTCTCCTCGAACCTGGCTGCAAATCACGGCATCCCGAAACCCTTCTAGCTTCAAATTTCGCAACTGAGCCGCCACCGGCTCCGCCATCAGCGACTCATCGGTGCTGTAGTTAGAATCGCAAAGTACCCACAGACGACGGGAAACCGCTGGTGAAGCAGGGGACAATTCTTGATGCTGTCCGGCTCCCCGGCTTCCTGGCTCCCTCCCAAGCGTCTGAATCACGACCTTGACGCCGACTCCCATTGGGCTGAGAGTTTCGCTCAGATAACGCGCGATCGCTTCTGGTTGACCGGAGCGAGCGAGGCTGCGGTTGGAGACTCTCAGCCCGTCAGCATCGCTAGTTGCTCCTTGCTCGGCAGTCATTTCCTGCCCATCCGTCGGCGTTGCAGCAGCCACGCCTGCGGCATCTGACGCCTGATGCAGTTCCAGTCGCTCTAGGTGAATTTGCTTGATCCAGTCTGGGCGCTGGATGCCCAGTTTCCGACCATAGAGAATCACCTGGTCAATGGGAGCGTCTTGCGGGGGGAACCCAGCTCCTCCTTCCTTCCCCTTCAGTGCCTCGACAAATCGGCTCACAACGGGTCCAGCAGGCGGACATTCGGAGCCTTCACAAAGAATATGCAGGTTATTCCCTCGTAAGCGAAATCGTAGGCGCACTTCCGGAAGACCGATAGCGCGGGAAACCCACTGGGCGAGGGAGGATTGACCCTCTAAATAGGCGATCGGATCGGCATCCAACATCACAAAGAAAGTACCCTGGACTTGCAACAGATGAAAAGACGATGAAGCATGAACGCTGTAGCCCGGAGGGCGCACCCTGCGATTGGAAGTCGCGCTTAAAGGTTGTCACAAAGGATGAAAAATTGGTTGAACACCAAAATTTCAGGATATACTTCACACTTCATACTTCATACTTAATACTTCATACTTAATACTTCAGCAAGCGTTAACCGCTCCGAACGTCCCCAAGCTTTGTACAATTGCTTCTAGATTCTCAGTAGTCTTACACAAGACTGCCATTGGTGCTACCGAATTATTGCTCTTGTGCCATAGCTATTTGCCGAACGCCCCGCGCTTAGGACAGTAGCGCTGAGGAGCGTGTTCCCGTCCTACTATGCCCTAGGAGGCTATCGCTGTATTATTCAGATGCATAAACTAGAAGGATAAGTGCCCCTTGTGCTGTTTAAATTCTGACCTCTTTTATTTGTTTGTCTAAAAAGAAATTAGTTTTTATCTAGACCTTCGCCCATGCAAACTCTTCCTAACAAAAAGCAACCGTCAACCGCCGAAAATGCAACGTCTGCAACGCCCGAAATTTGGTTGAGTTTAGCCACGGTGCCGATGCTACTCGGAGTTTTAGGCATCAAAGCAGTCAGCGAATTGCTATGCGCCATTGGACAAAATAGTGAGGAAGTATTTCGGGGCGATCGCTTGCCGGTTCTCCACGTACCCAACTTAGGAAACACATCACAGGAAGGGGAAAATGAAGGAGATTAGCCGGAAGTAAATAAAAATCCCCTCGCCGACCAACTAGGACGCGATCGCGTGTCTTTGAAGCGAGGCGTTAGCCTAGCGCTGAAAGAGTCAGTTCGCAACCCCTCCCTTTTTCTGGAAAAACCCAGTTGGTGTTCGCTGTAAACCACTTGCTGGGACTAGAAACCCTAAAATTAGGTGATTATTCTTCTTTAGAGAGAATAGACTCTATGAGTTCCCTACTGCAATCGACGGATCAGCCATTGACGGTAACATCTACTTCTGCTTTATTTTTACGTCATCGCCTCAAAGTGGTGGAGGACTTATGGGAGTCTGTTCTCCAACAGGAATGCGGTCAGGAACTGGTCGATCTGCTTAATCAACTTCGATCGAGGTGTTCGCCAGAAGGACAGGCAACAGAATTGCCTGAGTCAGTACCTCAGCTGATCGAAAAGCTTGATCTCAATGCAGCGATTCGAGCCTCACGCGCCTTTGCTCTCTACTTCCAGCTCATTAACATCGTCGAGCAGCACTACGAACAGCGCGATCAGCAGCTTTCCCGACGTGCTACCTACAACGCTCCTGCTGGTGAGGCAGCACCGCGTAAACTTCCCAGCTTGCAAGGAGATGGGGACTCCGCCATTGTGTTGTCGCCAGAGGACATGGAGGAAGAAAACCAAAACGGCGGACCGGGAGCGGATTTGCTTGAAAAGAGCTGGCACCACGATGGCACAGCCAAACGAAATGCCGGGACATTCCACGGGTTGTTTCCCCATTTGCGCCAGATGAATGTGCCTCCGCAGCAAATCCAGCGGTTGATTGATAATCTGGACGTGCGGCTAGTTTTTACCGCTCACCCGACGGAAATTGTTCGCCATACGATTCGCGGCAAACAGCAGCGGATTGCTAAAATTCTGCAACAGCTAGACCAGGCAGAAGAAGAATTTAGAGCCTTAGGTTTGACGACTTCTTGGGAAGCAGAGGCTTGCATCGAACAATTAACCGAAGAAATTCGCCTCTGGTGGCGCACCGACGAACTGCATCAATTTAAACCAACCGTGTTGGATGAAGTGGATTACACCCTCCACTACTTCCAGGAAGTGTTGTTTGATACGATTCCTCAGCTTCATCAACGCCTAAAACGCGCCTTAAAAGCTTCTTTTCCGGGACTAACTCCCCCTGTAAACAACTTCTGCCAGTTTGGTTCTTGGGTAGGGGCAGACCGGGATGGAAACCCCTCAGTCACCCCGAAAGTCACTTGGCAAACCGCTTGCTATCAGCGCGGTTTAGTGCTGGAGAAGTATATCCAATCGTTGCGGCAACTGACGAATCAGCTCAGCTTGTCGTTGCACTGGAGCGATGTCTTGCCAGATTTGCTGGACTCCTTAGAGCAGGATCGGTCGCAAATGCCAGAAGTATACGAGCATCTGGCAATTCGATACCGACAAGAGCCTTACCGCCTGAAGCTGGCATACATTCAGCAGCGTCTGCAAAATACCAGCGATCGCAACCGGCGACTTTCGGATGGCGAAAACTTGCATCGGCAAATCTCAGATAGCCAGTCTCACGTCGTTTACCGCTCTGGAGAAGAATTTCTAGCAGAACTGCGGCTGATTCACCGGAACCTGATTGAGACGGGTTTATCATGCCGGGATCTGGAAAATTTAATTTGTCAGGTGGAAATCTATGGCTTCAACTTGGCGCACTTAGATATTCGCCAGGAAAGCACTCGCCATTCCGACACCTTCAACGAAATAACCCAATACCTGCAAATTCTGCCCAAAGCATACAACGATCTATCGGAAGCCGAGCGCGCGCTGTGGCTGGCAACGGAACTGCAAACCAAGCGCCCGCTAATCCCAGCAGAATTGCCATTTTCTGAAAAAATTTGCGAAACCGTTGAAACCTTCCGAATGCTGCGGCAGCTCCAGCTAGAGTTTGGTTCTCAAATTTGCCAAACCTACATCATCAGCATGAACCGGGAAGCCAGTGACGTTCTGGAAGTGCTGCTGCTGGCAAAAGAAGCGGGTCTGTATGACCCCTCTACCGGAAAGAGCAGCATCATGGTGGTGCCGCTGTTTGAAACGGTGGAAGACCTGAAGCGGGCACCCGCAGTCATGCAAGATTTGTTTGAACTGCCTTTGTATCGCGCTTGTCTTGCGGGAGGCTATGAAAACGTTAAAGATTCGCAAGCGTTAAAGGTTGAGGATTCAAACCAACCTGCTTCCTTGGAATCTCCAACCTATAACCTGCAAGAGGTGATGCTGGGCTACTCAGACAGCAACAAGGATTCCGGCTTCTTGAGCAGTAACTGGGAAATCCATAAAGCTCAGAAAGTGCTACAAAAAATCGCCGAACAGTACGGCATCGCTTTACGGATTTTCCACGGGCGCGGCGGTTCGGTCGGTCGCGGCGGCGGTCCTGCCTACGAAGCGATCCTGGCTCAACCCGGTCATAGTATCAATGGGCGGATCAAAATTACCGAACAGGGGGAAGTGCTGGCTTCTAAATACTCGTTGCCAGAGTTAGCCCTGTACAACCTGGAAGCCGTAACAACCGCTGTGATTCAGGCAAGCTTGCTGCGAACCGGGTTTGATGATATCGAGCCGTGGAACGAAATCATGGAAGAGTTGGCGACGCGATCGCGTGCCCACTATCGCGCCTTGATTTACGAACAACCCGATTTAGTCGATTTCTTCCACCAAGTGACCCCCATCGAAGAAATCAGCCAATTGCAAATCAGCTCTCGTCCTGCCCGTCGCGGCGGTAAAAAGGATTTAGCGAGTCTGCGGGCAATTCCTTGGGTGTTTAGCTGGACGCAAACGCGCTTCCTGCTGCCGAGTTGGTACGGTGTCGGAACGGCATTGCAAGAGTTTTTGAACGAAGAACCCGAAGAAAATCTGAAGCTGCTGCGTTATTTCTACTTCAAGTGGCCTTTCTTCAAGATGGCAATTTCTAAAGCAGAAATGACGTTGTCGAAAGTCGATTTGCAGATTGCTCACCACTACGTGCGGGAGTTGTCCCACCCGGAAGATCGCGATCGCTTTGAAGCCTTGTTTGAGCAAATCAAGAGCGAGTTTCACCTCACTTGCGATTTAGTGCTGACGATTGCGGGTCACAAACGGCTGTTGGATGGCGATCCAGTCCTACAAAGGTCTGTGCAGTTACGCAACGGCACGATTGTCCCTCTGGGCTTCTTGCAAGTCTCTCTGCTAAAACGCCTGCGCCAACATGGCAAGCAAGCAGCGTCTGGTGTTGTCCATTCTCGTTACAGTAAAGGCGAATTGCTACGCGGGGCGCTGTTAACGATTAACGGGATTGCTGCCGGGATGCGGAATACGGGTTGATGGTTGATGGCTAATCAGTCAGATCAAATCTGTTGAATTGTCCATAAAAGAACCCTACCCCCAGCCCCTCCCCGCAAGCGGGGAGGGGAGCCGGAGACGCAGGCTCTGGCGTGGTGGGTTTCCGGAAAATTGTGGGGAATAAACGGGATTTGATATCATTAACTATTACGAATAATTAGCCATTAGCTGTTAGCCATGAATAAAAAACGTATGCTAATTTGTACTTTTATAGCGTTAGCATCGGGTTGTTTCGGTGCTTACATGGGTGTACAAATTAAGTTACTGGCTGATAACCAACGCTGCGAAAGTATGACAAAAAATACTTTAGAATTCGCAGCATTCAAGACAGCGTGTCAAGCTTGGATGATGCCAGGAGCTTATATGCAAGGCAGCAGCAGCGGCTTGTGGGCGGGAATGGTTATGGGAGCTTTTATTGCGGGTTTGGCAACTCACCACAAGCAGCCTGAGTGAATTGATATAAAGAGGAAGTTTAATAGCGGGTTGAGGAGAAGGAAATGCGCTTTATTCTTCCATCATTTTCTCTCTAATCCAACTCACAATATCTGTAACTAAATTTGGTTGACTTGGAGAGAATGTTTGGAGATTACAAGGCTGTTCGCTCACTACACAAATTCTCCTCGCATTATGAAATTTGCTCAGAGATGTGAGGAAAGTTTGACTGAAGCCTTGGGGTGTTTCGCCGCTTGTATCTTCGTAAAAAATTAGAAAGATTCCCTGGCATTTTAGCTGACAATAAACTTTGAGCGCTTGCATCGTTTCCGGTTCCCCATTCGGACGTTCAGGACAGCCTTGCATTACCATCTCGGCGTAAATTTCCGAGGCGGGATTATCTGGGTTCTCGAATTTGCTGCTGTCGATGCAAATAAGTTGTACTTTGTCCCTCATCTGAGGATCGTTGTTAATGGCGGCGTGAAGAATTTTGGGTAATACTGCCAAGTTATGGCGTTGGGTGAAGGGGGTGAAACCAACTTCGGTAGTCTCTGTAACTTCTGGATGGGGAGTAATAGGTGGATGATGCCAAGCTTGATAAAAGGTTGGGTAAGGCAGAGTTTGAGCGCACTCCCAGATAAGTTTGTAGCAGTTTTCGTAGAGTTTAAAATTGCTTTTATAAACTTCATGTGTTAAACAGTGCTGCAAAGCTAAGACAGTTGAGGGCATCTGGTAGTTTTCTAAGATTCTCCCCAAACTGGAGGCAGCATTGCTACGGGTATCCTCAGATTCTGTGGTTTCCAGAATCCGGAGTAACCCAGCAATAGCTACTTCGTTTCCAGTGCCAATTTTCCCCAAACTGGAGGCAGCACTCCAACGGGTTACTCCGGATTCTGTAGTTTCCAGAATTCGGAGTAAACCAGCAATAGCTACTTCGTTTCCTGGGTCAATTTTCCCCAAATTGGAGGCAGCACTGCTACGGGTATCTTCAGATTCTGTAGTTTCCAGAATCCGGAGTAACCCAGCAATAGCTACTTCGTTTCCGGTGCCAATTTCCCTCAAACTGTAGTCAGCCGTCCAACGGGTATCTTCAGATTCTGTAGTTTCCAGAAGCCGGAGTAACCCAGCAATAGCTACTTCGTTTCCGGTGCCAATTTCCCCCAAACTCCGGGCAGCTCTCCTACGGGTATCTTCATCTTCTGTGGTTTCCAGAAGCCGGAGTAACCCAGCAATAGCTACTTCGTTTCCGGTGCCAATTTCCCCCAAACTCCGGGCAGCACTCCTACGGGTATCTTCATCTTCTGTGGTTTCCAGACTCCGGAGTAACCCAGCAATAGCTACTTCGTTTCCGGTGCCAATTTCCCCCAAACTCCGGGCAGCACTCCAACGGGTATCCTTATTTTCTGTGGTTTCCAGAATCCGGAGTAACCCAGCAATAGCTACTTCGTTTCCTGGGTCAATTTTCCCCAAACTGGAGGCAGCACTGCTACGGGTATCTTCAGATTCTGTAGTTTCCAGAATCCGGAGTAACCCAGCAATAGCTACTTCGTTTCCGGTGCCAATTTCCCCCAAACTGTAGGCAGCACTGCTACGGGTATCCTTATTTTCTGTGGTTTCCAGAATCCGGAGTAACCCAGCAATAGCTACTTCGTTTCCTGGGTCAATTTTCCCCAAACTGGAGGCAGCACTGCTACGGGTATCTTCAGATTCTGTAGTTTCCAGAATCCGGAGTAACCCAGCAATAGCTACTTCGTTTCCGGTGCCAATTTCCCCCAAACTGTAGGCAGCCGTCCAACGGGTATCTTCATCTTCTGTGGTTTCCAGACTCCGGAGTAACCCAGCAATAGCTACTTCGTTTCCGGTGCCAATTTCCCCCAAACTCCGGGCAGCTCTCCTACGGGTATCTTCAGATTCTGTAGTTTCCAGAATCCGGAGTAACCCAGCAATAGCTACTTCGTTTCCGGTGCCAATTTCCCCCAAACTCTGGGCAGCACTGCTACGGGTGGATTCATTTTCTGTGGTTTCCAGAAGCCGGACTAACCCAGAAATAGCTACTTCGTTTCCTGGGTCAATTTTCCCCAAACTGTAGGCAGCCATCCAACGGGTATCTTCAGATTCTGTGGTTTCTAATAAGTCAACAATTTGATTAATAGCAAGGATACAGTTAGTTTCTAACAGGGATGCTCTCGCTCCCACCGCAATCGGATCGAGAAATGTCCACCACTCTTGTTTGTCAATGTTGAAATAACCAAAGCCCCACGTAACAATTTGCGCTACGATTTCATCTGCCCAAGGACAATCCTGAAACTCAGCAACCCCAGATGAGGCTAGAAAATAGGCTCGATACTGATAAAAGCAGTAGCACCCATCGTCAAACCAACCAAGTGCCCAAATAAACTCTTCTTTCTGCTCCCTTTCCACATCTTCTCGCCCCAGCCATAGCAAAATGACCTCCTTCCACTGCGGCTCAAAAATGCGGTAAATATTGCCCGGTAACGGTTGAGGATTGCCATTGTCATGAGTCAAGAAAAAGTGCCAATTGTCAATCGCCAGCGCTGCAAAATATTCCTGAAACGTCAGATGATAGAAGGCATAGACAGGTTCATCGGTTTCCCCATCTCGGTACACCAGATTCAGCCAACCAATCTGTCGCGCTAACTCAAACAGAGATTCCCCCATCACCTGATATGCCAGCGACTCCCTCAGGGGTGTCTGATTCTCAATTGCCGCAACCGCCAACCTTCCCAACGCTGCATTCAACTCCTGCCGTTGCTGCCAGCTGATGGGAAACTCGTTTTTTTTCCACTCATAGAAATCCTCTCGAAATCGCTGGTAAAGCGTCGCCTTCGTCTTCGGCAACTCCCCTTGCTTCACCGCCCAGGTTTGACACAACAGCGCCAACCGCAAAGGATTTCTAATCAAATCCCGAATCCGCTCCCGCCCCGATTCCCCTAACTTCTCCCGTAACTGCTTCCCTAACTGGGGTTTCCCCGCCCTAGCAAACCACTCCCCAATAAACTCCCCCACCTGCGAATCGTCAAAATCCAGGGTGCGATAAATATCACAATTCGGCACTACCCGATCGTTCGCTTGCCAAACATTCAGCCGACAGGTTAACAGGGTTTGCGTCTGCGCCACCCAACCCCTCAGCTGATTTGCAATTCCTTGTAGGGGCGAATTTGCCCCCGTGGATGTATCCGCCCGTATTTCATCCACCCCATCCAATAGCAGCCACACTTGATGAGAATTAAACAACTGCATCAACTCAGTTTGCATCTGGGCTGATACCACCATTCCTTGAAGAGACAGCGCCTCCTTCAGCCAAACCTGGAGTAAATACTCTTCCAAAGTTTTCCCATCCAAACTCCCCAGTTGAATGCAAATCGGCAACCGGGAAACATTTTCTGAATCCTTGAGATGACGGGCAATTTGCTCTAACCACGTACTTTTCCCCGCCCCCGGTTCCCCAATAATGGCAATCATCTTGCCTTCCCCCTCCTCAATCACCTCCCGGAGAAACGCATCCGCCTCAAACCGCTTCTCAATTTCCTTCTCATTCAGCTGATATTGCAACCGCCCCTCATCTGGAGATGGGCAAAACTCCTCACTCCGTCGAGGCTGAGTTGTCGGTTTCACCAATCCCAGCGGCACATAGATACCCACCTCATGCCCCAACCCCGTACCCGTCGCCTGTCGCCGGAATTGGTAACGCCTCAGCTGTTCCTCCAGCATTTTGTGGCAGATATCGCGCCAGCCAATCGGGGTTTCTGGCGGTGGAGGTGATGGATCTGACTTCGGATCGATTAATTCTGCTAGTTCTAAATTTAGGGCTGTGGCGATCGCGATCGCATTATCACAATCAACAGATTCTCCCGCAAAAAACCGCTTAACCGTCTTTTCACCCACTCCAGAGGCTTCAGCAATGTCCAAATACGTCCAAATCCTTTTTTTATAATTACGGTAAATATGTTTAGCAGCTTTAGCCTCTATGAGTTTCTGCTTTCCAGCCTCGTTTACCTGGACGCTGTTGCGATTGCGGATTTCAGCCATAATCAACGGATAAGGGCAGTTGCGGATATTAATAGCTTAAGCGGCGTCACGGTTTGATGAGGGTCAGAAAGGGTAACTTAATATCTGTCCCTATGAGTTCTGCGGTTTCTCCAGTCGATTCGCTTTCGTGGAATTGTACGGTTCAGTAATTCCACAAATGACTACCAACCTGTTCAAATATTTACTTATCGTTGAAAACCCAGAACTTCAAGCTTTACTCTTACTTGTTCTTATCCTGTCCTCAGACTCAGTTAATCTTAAGAAAGCCAGCGCTGTATCATTTCTTATCCAAGCAGGATTGATTGATATCGGGGGCATTATTTCAATTATGTTGGGAACATCCTTGCCATTAGTCATCCTTATGATGTTGGCGCAAGGCGTTTATTTGATTATCGATGCTTACCGCGCCGAAAAAAGTGGTCAGTAGACGAAGCGCGGGGAGAAGCATTCGCATTAATAATATTGGGTTAAGTGGCATAGGCGATCGCTCTCTCTTTTCGCCCCTACCGCCAACCATCTGCAATATCGTTGAGTTGAATTGGAAACCGTATGAAAAAACGCCGATGGGTGTGGTTCTTTAGTTTGTTGTTCGCTTCCCTGCTGGTTGTTACCAGTTGCGGCAACAATTTCGATGATGTCAAAAACCTCAAAGCGGGTGCTGGTAAGCAAGTTATCGTCTTAGGCGATAGCATTGCCTCTGGATATGGCGTGGACAAGACAGAAGCTTTTCCTAGCGTGTTGAGTCGTCAACTCGGTTTGCCAATACTGAATCGCGGTGTTAGCGGCGATACAACCGCAATGGGCTTGAGTCGCTTACAAAAAGATGCGATCGCGGCAGAACCTTGGCTGGTAATTGTTGAATTAGGTGGAAATGATTTTCTGCGAAAAATTCCTAAAACAGAGACAGAACAAAACTTGCGACAAATTGTAACCTCCATACAACAACAAAAAGCAATTGTTGTGCTGCTAGGAATAAATCTCGGCTACATAGAAGATGAATATGACGAACTTTATCAACGTGTTGCTAAAGATACACAGGCTTATTTAATTCCGCAGGTTTTAACTGGAATTGTCGATAATCCGAAAAATCGGCAGGAGGATATCATTCATCCAAATGCCGCCGGACACCAGCTTTTAGCCTCCCGCGTTGCTAAAAATTTACAGCCCTTATTAGCCCAAGCTACTTGGCCTCCAGCTTTGTTGCAATATCGACGGAGTGCGAATCAAACATAGGAGCGACTTGCTCTCAAACTGTTAAATATTCCCACTAAATCACTTTTTGTCAAGCCCCTTGGGTTGTAAAAGAATAAAATAGACATTAGCCTCTAGAGCTGACTTTCGCTGTTACAAATAAGAGGTAAAGATTTCGTAACAAGTCCTACAGAATTGGATCATGGAAAGTCTGTATCCAATAAGAGTTTGCCCTTGTCTATTTCACTAGAGATTCTTTTATGACCTCCTCGATCCGCTTCCTCATGTGCGCTCCCGACCATTACGACGTGGATTATGTGATTAATCCCTGGATGGAGGGCAATATTCACAAATCCTCGCGCGATCGCGCCGTAGAGCAATGGCAAAAGCTTCACTACGTCCTCAAAGACCACGCCATTGTCGATTTGGTTGCACCCCAACGCGGTGTGCCTGATATGGTGTTTACAGCCAATGCTGGGCTGGTGCTGGGAGATACCGTCGTCCTGAGCCGCTTCTTCCACAAAGAGCGGCAGGGTGAGGAGCCTTATTTCAAGCAATGGTTTGAGGAAAAAGGCTATAAGGTGCATGAACTGCCCAAGGACTTGCCGTTTGAAGGCGCTGGTGATGCGCTGCTGGATCGAGAGGGGCGCTGGTTGTGGGCGGGATACGGCTTCCGCTCAGAACTCGATTCTCACCCGTTGTTGGCAAAGTGGCTCGACATCGAAGTGCTATCGCTGCGACTGATGGATGAGCGGTTCTATCATCTGGATACCTGCTTCTGTCCCCTGAGTGGCGGCTATTTGCTCTACTATCCCCCCGCATTTGATTCTTACACCAACCGCTTGATTGAAATGCGAGTTGCGCCGGAGAAGCGGATTGCCATTGAGGAAGCGGATGCGGTGAATTTCGCCTGCAACGCGGTGAATATTGACCACGTTGTAGTGATGAATAAGGCGAGTGAGGCGCTCAAAAAACGCCTTGCCGATGTTGGATTCCAAGTCATCGAAACGCCGCTGACAGAATTTTTGAAAGCCGGGGGTGCTGCCAAGTGCCTGACGCTGCGGGTGACGGAACCCGTCCGAGAAGAAGTCCATGCCAATGTCTCGGTGGAAAGCCGCACGATTCGCCTAGAAGGGCATTTGCTGGACTCCGGCTTAATCAACCGTGCTTTAGATTTAGTCGTAGAAAATGGGGGCAGCTTCCAGGTTCTCAACTTCAGTCTGGGAGAGCAACGGCAAAGTACCTCCTCTGCGGAGGTGAAAGTGTCGGCTCCTTCCCACGATGTGATGGAAGCGATTTTGTCGCAGCTTATCGATTTGGGTGCGGTGAATTTGCCCCAAGATGAGCGTGATGCCAAGCTGGAAGATGTCATCCAAGCTGGGGTGGCTCCAGATGATTTCTATGTGTCCACCATTTATCCCACAGAAGTCAGAATCAATGGGGAGTGGGTGCGAGTGCAAGAGCAACGCATGGATGGCGCGATCGCCATTACCCAAACTCCCAACGGACGGGTAGCACGGTGTAAACTGCTGCGGGATTTAGAACTTGGCGAACAGGTAGTCGTTGATGTCGTCGGTATCCGCACGGTTCGTAAAACCGAATCCCGCGAACAGCGCAACACCCAAGAGTTCAGCTTTATGTCTGCCGGAGTTTCCAGCGAACGCCGCGTGGAATTGGTGGTGGAACAAGTTGCCTGGGAACTTCGCAAAATCCGCGATGCTGGCGGTAAAGTAGTGGTGACAGCAGGGCCAGTAGTGATTCATACTGGCGGTGCCGAACACCTGACGCATCTAATTCGGCAAGGTTATGTGCAGGCGTTGCTGGGAGGAAATGCGATCGCTGTCCACGACATCGAGCAGTCTATGTTGGGAACCTCTCTGGGTGTGGATATGAAACGCGGCGTTGCCGTTCGGGGTGGACACCGCCATCATCTGAAAGTAATTAACACAATTCGCCGTTATGGCAGTATTGCCAAAGCTGTTGAGAACGGTGCGATCAACAGCGGTGTCATGTATGAGTGCGTCCGTAATGGCGTTCCCTTCTGCCTTGCCGGTTCCATCCGCGATGATGGCCCCTTACCAGATACTCAGATGGACTTAATTAAAGCTCAGGAAGAGTATTCCCAACTGCTGCAAGGTGCAGACATGATTTTGATGCTCTCTTCGATGCTGCACTCAATTGGGGTGGGAAATATGACCCCAGCCGGGGTGAAGATGGTCTGCGTAGATATTAACCCAGCCGTTGTCACCAAATTGAGCGATCGCGGTTCTGTCGAATCCGTCGGTGTCGTCACTGATGTCGGTTTATTCCTCAGTCTGTTAGTGCAACAGCTGGATAAATTAACCAGCCCTTATCACATTGCTCAATCAGTTTAATTATTGTGTAGACACGATAGGGTGGGCACTGCCCACCCTATTTGTTTTTTCAATAGTGGCTCCGAAAGCGTGAAAACTGACAGCATTTTCTATCAACTCTTTCAAAATTTCCCTAGCATCTTCTTTGAATTGATCGGTCAACCTGCTTCAACGGGTAACACCTATCAATTCACCTCAGTTGAAGTTAAACAAACTGCTTTTCGTATCGATGGTTTATTTCTACCCTCTGACGATTCTGCCGACCAACCCATTTATTTTGTAGAAGTCCAATTTCAACGCGATCCAAGGTTCTATCAGCGCTTTTTTGGCGAAATATTTTTATACCTCTCTCAATATGAGCGACCGAATGATTGGCGCGGAGCAGTAATCTTTAAAAACAGAAGCCTAGATCCTGGCGTACAAGCGCAGTATCGAGAATTACTGACCAGTCCGCGAGTTAGGCGGATATATTTGGATGAATTAGGAGAAGCGGCAGATCGATCTCTTGGCGTGGGAGTGGTGAAATTAGTCGTAGAAACTAAAAAGAAAGCCACCGAGTTGGCAAGGCAGCTACTGAATAAAGCTAGTCAAGAAATTGCTGATGAAGCCATCAGGCGACAAGTTATAGAGTTGATTGAGACAATAGTTTTGTATAAGTTTCCACAAATGACTCGCCAGGAGATGGAAGCAATGTTTGGATTCAGTGAGTTAAAGCAAACTAGAGTTTATCAAGACGCCGTCGAGGAGGGTAAACTGGAAGCAAAATTAGAAGCAGTGTCTCGATTATTGACATTAGGGTTAACTGTGGAGCAGGTCGCAGAGGCTTTGGGATTGACAATTGAGCAAGCCAAACAAGCCGCAGAAGCGAAGACTTCCGATTAGGCACTTAATTAGTATTGCTGGGATGGGAATTCATTGCCCAAATCATTGCAAAGGGAATGCCCATACCCAGCCTACTGCCGACAAGAGTATTTACCGAGCGACTTTGAACCATTGGGTAACGCCTTCAGCGATCGCTGCCGCCATCTTCTGCTGCGCTTGCGGATTGACCACCCATTCAAATTCTTCCGGATTGCTCATAAAACCTAATTCCAGCAATACAGAGGGTGCAGAGGCAGGACGCGCGAGGGCTAAGTTATCCCAAAAAACGCCGTAGGAAGGACGCCCTGCCTGAGTCACGATGTAGTTATGCAGAAACATCGCTAAGCTGTGGGCTTGGGGATGATACCAAAAAGTCCCAAAACCCTGCGTATTCTGGGCATCTCCTTCATCGGGGAGGGAATTGTAGTGAATTGAAAGCGAAATTGCCGGTTTCACTGCGTCAATAATTGCCACCCGTTCTGGCAGCGACACCGCCTTATCAACTTCCCGCGTCAGGTACACTGTGGCACCCCGTGCAATTAGCTGAGTGGCGATCAGCTTTGACATGGTGAGCGTCACCTCTTTTTCGGGATAGCCGGTTGGCCCTCCTGCGCCACTGTCTTCACCGCCATGTCCGGGATCGAGAACAATTTTGATTCCAGATAAAGGCTTGTTGGAAGACTGAGAACGGAGAGGGGAGGGGCCAGAGGTGAGACGAGGGGGATGGCGCAGAGATAAAATCAGGCTCGTGCCTTCATATCTCACCGTATAACCCCATTGCTGAGCGGATTTGAGATTAAACGTATATTGAACGGTTTCTGGGGCGACCTGTTGCCAATCCAGGCGAGAAATGACGGGATCGGGGTCGAGGCGAATGATGTCCGTTTGCGCCGTCGTGTTATACAGCGTTAATGTCAGCGTGCGATCGCCCTGCTGCACAACGAGCGGTACCGGCACTTGTAAGGGAAAAATGACTTCTGTGGCACCGGGAATCTTCCGAGCGCGAATACTGCGAATCAGCGATCGCGGTGGCACTGAACCCTTGACAATTTGAACTTCTTTACTGTTAATCCAGCCGCCATAGTCCAAGCGCACCCATTCCCCGTCTCGACCTGTAATTGTAGCTCGCGTAGTTTTCGGCAGCGGTGTCAGGCGAGAATAATCTGTACTTGGCCCGGTTCGGGCGACCCCGGCATCAACAATCACCTCAGCCACCTCTAGCTGTGCTGGAGAGAGAATCTGAATCTTCGCCGGTCCCTCCTGACTCACAATCTGCCCATTTTTTTCTACTTTGAACTGGGGACGACCCAAATCAGCCGCCGCCGCCGCTGCTGCACAACCCAGGTAGTGTCCTGCCCCAGCGACAGCATAAGGTTGATTTTGTGCAGTTAAGGCAGCGGAATTCGCTGGTAGCTGTACAACCTGCTGCTGGTTAGTTAGCGGAATCGTTTGATTCGCCAAATTGACGGAAACATTGGCGTCAGCAGGAGCAACTGCGCCGAAACACAGCAACTCACCCGGCAGTCTGGCGAGATCCTGCGATGGAGTCAGGGAATCTTTGGCAAATGCCAACCCCTTTGGTGGCTCAGGGTGGGCGGCAGCCCGCGTAACTTTAAGTTTGACGGCTTGACCTTGATAGCTCACCGTAAAGAGGTTCTCTCCCGGCTTTAACGGAAAACTGGGAGCAAAATGCCCCTGTTTGCTCCGCGCGATCGCCTTCCCATTTACCAACACTTTTCCGGGCGGTGGAGCTGTGCCAATTAAGAAAATTCGGTCAGCTGTGGTTTTATGGCTAGCAGGAGGATAGGAAACGTAAAGAGATTGTTTTGCCGATACTGGTGCTGCCATAACCACCCCTAATACAGCCAATCCCAGGATGTTTCTCATGTTAAATCCTAAGTTCCTTACATCAATTAGAGGATAAAATTAGTAAAAAAGTTTCTTTAATCTTGTAAAAGTTTTGTGGGGAGTCCATCGATACTCTTTTGATTCTTTTCGCACCAATAGTCAAAGATTCCTTGTTTCCCTTTTTTTTCACCCCATTCTCTGATAGTTTTTCTTTCTTCTTTCAGTTCATAAATGGGCACGCCATATCCGCATGAAGTTTGTACTGATTTTATCTCAAGTACCACGATCTGACGTTCTCCTAAGATTGGCGTAAACAAGGAATAAAATTTGTCCCAAGCTTCATGTCTTGGAAAAATTACTTTTCCCTGACCGTATAAACGAAGAATTAAAGGCTTTTCAGAAAAGCTGCAAAACATGATCGTCATCCGCCCATTTCCTGGTTCATGTAAATGAGCGGAGGTCTCGTTGCCACTCCCAGTTAAATCAAGGTAAGCCACTGTATTATTATCAATACAGCGGAAAGTATCTACTCCTTTAGGCGACAAATTAATCCGACCTTCTTTCGGTGCAGTCGCGGTAAAGAAGATTTTCTGCTCCTGAATAAAGTCTCGGAGATTCTGATTTAATTCATCGTAAATTTTAGCCATGTCTAGTGTCTTAGCCCACCGATTATCCAGTTAATAGTATTTTAATTATCAAGCAATTTACAGAGGTCGAAGCATTACCAGGTATCAATAGTTTAGAATCTAATTGGCAGGAAAACGAGTGGGATTGATGGCATTGAAAGGAACGAAGCTATCGATTTCGTCTAACTTCCGGTAAAGGCAAAGTGCTAATACCAGATGCTAGAAGCGAAGTCGGGAGGTACTCAGTCAAAGCCAAAAATAGTGTCACTCAGGGGTTAAACCGTACCAAAAGCGCGATCGCCCAAGCGTGGGAATTGTCCGTCGTCAGTCCTTTGAGGGGTTTGAAGGTCTATAAGCGATCGCAAAGCAACTGTTAGCCTTGTTATCGTTCCTATAGGATAGGTGATAAGGCAGCCAACAAAGCCACTCTGCCAAGGTTTTACAAACCAGCGATCACCGATCGCAGACTGCAAACAACAAGCAACGAACAACTCGTTAAGACTGTGGCACAATTAACGGGGTGGGTTGCCGACATGGCTCTTCTTTTAAGCATTTTATGACTAAGTTTGTCTTTGTCACCGGCGGCGTGGTTTCCAGTATTGGCAAGGGAATTGTAGCAGCAAGTTTAGGACGCTTGCTGAAGTCGCGTGACTATTCGGTGTCTATCCTGAAATTAGATCCGTATATTAACGTCGATCCGGGGACGATGAGTCCTTTTCAGCACGGAGAAGTGTTCGTAACGGCAGATGGTGCCGAGACGGATTTGGACTTGGGGCACTACGAACGCTTCACCGATACGTCCATGTCTCGGCTCAATAGCGTCACAACTGGCTCGATTTACCAAGCGGTACTCAATAAAGAGCGTCGTGGCGATTATATGGGGGGCACCGTCCAGGTAATTCCCCATATTACGAATGAAATCAAAGATCGCATCCAGCGAGTTGCCAAAAATACTAACCCGGATGTGGTGATTACGGAAATTGGCGGCACGGTGGGCGATATTGAATCCCTGCCATTTTTGGAAGCAATTCGTCAGTTCCGCAAAGATGTGGGGCGTCATAACGTGCTGTATATGCACGTAACCCTGATGCCGTGGATTCCCTCAGCAGGGGAGATGAAAACCAAGCCGACGCAGCATTCGGTGAAGGAATTGCGGTCGATCGGGATTCAACCGGATATTTTAGTTTGTAGATGCGATCGCCCTCTACACCCAGGACTCAAAGAAAAAATCTCAGAGTTCTGCGATGTTCCCGTCGAGTGCGTGATTACAGCCCAAGATGCCAAAAGTATCTACGAAGTGCCGCTGATTTTAGAACGGGAAGGACTAGCACAGCAAACCCTGGAATTGCTGCAACTAGAGCAACGCCAACCCAACTTGAGCCAGTGGAAAATCTTAGTAGATCGCCTATATCATCCAACTCACCGGATAGAGATTGCCATCGTTGGTAAATATGTAAGGTTAACAGATGCCTATCTCTCAGTGTTGGAAGCTTTGCGCCATGCAGCGATCGCAATGAATTGTGACCTTAACCTCCGTTGGGTTAGCTCGGAAAGCATCGAATCGGGCAGTGCCGAAACTTACCTGGCTGGTGTGAACGGCATTGTAGTACCTGGAGGTTTCGGCGTTCGGGGTGTCGATGGCAAAATTGCGGCGATTGAATACGCCCGTAAAAACCAGATCCCCTTCCTCGGTTTGTGTCTGGGAATGCAATGTTCGGTGATTGAATGGGCGCGACACGTCGCAGGATTAGAAGATGCCAATAGTGCTGAATTTGCCCCGAATGGATCGAATCCGGTGATCAACCTGTTGCCGGAACAGCAAGATGTGGTGGATTTGGGCGGCACGATGCGCTTGGGGCTATATGCTTGTCGTTTAGCGCCCAATACTCTAGCCTTCCGGCTCTATCAAGAAGAAGTGGTTTACGAACGGCATCGGCATCGGTATGAGTTTAATAATGCTTATCGCAACCTGTTTTTAGAAACCGGCTATGCGATCAGCGGTACCTCGCCGGATGGGCGATTAGTGGAAATTATTGAACTACCTAACCATCCTTTCTTTATTGCCACCCAATTCCACCCGGAATTTAGCTCTCGACCCAGTAATCCCCACCCGATGTTCCAGGGATTGATTCAAGCGGCACTAGCCCAGCTTGACCCCGGACTTGCTCGTTCTGACTCCTCACAGCCTACCCAAGAAGATGCGACGCTCCAAGCAGCTGAGGTATCTTAACAGTTGCTGGCAATTCCAGCAGGACGGAAAGCGATCGCTTCACGTCCTGCTTTCCACCAACCACTTGCGCGGGGGAGCGTTGTCAGTGCCAGAACTCACCTTAATGTGAGGAGGTCATGTGGCGTATTGGATTAAAGTGAGTTATGAGCGAAATGAATATGTAATCGATCTTGACCGCATCAGTGCCTTCGCTTGCACCCCGAACGGTAAGGTAACTTTTTGGTTGCCTGATAGTGCCATCCCAATTATTATCAACCGTCAAAGTAACCCGGATGGCTATCAGCAAGTAATGGACTATATTCAACAAGTTAGCTTCCATTCACTGGCAGCATCTTGGATCAAAGTTAGTTATGAACGGAATGAATATGTAGTCGATCTCAACCGTATCAGTAGCTTTTCCTATTCTTCTAACGGTAGGCTCACGTTCTGGTTGCCGAATAGTGCTATTCCCATCATTATCAACAAGCAGAATGACCCGGATTGCTATCAGAAAATTTTGGAATATATCAAACAGAAAACCGGGCACTCATTTTAACCAGTAGGGAGAACGACAAGTGCTGAGACTAACACTCCTCAATCCTCAACCCTCAGTCCCCAGCCCTCAACCCTCAACTTTCAGTCTTCAAAATTTGCCAAGCCAATTTTGCCGCCCCAACCATTCCAGCTTGGTTGCCTAACTCAGCTTTTAATAGGTGCAAACCCTCACGGGAACTCTTCAGCACCCGCCGCTCAATTTCTGCTTGTGCAGCCGGAAAGAAAAATTCTGCACTTGCACTAACGCCGCCGCCAATGACAATCGCTTCCGGCGTTAAAACATAAATGAGACTCGATAATCCAACACCGAGATCGCGTCCGTAGCTTTGCCAAAATTCTAATGCTTGGCGATCGCCTGTGCTTGCCAGCTTGCCCAGTTCCTCTGGTTCTAACCCTGTGCGGCGGCGAATGGCGGCTACTGAGGCATATTGCTCTAAAGAGCCTTGATTGCCGCTATTACAGGGCGGACCCTCTGGATTTAAGGTAATTAATCCTAGCTCAGCGGCGGCACCTTGATGACCCACAAACAGGTTCCCATCGAGGATAATCGCACCCCCCACACCTGTACCGAGTGTTAGCAGAATCAAATTCCGGTAATGGCGTCCAGCTCCTAACCAAGCTTCTCCCATCCCAGCACAGTTAGCATCATTAGCCAGAACTGTGGGTAAACCTGTTTTGGCTTCTAACCAATCTGCGAGGGGCACATCATGCCAACCTGCGAGGTTAATTGCTACTCTGGCAATTCTACCTGATGCATCGGCGGGACCAGGGGTACCGATACCGAGCGCGATCGCGTGTCTTGCTGGATCGAGCTGCGCGATCGCTTCTATCATCGCATCCAAAACCGCTGTCGGTGTTGCCGGTTGCGGTGTCGCCACACTCAACGACTCCAAGCAAGTCCCATCCTCGCGGAACCTCCCCAGCTTAATTGCCGTTCCTCCCAGATCAATGCCAATTACTTCCCGATTCACCACAACCGTTCTTCTAATTTCCAAAAACTAATACCACTTATCTATATTCATGCCATTTGTCACTTTTCCCAACCTTTAGAGCTGATTTATAAAGTCCCAATTCCTTCTGTAGGGGCATTGCATTGCAATGCCCCTACAGAAGGTGAAGTTTGTCAGTTATTTAATCCACGACCCTTAATATCAGTCTGAAATTTTAAAGGAATTCCAGAACTTTTGAAATTCTTGCTTAGCCTGCTGATAACTTACCGCTTTCTGGTCTAATACTGCTTTTACAATTTCTTTGTCTTCATACTGCTTTTTCGCTAATTCAAACTCCAGCTTTTTCATCTGATAATCTTGCTTTTTAATTGTCCCTTCAACGGAAGCAACCCAGTTAGTAAAGCCCAAGTTTTGAACTTCCCAATCAGTATTTCCTACCTCAGAGATAGCTTTTTCTCCCAAAGCAGATTTACTTTTTTCCGTCAAAGTGTGAAAACTATTCAACGCCCCCTTGATTTGTGGAAGAACGCGCATTGAATTTTTTACAGAAAACCTTTCATTCAGGGTATAACTAACAGTTTCATCGGGATAAACAGGTTTAAGCTGCAAATCCGATACTTGGGCCGTGTTGGGACTGGCTTGCACCTTCAAACCTGTGACAGGTGCCGCCCTAAGTATCCCAGCGATCGCAATAGATAACATAAAACCACCTGTAGCGGCAGCAATTAAAGAAATATTGTCTTTCATATCTCAGCAGCAGTGCTTATTGGTAATGGATCGTTGGTAATGGGTCATTGTATAAAAAGGTTTCGATTACCCATTACCGATAAAATATTTGACTCTATTCAGGGGATTTTTGGTTCCAATTTTCTCTCCGCAACCGGGGATTCACAAACTCGCTTAATCCTTCTCCCACCAGAGACAACCCTACCACCATCAGCGTCATCGCTAAGCCTGGGAAAAGCGCTGTCCACCAAATGCCAGTAGGCAGAGCATCCAGCGCCTGACGGAGATCGTAGCCCCATTCTGGAACCTGATCGGCAAGCCCTAACCCTAGAAAACCCAAACTGCCCAAAATCAAAATTGCATCGGCAGCATTCAGAGTGAATAATACAGGCACGCTCTGAATCACATTAAGAAACAGGTAGCGAGAGAGAACCCTCCAAGTGTCTGCCCCCATTGCTTGAGCGGCTTCGATGAACAGTTCTGTTTTAACACTAACCGTATGGTTGCGGACGACTCGATAATATTGGGGAATGTAGGAAATGCTGAGGGCGATCGCGGCATTTAAGACCCCTCGTCCCACCACAAACGCCAGCGTCACCGACAGCAACAGCCCCGGTAACGTATAAATTGTATCCATCAAAAATAGCAGCACCCGATCCAACCTACCACCCAAATAACCGCTGACTAAACCCAACGGCACCCCGATGACAAGGCTCAACACGGTTGCTAAGATAACCACTTGCAGCGCCGCTTGACTCCCAAACAGCGTCCGCGAGAAAACATCGTACCCTTGGCGACTGGTACCAAACCAATGACGCCACGAGGGTGGCTCGTGAATCGGGTTAGCCAAGGACTCCAAAGGATTTTGCACCCATCCCCAAGCCTGAAATGCGGGAGTGAGAAAGGCTATCAACACGAACATCAAGGTGATAACAATTCCCACCCGCATCATCTGCATGGAGAGACTGGGACGCCCAGATAAACGTAAAAGTCGAGGTAAAGGAAGTTTTGTCGGGGTCATCAATATATCCTGGCGATGATAAATCGCGGCTACGCCAACCCCCCTTCAGAAGAAGGGAACAGAAAGCGAAGTCCGGATGCTACGCGGACTTCATTTTAAACCCTTGTCTAGCGGGTTTTGTTGGTATAGCTGCGAATTCTATGCGCCTGATTCCTAAAACCCTTGCTAGACATATTGCTCAATCATTTGGCGGAACTGGCTCTTTTGCTTAACGCCCTTCATCTCACCCACTAATTCTTTGTTTTTGAAGAACTGCACTGTAGGCGTTCCGGTAACACCAGCATTCTCGGCAATGTCTCTATCTTCCGCAATGTCAATTTCTACAAAGTGGATTTTGCCATCGAACTCATCCACCACCTTATTTAAGATCGGCTTTAGCGTATGGCAAGGCCCGCAATTGGGCGAGACATATTTGACCATCAGCAGGCGATCGCTATCATGAAATAGCTTCCGCAACGCATAGCTACCCTCATGCCTCGTCGCCTGCGGGTTAAACGCCGCTTCTGGATTCAGCTCAGCTATCTTATCACCAGGCTCATCTGCCGGTGTATCTGGCTCTTCAGACGTATGTATCTGCTGACGATACTCCTGGAGCAAACCATTAACAGATAGCCATCGTTCCGCCAACATTGCTGCCATACACCCAGTACCCGCCGCAGTAATCGCCTGACGATATTCACGATCCTGGACATCCCCCGCAGCAAAGATACCTTCTACACTCGTCTCCACCGAACCAGGCTTCGTCACGATGTAACCAACTTCATCCAATTCCATCTGCCCCTTAAATAGGGAGGTGTTGGGCTGATGACCAACTGCGTAGAACAATCCTTTAACAGGGAGAACACTCTCTTCACCAGTCTGAGTATGTTTGAGCTTAATCCCGGTCATCCGACCATCTTCACCGACAACATCCACTGGCTGAGAGTTCCAGTGAACCGTAATCCTAGGGTTATTCAGCACCCGATCCTGCATTGCTTTACTTGCCCGCATCTTGTCGCCGCGAATCAGCATATGAACGCGATCGCCATACTTAGTCAAGTAAACTGATTCCTCAGCCGCTGAGTCACCCCCGCCAACCACAGCCAGTTCCGCACCGTGGAAGATCGGTGTCGCACCATCACAAATCGCGCAAGCCGAGATCCCCCGGCTCCAAAATTCATGCTCGCTGGGCAGCCCTAACCTCTTCGCCGTCGCCCCCGTAGCAATTACAATACTATGAGTTCTAACTTCCCGTTCCTCAGAGCGGACAATAAAAGGACGCTGACTCAAATCCACCGAAATCACATCCTCGGTAACTAACTCAGCCCCCCATCTCTCAGCCTGCGCCTTCATCCGATCCATCAATTCTGGTCCAGTAATCCCCTCTGGAAATCCAGGAAAGTTCTCCACCTCCGTCGTTGTCATCAGCTGCCCGCCAGGTAGCCCCCCAGCTTGAAACCCTTCAAACACAAACGGTTTCAGGTTCGCCCGCGCCGCATAGATAGCAGCGGTATACCCCGCGGGGCCAGAACCGATAATCACCAAGTTCTCTACGGTTGAGTTGGTCATAGGATTATACAAACTCATAACGACTACGCTTAATTTAGTATAACCGCTTCTGACCAGAAATTTCATCCCGCGCCTGCCGGTGTAGGCCGTCTGCAAGCCCTTTATTTCTAGGGACGAAACCTGAATGTACGCCTATAAACATTGTTAAGCTTGAGTTTTGGTTTCAAACAGCCCTAACTCTATTGATGAGCGATTAAAAGCAGTTTTTGCTAGATAAGTATATTTCTAAGCCAAAGATGGGAAAAATAAAATTTAGCATTAGGAGCGATTAAGCATGGACAACCAATCATCCGAGTTATTAGAGAAAATTCGTCAGCAATTTGACGCTGGACCTTATCCTAGAATTCCACTAGAAAAATATCCCACTGGAGAGACAAATTTACTCTATCTTCATAACATGGTCACCTCTTACTACTTGAGAAACCAAAAAGTTATAGATACTCAAGATAAAGTAATTTTAGATGCAGGTTGTGGCACAGGCTACAAATCCTTGATGCTTGCAGCAGCAAATTCAGGAGCAAAAGTTGTTGGCATTGATTTTTCAGAGGAGTCAATAAAGTTAGCCAAAAAACGCCTGCAATATCACGGCTTTGAAAATGTAGAGTTTCATGTTCTAGCAATAGAAAATTTACAACAACTTAATAGAGAATTTAACTACATTAATTGTGACGATGTTCTTTATCTTTTACCCGATCCAGTGACAGCATTACAGGCTATGAAGTCTGTTTTGAAATCAGAGGGAATTATCCGCGCTAATTTTCATAGTTCATTGCAGCGAACCAACTACTATCGAGCGCAGAAGGTTTTCAAGATGATGGGATTGATGGATGAAACCCCACGAGAGTTGGAAATTGACATAGTGCGGGAAACGATGAAGGCTTTGAAAGATCAAGTCAGGCTCAAGACGTTTACCTGGGATGCTAAGCGTGAAAAAGACGAAGAGTGGTTTCTGATGAATTATTTATTTCAAGGCGATCGAGGCTACACTATCCCGGAAATGTTTTCTGCTTTGAAAACATCTGACCTTGAGTTTATCAGCATGGTGACTTGGCGGGAATGGGACTTGATGACTCTGTTCAAAGAACCAGACAATTTGCCGGTGTTTTTAGCGATGAGCTTGCCTGAAACTACAGTGGAAGACCAGCTGCATCTATTTGAACTGTTAAATCCCATTCATCGGCTACTGGACTTCTGGTGCGGTCATCCCAACCAGGCTCAGCCTTTTGTGCCAGTCTCTGAGTGGCAGTTGTCAGATTGGCAGGAAGCCATAGTTCATCTGCATCCTCAGATGAAGACATTAGAGGTGAAAGAAGAACTCGTCAGCCGCGTTAACCAACTGCAACCGTTTGAAATTAGTGAGTACCTGCCAGTAATGGACAGTACCATAGCGGCTTGCTTACTCCCCCTGTGGGAGTCGTCTCAGTCTATGCTGTCACTGGTGCAGCTATGGCAGAAACTCAGACCCGTAAATCCTGTGACCCTGGAGCCGACATCTGAGGCAGAAGCTTTTGAAATTGTAAAACAGGCACTGATTGGGCTGGAGGACTTTGGCTGTGTGCTTCTAGAGGGGCAACCCTGAGTTGATAGGGAAACCTGCAAAAAATTTTTTCGGGGGGGTGATATGAAACTAAGCGGAAGTGGGTAAGTTACATCCAAGAGTTAAAAGTTAAGCACCCCGCACCTCAAGGAGACCTTTCATGAAGACTGAACTAAAAGCCAAGTTCCTGCAACACCTGAACCAGAAAAAGCAGGCCGAAGGCTTCACCCTGATTGAACTGCTCGTCGTTATCATCATCATCGGTATTCTGGCTGCTATTGCTCTGCCCTCCTTCCTTAACCAAGCCAACAAAGCCCGCGCATCTGAAGCCAAAAGCTACGTTGGCTCCGCAAACCGCGCCCAACAAGCCAGGTTTCTGGAACAGGGTACTTTTGTAACTTCGTCAGCCCAATTCGCGGAGTTAGAATTAGGTATTAATACACAAACAGAAAACTATAAATACACCATTGTTGCAGCAGGGACTGCAGGAGCCTCCACTCAAGCTACGCCTGCTAAGACTGGTCCTGCGGTTTTGAAAGGGTACGTTGGTACTGTAGCTGTAGGTAAAACATCGGGTGCAGGTGCTGGAGAATCAACCACCCTGGCAGTGTTGTGCGAGACTAATACCCCAATACCTGCTGGTACAGCCCCTGCTGCCGGAACTCCTACTCCTGCGTCTCCGAATACCACCGGTATTACCTGCGGAAACAACCAGAAACCTGTTAAATAATCCTACTAGCAGCTTGTCTGCTTTCAAGCTTCTTTGCAGAAGACCTTTGCTAAAGTGGGTAGATAACTACCCACTTTATTTATTGATTTGAATTATTATTGCTAGTCTTAGATTCCTAATACTGTCATGTCATGAGTGCTGAAATTTCTACTGGCAATCCTTTAGGCTGGCAACAGCAAGCCGATCGGTATTTATTGCAAGGAGACTACAGTAAGGCTGCAAGCCTGTATGAACAGGCTATTGAAGCAGAACCCAGCGAGAAGTTTTATTACTGGCATTTGGGTCTGATGTTGCTGTTGCAGGGACAAGAAGCGGAAGCGCAGATGACTTGGCTCTTAGCAATGACAGAAGGTGAATCAGAACAGGTGAATCTGTGGACAATAGAGCTAACAGAGGTTTTGCAAGCCGAAGCAGAGCGACGGGAAGCTCAGACAGACTATAGAGTTGCCTGGGCAATCCGCCAACACATCCGAGAAGTCAATCCAGACAACTTGGATAACTTGCTACATATTATTCGACTCTTGCCTAGTTTAGAGATATCTAACAATGAGGATTTGCCCTTGTCTGAGATGGCACACCTACTTCAGTCAAGCCAAGTTATCAAGTTTGATGCCGATTTACTGTTGCAGATAATACAGCAGGTTTTGGAGCTTTATCCACTTCACCCTTCTGCTTTTGACTTTATTGAAGCTTGTATTTTAAATACCAATAATGCCGAAAGCTTACTCCCTATTCTAACTGATAAAGCTGCTGCCTTTGTAAACTCTCTTTCTTTAGAAAAAACTGCCCGATTGACAAAACTATGCTTACAGATAGAACCCAATAATATAGGGATTTTAGCAAATCTAGCAAATCTATATCAAGCCGCAGGCAGGAATCTGGAAAGCCTAGAATTTGCTCAACGTATTCTTAATTCTCCGCATACCTTGATGGATGAGGTAGCGGCAAATTATCTGACTGTCAGAGGTCTGATGCGAGCTGGCGGCCAATGGGAACGAGGTGAGTCAGCCCATCAAAAATATCAATTAGCGTTGAGTACGCTAATTGAATCTAATAGCACTGTAAAGGAAGGTCATCTTCCGTCTTTAATGACAACTGTGGTCTTTTCTCCTTACTTTCAGGATGACCCTGATAACACACATAAATTTCGCAGTGTGGTTGGCAAATTTTGTCAGTCTGGAATCCAGGGCTACTCTAATCTGGGAGTAGGAGTATTTCAATCACAGCAATCATCTAAGAGCATTGGTAATTCCCTCAAACCTTTGAAGATTGGTTACTTATCTACCTGTTTACGCAGACATTCTGTTGGCTGGCTAGCACGATGGGTTTTTCAGTATCATGAAAGCGATCGGTTTCAAGTCTATGCTTATTCTTTAGAATGTAAAAACGATCGTTTGCAAGAATTTATTGCTGGAAATACATTTAATTTTTGTGATTTATCCAAAACAAAAACAATAACTGAAATTGCCGAACGTATTTATAAAGACAAAATTGATGTGCTGCTCGATCTAGACAGCATCACTTCTAGCGAAGTCTGTGGGGTTATGGCATTAAAGCCTGCTCCAGTTCAAGTAACTTGGCTAGGGTCTGATGCTTCAGGTTTGCCAGCAATTGATTATTTCATTGCAGATCCCTATGTTTTACCTGAATCTGCTCAAGATTATTATGCGTCAACTATTTGGCGTTTACCAACAACATATATTGCTGTAGATGGCTTTGAAGTAGATGTACCTACCCTACGGCGCGAACAATTAAATATTCCTAACGATGCAGTGGTTTATCTCAGCTGTCAAACAGCATATAAGCGTCATCCCAATACAGCCCGTTTGCAATTAAAAATTACAAAGGAAGTACCTCACAGCTATCTACTAATTAAAGGACACGAAGACCAAGAGTCAATGAAAAGATTCTTTGAACAAATTGCTGAGGAAGAGGGGGTGAATTGCGATCGCCTGCGATTTTTACCGGAGGTGCCATTAGAAGCAACTCACCGTGCTAATCTAGGCATTGCTGATGTGGTACTGGATACATATCCGTACAATGGAGCCACCACTACTTTAGAAACTTTGTGGATGGGCATTCCCTTAGTGACTAGAGTTGGGCAACAATTTGCAGCTCGTAACAGCTACACCATGATGATGAACGTGGGTGTGACAGAAGGTATTGCTTGGACTGATGAAGAGTATGTAGAGTGGGGTATTCGTTTAGGAAAAGACTCCGTTTTGCGGCAACAAATCGCTTGGAAACTGCGGCAATCAAGGCAGACATCCCCCCTGTGGAATGCCAAACAGTTTACTCGTGAAATGGAAAAGGCATATGAGCAGATGTGGCAAAGATATGCTGAAACTGGTCGATAGTCTGAAGATCCAACAAAGCAGAAAGGTGTCTAGTGGAGGCTCCATTCGCCCGTTTCGAGCTGAACAATTCGCTTCTCGCTGAAGCTGTCAAGATTGCAGGTTGGAATGTTTTCTGCTTTCACTACCGCGATGGCCTGTTGATTTTCATTTTGCATAACAATGCGAGCATGAATGCGAGGCAACAGAGCCTTCCAGTGTATTTCCCCTAATTTTCCAGTCAGGGAGATTTCCGGTCCTTCAGTCACATCTAAATCTTCTTGCATAATAAGATTCATCGCCACACTAGATAAAACAAGATTGGCATCCTCCTCAGAAATATTGGCAGTTTCTACAAGTAACGTTATCTGACTTTTTTGCGGGTGGGTTGCGATCACCTTTATAACTCTTTCTAAGTCTATGCTTAGAGATTCTTCTGGTTGAGACCAATCTGGAAAAACAATTAAATTAATGTCTTTCAGGTTTAAAAGCAAGAGAGTAGCCTCAATTAAGACAGAACTAATTGTTCTCGCCATTGTTTCCCAAGAAAATTTTTTCGCTTGTTCAAACCCAGCCGCAATTAATGAGCGACGAATATCAGGTTTTTGGACATCACAAAGAGCATCGGCAAGTCTATTAATATCCTCGTCGTTCACGTAGATTGCGGCTTCCCCTGCTACTTCTGGAATCGAGGCATTGGGACAAGTGATTACTGGACAGCCACAGGCGATCGCTTCCACAACAGGTAGACCAAACCCTTCATACTTCGACGGATAAACCAGCGCAACAGCACCAGAATAAGCCGCCCTCAACTCTTCATCACTCAGTTGTAACATATGGACAACGCTACCTGAAGTATAGGTTCTAAACTGCTCGTCCAGAAAAGCTCCACTACCCGTACAAACAATATCAAAGCCTTGTCTACTATGAAGTTGAGCAAAAGCCTTTAAGAATAAAATTGTATTTTTATAATCGCCTATACCGACCAAAATAAAGTATGGTTTTGAGATGCCGTACTTTGTTCTTAAATTATTAACTTCTGCAATGCTTGCTGGTGAAAAAGTATTTTCAACTCCACAATGAGCTACAGTTACCGATTCTCTAGGAATATGCGGGAAAAACTTTATCAAGTCACGGGCTGTATTTTCTGAAATAGCTATATAAGCAGAAGCCTGTTGGATAGCATAATGCTTTTCTTGCCACATAGGATTGTTAAAATCCCATTCCATGACTTCTGGAATCATGTCATACGCCATAAAGACAGAGGGTGTTGACAATGGGGTTGTGTAGTAGGTTGAAATAAATAAGTCGGCACCCTCCTCATCACATACTTGCTGCAACATTGCCCGGTCAGCATCCGTTGTGCCGTAGTCATAAGCTGGTACAGAGCGATATAGAACACCAGGAATTTTAGGAGCAGTTCCAGCTCTGTCAATAACTACAATATTTTCTGCAAAACCGTTTTTCGCCCATTCTTCAAGCAAGGATTTCCAGACGCGAGCAATCCCGGTTTTATACAGTTGGAAAAATACCCCGTCAATAGCAATTTTTACTTCTTTTGTCCCTGCTACAAAATCAGCATTATTGTCTTCCTCAGTTGTTTTAACCTCATTATTATCATTATCCAGCTTACCAATAGCTTTTAAATAATCTCTTTGAAGTAGTGATGTTTTTTGAAAATTTTGTTTCTCGTCACCATACAAGCTACTAAGCCAATTTTGGCTCAAGGTTTTTTCTGTTAGCAGATGCAAGGATGAGCCATCTGAATATAAATTCAAACCGAAATTCTCAGCAATTATAGACAGTGCTTTACCCGTGTATAGGGAAATATGCTGACCTTCGTCAAGCGAATAGTACCACCATTCGTTAGGCTTAGGATTACTTGCTGGCAACAATTCAGTGCTAAATAAAATATTTCTAGAAAATTTCAATATCTGCTCTATTTCAGCAATTGGATCTACCAAATGCTCAAACACTTCAAATGCTGTGACTAATTCATAACGATTGTTTTCTTGATTTTCAGCTTCAAAGCCTTGAGCAAATATATTCTGGCAAAATTTATCATACCAATAAAAATCAATTCCTAAGTCTCTCATTAACCGAACAAATACACCATATCCGGCTCCATAATCTAGAAATTTATCCTCATGGTTAAAATGGTTAATGATTATATTACTTGATACTTTGGACAAGTTGATGTTTCTGAATAACAGCCCAACATCACTACTAGCTATAGCTTCAGAATATGCTTCCTCAAGCCAATAAGGTTCCTCCGTTTGAATAAAGCTGCAATTTGAACATTTAAAATAATCAATGTCGTACTTTTGCATTATTTTAGCATTAGCGGTTTTTATTGATTTTGATTCACAGATTTTGCACTTCATAAAATTAGTAAACTACTTTTTGGCTAACAAAACGGGGATATTCTCTGTTCTTTATATGTTTTTAAGGAGGTTTACCACTAGCTAGCATATTTGCTAATTCTAGTAACAATAGGCAAGGAATCTAGTCCTTGTGCTACTAGCTCTGGAACTTGAGATAGACTCTCTATTATATTGTCAGCAAAGTTATATTTCTCGTCATCGCCGTAATTCAATGTTAGATACTCCAAGAGTTCTAAAGCATAATCAGTAAAATTCATAATATCAGCAATACAAGCTAGTTTTAAAATTCGCTCAGGTGTTCTTAAGTGTGTATTCAAGTCTTCTCGAATTAAGTCACGAAAGTAAAAAGCATCTGCCCAAATTAAAGAACCGGGGTGAGTTTCCGATACAATTGGTGAATCCGTCCGAACTCCACGTCCAGTGCTGATAGCCAAATCAAAAAGTGTAAAGTCTTTATTTCTTAAATAAGTATCTATATCACTAAAAAGAGGCTGATTCCTATACAAAGAAATAAATTCAACCTCAGTTAAAATACCCAGTATGCTGCTTTCTATGATTTTACTTGCTCCTTCTAAAACCTGAAGATCGGCTCCCTGAACATCAACCTGCAAAAAATCTATTTCCTCAATTTGTTCGGATTCGCAAAAAGCATCTAAAGTTGTTGTGTCAACTTCCACTGTAGTAACTAATTGGTGCCACTCTAGATATCCAGCAAAGCGCTTTAGGTAAGATTCGTTTGGAGGATACAATGAACTACTACCAGTAAAATTGGTTACATAAAGGGTAGCCTCTCCAACTGAATTCCAAAGCACTTGTGGAATATGTTTTTCAGTCCAATTCACTTGTCGAGCTTCAATCTCCGAGTTCATTGCATCACAACTTTCTGCATCAGCATCAAATCCATAAATAGTGAGATTAGGCGCGAATATATGCCAGCCTTGACTTGCATAATCATCCTCCCTTACTATCTTGCGAGAGCCAACAATCCCTACAGTCATATGAACTTGTTCTAAATGGCCGCTGCTTTTTAAGCTAGAAAGAAAAAACGACATAATAAAAATTTACGTTTTGGTGGATTAAGCTTACCAATTGAAAATTATAATTTTAATGTTCGCGATTAGTCTATCCAATGGTACTAAAGAGGGACAAGTTATTTCAAATAAAGCTAAATTCAGGATTTGTTAGGAAGTAGCCTTCTTTAAACCCTAGATTAAAGAGGCCTTTCTCAGCTTTTTCTTGAAGGGTACTGACTGGAAGTAGAAGAGGAGCTATGTAGTAGTTACTAAATCATTTTATGGTAACAATTACCTCTGCTCAAACTTTCTCACTTGGCAACTACGTGTTTTAAGGTGTACTTAACAATCTTTAACAAACAATGAGGATTGTCAAGGGTAGAACCCTTCAGGCTAGAAGGCATGAGTGAGACTAAAACCCATCAGGCGATCAATCACCGACTTCAACATCATCAACTGTAACCCAGCCACGAGCCAAAAACAACTGGTGTTTGAAAGGCTAACCGTTGATAGACTTTATCTTGCTTGAGAGGTGGCAAATACAAATGCTTTCCAAATTTAATCAAAACCTAAGCCGCTCGATAGTTACGTTTTGTGTAAGTCTGGCATGTATTTTAGTAATTGGAGTTTTACAGGTTTCCCAATTGAACCGATTGCTTATCGGAGCCAAAACCACGTCGCTGCCAAATCTCAATAGAGAAGTAGACACCGAAAGATTACGTCTCAATCTGCTACAAAAAACTCCTTCTTTTGGGTTTGATAATATTTTGGGAGACTGGGTAATGCTCGGTTTTTTGTCTTATTTTGGTGACGATTCAGCACGCGAACAGACGGGGTATAGTCTCAGTCCAGAATATTTTGAAATAATTGTGGAGCGAGATCCGCGTTTTTTAGAGATGTATCTGTTTCTTTCTACAAGCATATCTATGTATGTAGGGCTACCAGAACAGTCTGTCGCTTTGATGGAAAAAGGGCTAAAGTCGCTTTCTCCTAAAGCTCCGCTAAAATTTTATTTTATTTGGCGTTATAAAGGAACTGATGAGTTATTGTTTTTAGGAGATGCTCAAGCTGCTAGGAAATCCTTTGAGAAGGCGGCAGAGTGGGCGATCGCTTATTCCGATCCAGAAAGCCAAAATGTAGCAGCTCTTTCTCGTCAAACTGCACAATTTTTAGCCCGCAATCCTAATAGTAAATTTGCTCAAGTGGGTGCTTGGACAATGGTTTTACAGAATGCAGTTGACGATCGCACGCGCAGGATTGCTATCAGTCGGATTGAGGCGCTGGGTGGTAAAGTCGTTATTACGCCGGAAGGGGGAGTGCAGGTTCAGCTACCGGAGCAAGATTAAGGAACCCCGCGCAAACAGACTTTATGACAAGAGAAGAGTTCGCTACCTTTGACTTTGCTTGCAGCTAAAAACAAAACTGCCCCACAGCAAGACTGCTGTAGAGCAAGAGGACAGTTAAACGCTTACTCTAGTTTCCAGAAATCTAGCACCCATTGACTCGCCCTGTGTGACGGTATTTACAGTGTCCATTGAGAGAAATTAAAGGCGCAATAGGCTGCAATCTATGGTGTTGTGCCTACTAAACGCAAGACAGAAGCTGATGGAGGCGTTGGCTAAAAAGATGGATGTAGCAACAAACGATTTAGTATCAAGCCTAAACCAAACCCGCTCCAAGATACGGCAACGAGAATCCAAAAAGCTTGCAGTGCATTGAATTTAGCAGTTTGAAGGTCTAGTCTAGCTAGGGCACCTGCTGAGAGTAGAACAAAAATATTGGCAAAAATATTAATCCAGGTGAGGATGAAGACCCCAGCCAAAGCTCCGGTTATGACTGAAAGGAAGGCTCTAGTATCGGAATTCATCCAACGGGCAAAAAAGATTCTCAAAAGCCTGATAGGAGCCGTTAAAACCAAAGCTATCAACAAGGCTACTCCTATCTCTAACAGCAAAATCTCCCAGGTATATGTAAAGGAAAACAACCAGCCGTATACGCAATAAGTACCCAGAAGCAACGCCAGGGTTGCCCTAGGCAATCTTTTCAGGAAAGACATTCCATTCGTTGCGCTCCCTTTGGCGTATCAATCTTGTACCAAGAGTCTACACTGAGCTAGCAAACTATGGTCTCCTTTTTAGGCTTTTTTTAGGCTGGGGAGATTTTTGTCTTTTGGGCGATCGCGCAAGATACTACTGCGCCTGCAACTTTGTCCTACGCATTCGTAAGCGATCTTCTTGTGCGATCGCAATCACAGAAGAAGATGATTGATATCGCTCTCCCTGTATGGCTGAGTGGTCATACTAAGAGACGACTGAACTCTAGCCGAGTCATCAATAGGGAACACACGACCAGCCGACAGATTCTGTAGAGAGACTGTCGGTTTTTTGTCGTTACAAGCATGTCGCTACAAGCATAAAGACAAGAAGTGAAGAAGAAAGATTCTTCTTCACCCGCGCTCGCATGTTCTGTTTGATAGCGATAGAATCAGGACATGGCTTGAATGATGTAGTCAAAATAAGGAGCCGCGGCTATTGCATCGTCCTCGTTGAGTAAGTCGAGGGAGGCTTTTTTCAAGCAACGGATAGATTCAGCCATGCCTGGGACAGGAACGCCGAGGGAATTGTACATTTCCCGCACGCCAATCAAACCAATTTTTTCAATCGGTTCCTTGTCACCGGACAGAACTCCGTAGGTAATTAGACGCAAGTACCAGCCGTAATCCCGCAGGCACAGCGCCCGTTGCCGCTCCCCGTAGGCATTTCCCCCTGGCGCAATGAAGTCCGGGCGTTTTTGCCAGAGCTGCTTACTGGCTTCTTGAACAATTTTTTTCTCATTTTCAGCCAGCGTGTTGGCGATACGCACCCGCTGTGCGCCAGTTTGCAAAAAGTCTTTGATGCTGTTGAGTTCGCCACTACTGGGGTAACGAAGTTCGTCGTCTGCTTTGAGAATAACTTGGCTAACTACACTCATGATTATCGGGATGATTCAGAATATCATTCGTAGTTTAACGAGTCCGTGGGACACAAATAAAGAGACAGAGATAATATGTCACTAACAAAATCACTAAATACAGGTTCTAGCGAGGCGGGTGAAGACCTTTGGCAACAAGGTCAACTGGTGGAAATAATCATCAGCGATCTTAGTGACAGCGGTGACGGAGTGGGTCGTTTGGGAGGTCGGGTAGTTTTTGTCCCGGATACGGTTCCGGGCGATCGCGTTCTTGTGCGCTTAGTGCGAGTCAAACCTCAATATGCCCACGGCAAATTGGACGAGATTTTGGAAGCATCTAGCGAGCGCATCCGTCCATCCTGCATTGTGGCAGATAAGTGCGGGGGCTGTCAGTGGCAGCATATTGACTACCAGCACCAGCTAGAAGCCAAGAGAAATCAGGTGCTCCAAGCCCTAGAACGCATTGGCGGGATCGCCCAGCCAACGGTCGATCCCGTCCTGGCAGTTGCCGATCCGTTGGGCTATCGCAACAAAGCGACCTATCCGGTAAAACGGTCATCTACGGGTCAAGTCCAAGCAGGTTATTACCAAAAAGGCAGCCACCACCTGATTAACTTGAATCAATGCCCAGTTCAAGACTCGCGTTTGAATCCCTTGCTGGCAGAAGTCAAGCAAGGCATCCAGGAGCGGGGTTGGGGAATTTATGACGAAAAACTTCACCGAGGGAAAATCCGTCATTTGGGGCTGCGGATTGGGCGACGCACGGGCGAAATATTGCTAACCTTGGTCGTCAAAGATTGGAATCTCGCCGGGATCGATGCTCAAGCTCAGGAGTGGTTAACTCGGTACCCCCAGCTAGTGGGCGTCTCGCTGAACTGCAATCCCGATCGCACCAATGCAATTTTTGGCACGGAAACCCGCTGTATCGCCGGACAACCTTACTTGCGCGAAGAATTCGCGGGTTTACAGTTCCAAGTGCGTCCCGACACCTTTTTTCAAGTTTATACAGAGCAAGCTGAAGCGCTGTTACAGGTGATCGCTGATGAACTGGATCTCCAAGGAAATGAGGTGCTAGTAGATGCCTACTGCGGCATTGGCACGTTAACCTTGCCGTTGGCGCAGAAAGTAAAGCAGGCGATTGGGTTGGAGATACAGCCAGAAGCAGTCGAGCAAGCGACTCTCAATGCCCAATTGAATAACATCACAAATGTAAAGTTTTATACGGGAACGGTCGAGACGTTGTTGCCCACGCTGGAAGTGAAGCCAGATATTGTATTGCTCGATCCCCCGCGGCAGGGATGCGTTAGCTCAGGGCGTCCGAAGGACGGTCGCGATGTCTTAGAAACCCTTTTAGAAATTCAGCCGAGTCGGATTGTCTATGTTAGTTGTAAACCCGCTACCCTAGCTCGCGATCTTAAATTATTGTGTCAATCGGGTGGCTACAAGCTAACCCGCGTACAACCTGCTGACTTCTTTCCCCAAACGTCTCACGTTGAATGTGCCGCCGTTCTTGTACGCCAATAACAGCCCTCTGTAGTGTACTTGACTGAGGTTCGGGGTGGCTTTTTTAGAAGATTTTGTTACAATAGAGAAAGTGGTTTATCCTACAACTTTTAGGATAAAAAGCACTCCTCTAGAGGTCAGAAGTTAGCAAGTTATTCGTATCCGTCAGAAAGCTAGCAATTTGCCAAGTAATCTAACGGAAAAATGCATTTGGTATCCTCAGATTCAAAAAAGAGAGTACCGGACAAATACGCAATGATTAGTGCTTGGCGATCGGTGTATTTAAGCCTGGACATCATCTCGAATCTACGTGATTCCTCTGATTGTACGCACCTGATTGTACGCAAGAGATGTTGTACGCATAAGATGGGTCCAAAACTACTCGTATCAAAGCTGTATAGCGCTACGCGCATACCCTTCGGCATCTGACTGTTAATTCTATTGAATGAAAGTCTAGAGGTTTTTTGAGTGATTGCTATCTCACAGCGTCCGGTAAGGCGAACTTGGGGCACGATAAGCTTCGCTTCTACCCTCTACCTTTGTCCCGTCCTGGATCTTCTGTTAGCTCAGATTCCATCCCGGTGGCAAGCAGAAATTCGGTTAGGGCTGCAAGAGGCGCTAGTCAATGCGGCAAAACACGGCAATAAGCTCGATCCCAGTAAGACCGTGTCCGTCCGCTTTTCGATGGTAGAAGGACAATACTGGTGGGTAATTTCAGACGAAGGAACGGGCTTTTCTCCCCCCTGTTATTGCCATTCTGACCCCGAACAACATCTCCCTGACGACGAAGCAGAAAGCGGCAGAGGGATGTGTATCCTCCACCAAATCTTCGATCAAGTCCACTGGAACCACCAGGGAACGGAACTCAGACTCTGCAAGCAAGTCAAAAATCGCTTCCGGCAACCCCTGCTTTTCTAACACCCGACTTTTCTAACGGCTGTGTCCATGAGTTGGGCAAGGCGGTGCTGAGATAGATTTATCCAGCCAGCCAGAAGCTTGCTGAAAGCGCACCAACGCTTCTTCCGGTTGATCTTTCAGGAGAAATACCAGTGCGGCGATGGCTTGTTCGCCAGCGCGAACTTTGCGGTTAGATTTGAGCCGATGCCAATCATTCGGGTGAATACTCAAACGTTCTGCCAGAGCTTGAGCGAGTTCCAGGGTACTTAGTTCGTTCAAGTCAGAGGTTTTAGAAAGCTGGGTCGGTTGAGACATACTGAAGATAGACTCGCATTTATCCCTACTCTACTGTATGCCGCGCCGTCCCAAAGGATCAGATACATCGCCCCCACTTGGGGATCAAGAGCAATTTGAGCGATCGCTGTTGGAAGTTGAGACTTCGCTTGCCGATCTCAAAGAACGCTACGTCCAAGCGCAGCAAGACAAGCAACGGCAAGCAGAACTCCAGGAACGATTAGACGAGATAAAAAAGGAACAAAAGCTTTCCCAGCAGCGACAACTTCAAGTCGAGCTGCGGCGCATCAAAGAAGAGCTGGATACTATAGAACTTAACTTAGAAAGTCGTCTATTTTCTTGGGACAGTTTAAAAGAACCTTTTTGGCAAGCTGTCCGCTTTGCAGGACTTGGCATTGTTGTAGGCTGGATCTTGAAGTCCTGCGCTGGGTAGGGGTTAGCAGGTTGAAAAGGTGGCAAGTTGAAAGTTAAAGCTTCAACCCTCAATTTTCAACCCTTTAACTATCGAAACCTTCACTTAGCAGATAACAACAGATAACAACATGGTGACTCGACGGATTGCAGACATATTGCGAAATGGTCAGCCAGATGAGCCGCTGACGATCAAAGGCTGGGTACGAACGAAGCGAGAATTGAAAGAATGTGCCTTTGTTGAAGTCAACGATGGCTCATCAATGGCTAATCTCCAAGTTGTACTCAATCCGGATTTGTCAGATTATGGAAACATCATCAAGCAGCTGAACACGGGTGCTTCTGTAGAAGTTGTGGGTGTGCTGGTAGAGTCTCCGGCAAAAGGACAGCGGATTGAGCTGAAGGCAGAAACGGTGAAAGTGTACGGGGAAGCCGATCCCGAAACCTATCCGTTGCAAAAGAAACGTCACTCATTTGAGTTTTTGCGAACAATTGGACATTTGCGATCGCGCACCAATTCCTTTGGCGCAGTGTTCCGCGTCCGCAACGCCTGTTCCTATGCAATTCACCAATTCTTTCAAGAGCGAGGATTCCTCTGGGTTCATACTCCGATTATCAGCGCTAGCGACTGTGAAGGGGCGGGAGAGATGTTTACCGTCACCAACCTCAACCTGAAGGATATCCCCCGCACAAACGCTCAGGAGATTGACTACAGCAAAGACTTTTTTGGACGCCCTGCCTATCTCACCGTCAGCGGGCAACTGGAAGCGGAAGTCATGGCGATGGCATTCAGCAATGTTTATACTTTTGGCCCCACCTTCCGAGCAGAAAATTCCAATACTTCTCGCCACTTGGCAGAATTTTGGATGGTAGAACCAGAAATGGCTTTCTGCGATTTAGAAGGCAATATGGACTTAGCAGAAGCCTTCCTGAAGCAAGTTTTTAAGTATGTGCTGGATACGTGTCCTGAAGATATGGAGTTTTTTAACCAGCGGATTGATAACTCCGTTCTCGCTACAGCAGACAATATCATTAACAACGAGTTTGAACGGTTGGCTTATACGGATGCGATCGCGCTTTTGGAAAAAGCCGATAAAAAATTCGAGTATCCCGTCAAATGGGGCTTGGATTTGCAGTCAGAACACGAACGCTATCTGGCTGAAGAAGTCTTCAAAAAACCTGTCATCCTCACCGACTACCCAGTAGAAATTAAAGCCTTTTATATGCGTTTGAGCGACGATGAAAAAACCGTCCGCGCAATGGATATCCTCGCTCCCAAAATTGGCGAAATTATTGGGGGATCGCAGCGGGAAGAACGTCTGGATGTGCTAGAACGACGAATTCAAGCTCAAGGGCTAAATCCAGCAGATTATTGGTGGTATCTCGATTTACGTCGCTATGGCACGGTTCCTCACGCTGGCTTTGGTTTGGGGTTTGAGCGCTTAGTGCAATTTATGACTGGAATGGGCAATATTCGAGATGTGATCCCCTTCCCTCGTGCGCCATTGACTGTAGATTTTTAAGTTCAGTAGAGTGGGCAATACCCACTCTACTGAAAGCCCAAAAAGCACAAGGGCAAAGTATGAAATCTTGAAACTATATTTAATTAGCTGACTTGACACGACGGCGGCTGCGACTTAGTAAGGCAAGCGCACCGAAACCGAGCAAAGAGCCAACAGTACCAGGCTCCGGAACGGAGGTAGCAGCAAGACCAACAATATTGCCGCCGCCATTAAAAGTACCCAGTGTTGTAGCAGCACCTGTGGCCAAGTTAATGCTGTAAATGTTCGAGCCAGAAGCTGCGAAGGCATTATTGACAATGCTACCTCCCTTCTTGGTCGTTACAATGTCAAATCCTCCAGTTTCGCCGAAATCAACACCTAGGGAGCCAATCGTGTTCAGAATGCCAGCATTGGGCGGGTTCTGCTGAACCAATGTGTCGAGAGCAAAGTCAATTCCGTACAGTGCGGTTGTGGTTGTCCCAGCAAACGAATTAGTGTAGGCCGCAGCGGTAATATTGGGGTTAGTGCCAAAGTTGGGATCGCCAGCCGCATAGGCTAAGGTTCCATCGGTAATCACGGCACCGCTATCTACGTTAATGCGAAGGTTTTGGTCATTGCTACCGACAAGCCGCAGGCGGTCAGGTACTGGATTGAAGTCAAATCCTGACGTGACTCCTCCAGAGAAGGGAGCGCTGAGGTTACTTACCAAAGTCGCAGCACCTGTGGTGGTATCAATCGTATAAATACCGTTCTTGTCTGTGACACCGTAGAGAAGACCATCGGCTGGTCGAAAGTCGATACCTAGCAAATTTTCGCCCTTAAGCCCCGTGACCTCAACAGTTTTACTAACCTTGGAAAGTTTGCGGTTGAAGAAAACTAGACCGTTATCGTCGTTTAGACCAATCAGCTTCATGGTCGCTGCCTCTGCGGGTTTGGCAACGCCGAGCAGATCGAACATCGTGGCTACAGTTAATGCAGCGATCGCTGTACCAAGCTTAATTAGTTTCATGGGTAGTTCTCCGACTGCTAATTTTTTCTAGTTTTGTCAGTCAAGCTCAACAAGTAACTAAAACTACGCAAATATGCTTAGTTTTAAGGGTGATTGACAATGACTGTGTACTGTACGGAGGAACTATCACTACGGTTTTCAGTCAGAGTCTATCTTTACAAATTCTTTAATTAGCAGCCTCTTTTCGCTCAAAAGATGAAGTTTTGATGAAGTTTTGATGAAATGCTTGTTTAAACTACGTATGGGAAAACTACGGAAAGCAGAAACTTTCAGTTTGTGTTTTAAGGCAGTGTGGGATTAGGTACAAAGCTGTTCAAAACCAATACTCAGAACACTGTGACTTTACCCATAACTTTGCCGTTGCGGCAAAGTTATGGGTAAAGTCACAAGCGTCTTGCGAGATTTTGTGAAGCTTGTGACTTATGAGGTGATCGCTAACCGGAACACTAAAGCTATTGTTCTTTTGGCAGCTTTTGCTGAAACGGGTTTAGAGCGTATTTTAGAAGAAGCTTTCGCAGGTCGCTCCATCGATTTTCTTCTAGAGAAGATAGTTCATTACAGCCAGTGGACGTATCAGGAACTAGAAGAAGTCTTGCAATATAACCGGGAAGAGGTGAAAGCTTTATATCCTTCGGGGCGCTCGTCATGAAATGTAATTGACCTGAGTTCGGGTTAAGCAGAAGGGAGGAAAAACGCATTGATATTGAGAGAGGGCTTCTTGGGCTGATGGCAATAGGCAATTAATCCACAGACCAAATTCACCAAGAAATTG
>NZ_JAMPJY010000045.1:0-45921 GCF_039961875.1 Trichocoleus sp. ST-U2 | reverse complement strand
CAATTTCTTGGTGAATTTGGTCTGTGGATTAATTGCCTATTGCCATCAGCCCAAGAAGCCCTCTCTCAATATCAATGCGTTTTTCCTCCCTTCTGCTTAACCCGAACTCAGGTTAAATAATAATTAGTCATGAAAAAAGCGCCTTTAGAAAATCCGATTTTTACCGTCCCCAACGTTCTATCAAAAGCAGAGTGTGCCGAGTATATCGCCTTAACCGAAAACATAGGCTATACTCCGGCTGGTCTCACTGTAGGACAGGATGAATACATAATGGCTCCATCAATCCGAAATAACGATCGGGTGATTTTGGATGATGAAGAACTTGCAGCAAATTTATGGCATCGTGTGGAAACTTATGTCCCCAGAATCGGTAACTGGTGTGCAATGGGACTTAATGAGCGCTTGCGGTTCTACCGATACGATCCGGGTCAGCGCTTCGCACCGCATCACGACGGTAGTTATTGGCGAACAAACGGCGACCATAGCCGTTTAACTTTTATGATTTATCTGAGCGAAGACTTTGAGGGAGGCGAAACTCTGTTTTTTTCACCCAACGTCTCTATAGTTCCTCAAATCGGTATGGCGCTGTTCTTTATCCACGAAATAAAACATGAAGGCGCACCCGTAATCCAAGGTCGAAAGTATGTACTGCGTTCAGACGTGATGTACACGTATGCGAGCCAATAAAAATCGGGGGAAGTTGACTTTTAAAAAATGGCGATCGCTCTACAAAATTTCATTTAATTATTCTTTATTTCCCTGATAAATAATTCTAAGGTCAAACGGCTGTTTTCCCCGTTTATTTATATCCCGTGTACAACTTTTTATGTCATCGTCTTCGCTAACCCTGTACTGGATTCCGCTCAGAATAACAATTAAAAAAAGTTGCCTATTGCCTATCTTTACTTTACCCAGCAGGGAGCTGCTGGGAGTTGCATTGTTTAGCTTAGAGGATAATAAATAAAAAAGGAGATTGGGAAGTTTTGTGTCCCCATTCTCCAATTGCTATGACGATGAATTTAAAACAGCAATTTAAAATTTGTTGAGCATCTGAAAAATCGTCATTTTATGAGCCATGAAAGAAAGTGAAAAAGTGAGCTTCTCTTTCTTTAGTCATTTTTGTAGATTTTGGCGATATATTCGGGTTTTTTGTCAGATCCTTTTTTGTCGGATAAGGTTCTTCCGCTAAAGGCGAAAAATATCCAGGTGAAGGCAATTGCGGCAATCGTTAATTCCATAGAAATTTCTCCAAGTTAAGCAAGCTGTCTTGTTAACCTTATTAATCAACTCAAGAATTGCTATATCCGGATAAATTTCAGGTTGGCAGATAAAATTTATTTGTAGATCAAGAGAATTTGCAAGCGCACCCTTAATCTGTAACCCAGAACTGGTATATTTCTGGGTGTTACCAATGAAGGAATATCGCTTCGCAAACGCTACTATTGTTGAGGCGGATCTGATTGGCGTTCCTCTTGCGGTTCTTTCGCTTCTGCTAAAGGTTTGACGACTCGCGCGATCGCTTCTTGCACAAATGTCTTGATAAACTCATCCCGGCGATTTAGCTGAAACTGTCGCTGCACAACTTCTGTGATTCCGCCATCGCCCCAATCTTGATCGTGACGGAAGTATTCAATAAAACTCTTCCCAGCAATTCGAGTCAAATAAGCGGCGGTAACGCCTTGAATCACCTTACCAATAGGATAGGCGGCGACACTCAGTTGGAGGACTCTAGAAAGCAACTCAATTGCTCCTTGGACAATTCCCAAACTCGCGAGAGTTTTCCCTAAAGAAAGCGCTAATTCGCGCCCTCGATCCATATTCAGTTCACAACCGTAAATTCTGCCAATTTCTACAACCATTTGGGCATTTACAGCGGCAGTTGCTAGCAAATCCACCACTGGCAGGGGTGTCACGGTGATGACACCCGCCCCAATCCACTGAAAACGTTCTACCACCTTCTCCGCTTGGCGTCTGCGCTGAGCATCCAGCAGGCGTCGAGCTTCGTCTCCCAGTCTCTGAGATTGCAGTAGGATGTTGTCAGCGACTAGGTCTTCTCCTTCGGCTCTAAGAACCACTGCCATGCGGCGAATTAACGGCATCACATCGGGTTCGGGTTGGAAGGTTTCGCCACTCTCCAATTCGGCAAGCTGGGGATTCGCAGCGATCGCAACCACATCGGCGGTAGCGATAAATCCCCGCACTCGTTCCCGCAGACGCGCCAGAATTGTTTCCTTATCGGTGTCTGTATAAAGATCGGTTTTGTTGAGGATCAGCAGCGATCGCTTGCCAATCTCTGCCAAGGTTCGCAACGGGTTATACTCCGACTGCCGCAAGTCATTATCTACGACAAATAACAACAAATCTGCTTCAGTTGCCAATTGCCGTGCTAGTTGTTCTCGCTGGGTTCCTGCTACCCCTGCTTCTAAAATTCCGGGCGTATCGGTAATCAAAATTTGCCGATTTAATCCTTTCAACTTGAGAACGTAAGTTTCCCCTACCTCCGTCGTTCCCATTGGCGCGTCTACCCGTCCTACCATGCGCCCAATCAGGGCGTTCACCAGAGAAGTCTTGCCAGCGGAACCCGTGCCAAATACGACGACTAACAGTTCCCCACGCGCTAAATTTGCTTCGATTTCGCGCGATCGCTCAAGTAATGCCTGCCGCGACACCTCATCCTGAATCTGTGCTACTTGCTGCCGCACTGCTTTGAGGGTTTCTGAAGCCGCCTCTGTCTTCGCTTCCGGGACTTTCGGCAATCTGCGGCGTTGCCGCGAACCTTTTGCAGTCCCCTGAAGAATCATCACATAGTAGATAAATCCACCGATTAGCACCCCCAGTAGGACAATCAGCAACAAAAGCAGCAGATTTCCCAATAAAGGTGCCGTAAAAGAAATCTGAATATACAGCCGATAGAGAGAATTAATCAGCCACAGCATCAGCCCCAGAATTACACTGAGGCCAACGATCAGCGTTAATAAGCGCGACAGGGGCATGAACGGGATTGTGGTAAGGAGATGCTTCTAATCTTAATCTCCCTATCATTGTCTGCTATCAGCAACAGGCAAGAGATGCTTCCACGAATAAAGTAGAGCCTGTTGCCGTGATTTTTTCTCGGCTAGATAATTAAAACAAAGCGTCTTTCTGAGTAATTTTAAAAAACAGTAAATTATAATACAAACTAGCTTTTAAAATTATCCCCCACCGGATAGATCGATGATCTCTGAGCCAAACGTCAGGAAGCCTCAGATACGCTTAGGCAGTGCGTTCCCTCACCCAGTCAGTATCACAGGCTGGCTCAGCCGGGTCACTGGTCGTTTCAGCGTTAGCCAAAAAATTAGTTATGGATATGGGCTAACCCTAGGCATTGCCGTTTTGGGAACGGCTGCCGGATTTATGATTGGAGATTACTATCAGCAACGAGCTACGAAGTTGCATGAATATAGCAACCAAGAACTCAACCTTCTCCATCGCTTGCAAAATGGCGTACTACAGGCACGTACGCACCAACAACAATTGATTCCGCTAGCAGAAAATTCGGAATTGTTTTGGGACGAATACTCTCATTTTCTGGAACATACTGCTGAAATTAAGCGGATATTGTCTCAAATCAAATCTTATACAAACAGCGCCGTTTATCAACGCGAGGCAGCGGCTCATGTACACGCTGATGGAATACCCAGTTTTCTAAAAACTTACGAAAACGTACCAGAAATCTATTTTCATCAGGTTGATGAATTAGTACAGCAAATTGAGCTGTCTCATTTAAAGCCAGATAAAATTCAGGAAGCACAAAAACTACTTTTAAATTTTACGAATGGTTCTGTAGCGCTAAATTTTGATGGTCTCTCAGACGACTTAACTGGAGTTATTCAGGGATCTTACCAGGATGTTAAGCAGGCAGAACTGGCTTTGATTGCTGCGGAAACAATCCGATTTAAAATTATTGTTGCAAGTATTTTATTGTCAATTGCGATCGCTATCCTTTTAGCCATCTACACTTCTCGCGCCATCGTCCGTCCCCTGAAAGCTGCAACCGATGTAGCGCAGCAGACAACTCAAGAATCTAATTTTGACTTGCAAGTGCCGATTACAACTGAAGATGAAGTGGGAATGTTGGCAACCTCCCTCAATCAGCTCATCCTACAGGTGGGGCACCTTTTGCAAGAACAAAAAGCAGACAGCGAGTTGCGGCTGATCCAGAGTGAGAAAATGTCTAGCTTGGGGCGAATGCTTGCCGGAGTCGCCCATGAAATCAATAATCCGGTTAACTTTATCTATGGCAACTTGGCTTATGCTGGTGACTACGTTAAAGAACTTCTCGCATTACTAGAAACTTATCAAGCTGAAATTCCCAATCCGCCTGAAACGATTCAAACTCAAGCAGAGGAAATTGATATCGATTTTCTTAAACAAGACCTGCCTAAAGTTCTGCAATCGATGAAAGTCGGTTCTGACCGAGTTCGACAAATTGTTCTAAGTTTAAAAGATTTTTCTCGCCTCGATGAACCACAACCTAATTCTGTAGATTTGCACGCCTGTCTTGATAGCACTCTGCTGATTTTGAACAATCGGATTAAAAATAATATCAATATTATTCAAAACTACGGCGATATCCCAGCCATCGAAGGGTACACCGGCTTGCTTTATCAGGTATTTATGAATTTACTCAGCAATGCGATTGATGCTCTAGAAGAGGCAAAAGAGCCTGGAGAAATCGTGATTTCTACAGAACGCCTAAACAAGGATACCGTTGGGGTGCGGATTGCTGACAATGGTTCTGGCATTTCACCAGAACATCAAGAGAAAATATTTGATGCCTTTTTTACCACGAAGCCGAGAGGCATTGGTACGGGCTTGGGTCTATCAATCAGCCATCAGATTATCGTAGAGAAACATGGCGGTAATTTTAGCTGCAAATCAGAAGTTGGTAAAGGGACAGAGTTAGCGATCGCTTTACCGATCAAACATCAAGTCGGTGTCGCATCAACATCAACAACCAAAATTCTCTGCTAATAGCTAGAGGCGAACTACAGCCCAAAAGTGAGACATTTTGTTCAAGTTATCGGAGTAGAAAGAGTTATGGGACTTTTTGACCAAATTATCAATGCCCTAGACAGTCCAGATCGCGAAGCGACTCCCGGACAGATGGATAATATTTTTGGCACCGTGCAGCAGGTCAGCAATAATTATGGTGCCGACCCGTCAGCAGTGCAATCTACAATGTCCCTTGTAGGAAACTACGTGCGCTCTGCTCTACAACAGAAGCAAGCTACCGAAGGCCCCCAACAAGCGCAAGCCCTTGTTAATCAATATGGCGGCAGTTCTCCCAATCCTCAAGCCGTTGATGCGCTTTTTGGTTTTTCTCAAGTGCCGCAAATCGTGCAAGTCATTGCTCAAAGAACCGGCTTGAATCCGGCGATGATTCAACAGATGTTGCCGATTCTAGTTCCCTTGGTGTTAAATCTTCTAAAAACTGGCTCCAGCGCTCAAAATCCGCACGGGTCGAATCCAGTTCTGAATACTTTCTTAGATGCCGACCGCGATGGCGATGTTGATATTGCTGATGCGATGCAGTTAGCAGCTCGCCATCTGGGTAGATAAAGCAGGGAATGGGTAATGGGATACCCATTACTCATTACCCATTATTAATATCTGACCGCTCAACCCCCTCAATTTCCAAAATCAAATCGGCACCATAGACTTTAGACGGCGTCTGAAAGCCGACACTCACCTGTCCGGCAAGCACCTTAGTAACAATAGCCAGCGCCGTCAGTGCTGTGAGCGTATAGCCTTCTGGACATTGCAGTCGGGATACCTTAGTTGCGCCATCATCTGACACCTCTCCCCACAATCTAGTTTTCCCCTGTTGCCTCTGTGCATCGGTTGGTCCTGGTGGTTGAGCTTGGATTAGACGTTTCTGTAAGCTTTGCATGGGTGGTGACCCCAATAACCAACCCAAATATCTACTTGCGACTAGCGCCCAGTAAGTGGAGGGAGGGGTTGCCATATAAACTTCAATATTGGGAATCCCTGTGCTGTAGAAAGCGGTAGACACATCTCCCCAAGGAAGTGTGGTGCCTAAAACAGGGCCTTCTCCAAAGTCGATGGTTCGAGTTTTCCAAGCAGTCGGAACCGGAGTCAGAACGCCACCCCGCCGCACTAAGCCTCCTTGCTTCTGAGCTTCCACGATTGTTGTGGCAGTTCCCCGCGATGTCTGACCGGCGGTGAAAGCCAGCGCCAGACTTGTTGCTGAAGGCAGCTGTCTCTTGAGATGAGCCGCGAGACAGTCAGAAGGAACGACATCAAAACCGACGCCGGGAAGCAGCATTACGCCTGCTTTTGTTGCCTCAGCATCTTTGGCAGCGATCGCCTCGAATACTGCGACTTCTCCGGTAATATCCAGATAATGCGTTTTTGTCCGCAGGCACCCTTCAACCATTGGCTTAGAGGTGCGGGAGAATGGCCCTGCACAGTGGAGTACGGCTGTAACATCCTGGAGTGCCGCATCCACGGCGGATTCATTTTCTAAGCTAAAGGCGCGGTGTTCTAAACCAAGCGATGTCGCTAACGGCTGCAACTTTTCGGAATTGCGTCCTGCCAGAATTGGGCGTAACCCTTGCTGTACTGCCAATCGCGCAATCAGGGTTCCGGTATAGCCATTCGCACCGTATAACAAAAAGTTTGAGGACATTAGTACAGAAGTTACGACACAGCAGAGATAGAAAGCGATCGCTCTTTTTATCCGGTTTCCTCAATCGAGGCTATAACAGTCGAGCGACTGCATACTTCTATTGTGCGCTTGTGAGTGTTTTCTTCAATACGGCGAAAGGTACAGGTAAAATGACAAAATGTTTGCTCTGCTTTGCTTCCAAGGCTAGGATAGCTAGTCGCTGATTTAATCGTCTCGCCCCTAATAACTATGTTGGCTGCAATTTTATTTGACTTGGACGGGACTCTGGTAAATACTGACCGAATCCATTACAAATCTTGGCAAGATATTTTAAAACAATACGGTATTGATATTGACGAGAATTTTTACCAAAAACGGATTAGCGGACGCCTTAATCCAGTTATTATCCAAGATATTCTCCCTCAGTTATCCTTATCAGAAGGCGAACAACTCGCTGAAGCGAAAGAAGCTTATTTCCGAGAATTATCACCAGAACTTAAACCCCTGGCTGGACTTTCTAAAATTTTGGCATGGACAGAAGAATTAAAGTTGCAACGAGCAGTTGTCACAAATGCACCGCGTAAAAATGTCTACTTCATGCTAGAAGCTTTGGATTTGGCAGATGCCTTCGCCACCGTTGTTTTAGCAGAAGAAGCGATCGCAGGCAAGCCCGATCCGGCTCCCTATCAGCTGGCGTTGGATTATTTTGGAATTAAAGCGGAACAAGCGATCGCTTTTGAAGACTCTCCCTCCGGCATTCGTTCATCGGTAGGCGCAGGCATTGCGACAATTGGCATTGCCTCCACCTACGATCCCAAAGTTCTCTGCGACTACGGAGCAATTTTTGCAGTGCCTGATTTCACCTCTCCGCAGTTGTGGACGTGGCTAGATTCTCCCGCAAAAAACGATCCCGATCCTAATTGAATTTATTAACGCTACACTCTCTTCGCTATAAAGCACTGAGGACGAGTAAGAAGAGATCTCTCCGATTTTATGAATGAATTAGGATTGCGATATTTATATTTCTGTGGATGTACAGTTTGATTTTTGTAGAGGTAGGTTTGATAGCCAGAGACCTAATTTGCCCCTAAAATTGGGATAAAGCCGCCCTCCGCCACTTAGGAAAGGATAATGTGTAAATTCTAGGCGATCGCGATCTAAATAGCGCTGCTTAGTTTTACAATGAATTGGCGAAATCTGGTAGCTCAAAGTCAAAAAATCAATGGGACACTCTCTGAAGCTTCCTCAAAAAATCATGCTGCTTGGTTCAGGAGAACTCGGCAAAGAATTTGTCATCGCTGCTCAACGTCTAGGCAACCATATCATTGCAGTGGATCGCTATCATAATGCTCCAGCAATGCAAGTAGCTGATGAATTTGAAGTAATTTCTATGCTCAGTGCTGATGACCTAGAAGCCGTCGTGCAAAAACATCAGCCAAATTTAATTATTCCGGAAATTGAAGCGATTAGGACGGAGAAACTGATTGAATTTGAAAAGAGAGGGTTTACAGTCATTCCAACTGCTACTGCTACCCATTATACGATGAATCGAGACCGAATTAGAGAACTTGCCCATCAGCAATTAGGACTTAGAACTGCTAAATATGCGTATGCAACAACGCTGGAGGAATTTATTGATGCTTGCGACAAAATTGGGTTTCCCAATGTAGTGAAACCTGTGATGTCATCCTCTGGAAAAGGTCAATCGGTTGTCAATTCGAGCGATGAAGTTGAAGCGGCATGGAAGTACGCAATTGAAGGTTCTAGAGGAGATACTCAAAAAATTATTGTCGAAGAGTTCATTCCCTTTGAATTAGAAATAACCTTGCTAACGATTAAGCAGTGGAATGCTCCAACTATTTTCTGTCCTCCTATTGGTCATCGTCAAGAAAGAGGGGATTATCAAGAATCTTGGCAACCCGCAGCAATGCCAGAAAACTTGCTTTTGGAAGCACAGGCGATCGCGCAAAAAGTTACTGATGCTTTGGGAGGCGCTGGAATCTTCGGGGTGGAGTTCTTTATTACCAAAGATTCTGTAATTTTTTCCGAACTTTCTCCCAGACCTCATGATACGGGAATGGTGACATTAATTTCTCAAAACTTGAATGAATTTGAATTGCATCTAAGAGCGGTTTTAGGCTTACCAATTCCTAAAATAGAACTATTAGGGGATTCAGCAAGTGCAGTAATTCTGGCAAGTAAGCATTCAAATTCAATCGCTTTTATGGAGGTGCAAGAGGCTTTATCTGAACCGAATGTAGATATCCGGTTATTTGGAAAGCCAAATTCTCGCCCTAACCGCAGAATGGGAGTCGCTTTGGCGAAAGCAAGTAATGTCCAAGAGGCGCGGAATAAAGCGACTAAAGCCGCTAGCAAGATTAAAATTGTTAATCAAGACGATCATTATTGATGCTTGATTATTAGAAATCCCCCAACCCCCCTTTTTAAGGGGGGCTAGGATAAGATTCTACCTTTTGCCAAAAAATATAGGGTGAAGCAAATATTTTGTCTTTAAATATGACAATTGTATTAATAGATAAATTAGAAGTCAGGAGTTATTCAGGTTGAACGATTCCATTTTTTCTGATATTCAAAACCATTGGGCGCAAGAGTGTATCAAACAACTGCAAGCGCGAAATTTGATTAGTGGCTATCCAGATGGTACCTTCCGTCCGAATGCACAGGTGACGCGGGCGGAGTTTGCGGCGCTGGTGCGAAAAGCGTTTCCCAATGCTGTCCCGATTCGGAATGCGATTAACTTTGTGGATGTACCTTCAAATCATTGGGCTTATCAGGCAATTCAAGTTGTTTATCAAATGGGTTTTTTGTCTGGCTATCCAGATCGCACATTTAAGCCCAGTCAGGCGATTCCGCGAGTGCAAGCTTTTGTAGCTTTGGTATCGGGGTTGAAGTATGGCGCTACCACCAATCCAAACGAGATATTAAAAAAGTATTTTGAGGATGCGGTGCAGATTCCCAATTATGCAATTGGCGCGATCGCATCTGCAACCGAAAAATATCTTGTCGTCAATTATCCGAATGTCCGACGCTTTAACCCCAATCAGAATGCCACGAGAGGCGAGATTGCAGCTTTGATTTGTCGCGCTTTGAGCATTCCTGGCGTGCCCTTGCAGTATATTCCAGGGATGGAATTTGTGGTGATTCAACCGCAATTTGATGAAGCTGAAGCTTTTTCGGAAGGATTGGCACGAGTCAAAATTGCTGACAAGTGGGGTTATATCGATAAAACAGGTAAACTCGTAATCTCGCCACAATTTGATGAAGCGGATGCTTTTTCTGAAGGAGTGGCACTGGTTAGACAATACGCGCCAAAGAGGCAGTAATGGAAACTCGCGGTGTCTGGATTACTACAACAGATAGCAAAGTTCTGAATTCTCGGCAAAACATTGCTGCGGCGATGGATTTCCTCGCTCAAACTGGGTTCAATGTAGTCTTTCCAGTTATTTGGAATAGTGCCTTTACGCTATATCCCAGTAAAGTGATGCGGGACAATTTTGGTGCCGAAATTGATCCGCGATTTGTTGGTCGCGATCCCTTAGCTGAAATGGTAACTGAGGCGCGTCGAGTTGGACTTGCGGTGATTCCCTGGTTTGAATACGGATTCGCCGCTTCTTACAATCAAAATGGCGGGCATATTCTAGCGAAAAAGCCTGATTGGGGTGCCCGCGATAATAGCGGCAATTTAGTTAAAAAGAACAGTTTCGAGTGGATGAATGCCCTTGATTCTGAAGTGCAGGAATTCCTACTCAATTTAGTGCTAGAAGTTGTCAAAAATTACGATATTAGCGGCATTCAAGGGGACGATCGCCTGCCTGCACTTCCAAGCGAAGGGGGCTACGATCGACGAACAAGCGATCGCTACTTTCAGCAGTTCCTCCAAAATCCTCCGCAAAACTCAAAAGATCCGCAATGGCTTCAGTGGCGTGCGGATATTCTCACCGATTTTTTAACTCGTCTCTACCAAGAAGTCATTAATATTAAGCCAGAATTACTGATTTCACTGGCACCAAGCCCCCACGGTTGGGCACTTCAAGAATATCTGCAAGATCCCAAAGCTTGGAGCGATCGCGGGTTAGTTGATATGATGCATCCACAGTTGTATCGCCGCGATTTCTCTAGTTACAAACAACTGGTTGATAGTCTTGTCGCCCAGCAATTTACCGCCGCACAACTACCAACCCTGATACCCGGTATTTTACTCAAAGTCGGTGGATATCGCATCAGCGCCGAATACTTGTTGCAAGCGATCGCTTACAATCGCTTTCGTGGCATTCAAGGCGAAGTTTTCTTCTTCTACGAAGGTCTGCGAGAAGACAATGACGCCTTAGCGAAAGCCTTGCGTTCTGGCCCCTACTCCCAGCCTGCCCCTTTTAATCCCTCACCATTAAAACAGCTTGGTTTTACCAGTCGGAGAATTGGCGGCAAATATAGCTATATCGACACGACCGGAAAAAGTGTCAGCCAGCCGCAATTTGACTGGGTGGATTCTTTTCATAGCGGGTTGGCGCGAGTCAAAATGGGCTATAAATGGAGCTTTATTGATACTACCGGAAAATTGATTAGCCGATTCCAATTTGATAGCGCTGAGTATTTTAGAGAAGGGATGGCAGCGATAAAAATTGGTAGCAAATATGGTTATCTCGATAATACGGGGAAACTCGTCATTCCGCTGCAATTTGATGAAGCTAAGTCTTTTTCAGAAGGGTTGGCAGCAGTCAAGATAGAGAACAAGTGGGGCTACATCGATCGGAGGAACACTAAGGCGCTAGATGCTCCTCAGGGTTGGATCAACAACTTTCTGCTTCGCTTCCAAACTATTTTTAATCCAAACACCCTCACAATTCCTCCGCAATTTGATAGCGCTGATGCCTTTTCGGAAGGAATGGCACGCATTGGTGTTGGTGGAAAATATGGTTATATTGACACGACGGGAAAGCTGGTAATATTGCCACAATTTGAGGACGCTAAATCTTTTTCAGAAAAATTAGCAGCGGTAAAACTTGCTGGAAAATGGCAGTATATTGATAAAACTGGAAAGGTCGTAATAGTGCCGCAATTTGAGGATGCTGGGTCTTTTGTAGAAGGGCTAGCAGCAGTCAAAATTGCTGGCAAGTGGGGCTATATTAACAAGATAGGAAAGCTAGTCATTCCTACAGAATTTGACAATGCGCAATCCTTTTCCCAAGGATTGGCGCTGGTTAATATTGGTGGATCGTGGCGTTCCGGTGAGAATGGGGAATTGTCTTTCAGCGGTGGGAAGTGGGGCTACATTCGGAATGTGCTGTCTTGAAGGGCTGAGGGCTGTAAGGGTGAGTTTCCCGGTCGTTACTGAGTTGCGGGTGGCAAACGCGATCGCACAGACTGAGCAAATTCCTCGCGTCCAATCTCCAATTGTGGTGGAACGCCGTTGGGATAGGTTTGAGAGATCAAAGCTTGTAGTTTTTGAATTCGGTTCTCAGGGTTGGGGTGGGTGCTGAAAAACTCCGGAGATTGACCGCCACTCCTGGCACTCGCCAGAATCTGCATCACTTCAACACTAGCTTTAGGGTTGTATCCAGCTTGCGCCATAAACTGAACGCCAAGGCGATCGCTTTCTAGTTCGTCCTCCCGTCCGTAGCGCAGATTGACAATCTGGTTCACTGCTTGGGCAATCACTTGTGCCTGCCGACCGCCACCTTGGTCGTCACTCGCCGCAACTCCAACCGCTGTTACCAGTGCTGTACCAAGTTGCTGCTTTGCCAAGCGTTCCGCCCCGTGTCGTCCCACAACGTGCCCGACCTCGTGCCCCAACACAGACGCCAGTTGTGCTTCAGAAGAAAGACGACGCAGCAAACCCGCAGTAATAAAAATTTGTCCTCCCGGCAACGCGAAGGCATTAATCGTTTGAGGGTCGCGCAGCAGATGAAATTCAAAGGGATAGCCGGAAGTCTTCGCCTTTGACTCCTGCACTACCTCATTTCCTACTTTGTCAATATAGTTTTGTAGCGCCGGATCTGGGTACAGACCGCCAAATTTCGCCGCCATTTGCGATCGCGCTTGCAGTCCCAAGACGACTTCCTCCTTTGGCGAAAGTTGCACCCGCTGCTTTTCCCCAGTTACCGGGTTCTCCACTGTCGTAGTGCAGTAACTAACTAACCCAAATAGCATAAGTAACAGTGCAATTCCCAGCCGGATTAGCGCTCTCACTGCTTATTCTCCCGATTTATTCGTCCGGAGGTTATCATACTGCTCGGTAATTTAACATCAGTCCGAAGGATGCTTTATTTAGTTTTTTTGTAGGATGAAGGCAACTCTAGAGCTTGAACCTAAGCGTTTATCCTCTTTTACCCCAATGTTAAATATTATTAATTGAGTAGAAAGTTCGGTGCAATCAATAGACGAATTAGCGCTTTAGGAATCTGAACGTGAAAAGAATGCCGTTTGCCTATCTGTTTGCCTATCTTTTGAGGTAAAGACACTTATATCGTGTGGCAGATAGGATTGCTCTATTTGAACTGTTAATCTGTAAATGTAAAGAAGAGACTATTAAGGAATCAGAACCATGAACATTATTGCTTGGATCGTTTTAGGTCTGATTGCTGGTGCAATTGCTAAAGCTATTTATCCGGGTCATCAAGGCGGTGGTATTCTAGGAACCATCGTACTAGGAATCATTGGAGCTTTCGTAGGCGGTAGTATCGGTACTTTCCTGCAAACGGGGACTCTACAATTAGCAGCTTCTAGCTTGAGCATTCCTGGAATCATTGTCGCTGTTTTAGGCGCAATCGTTGCAGTCTTCCTGTGGAACTTACTCACTCGCCGCGCCGCTTAAGTAGCGCTACATCTGCCACTTCGTTCGGCAGAGTCAAAATGCTCAATCTGCGATCGCAGCTCTTGGGCAAGTCTTGGGCAACTGATTAATTTTCAAGGAAGTGAAAATTGCGTTGTAATAGACGACAGGTAAGTAGTATACGCCTCGTCAGTAGGGGAGTATCAGAGACTCCCCTACACTTTCAATGCAATGAGATCAAAGAACGCGATCGCTTGGAGCAAGATTGATATTTTTTGATTGAAGTATGATTCGGGAATTCTCAATCTTGCTATACATAGTTATTTTATGGCTTTGAAAATAGCTTTAAAATAATTGCCAGAGCCTTGCATCTACCATTCGTATAAAAGTTCAAGATAAAAATTGAAGTGTGACGCAGGCTGCAACTATAGCCCTGCGAACCATTCATAACCTTGATCTTCCCAATAGCCCTTATAAGGTAACAAATCGCCAACTAGCGTAATGCTTGTCACCCATTTGCTTTGCTTGTAGCCGAGTTTAATCGGGGAAGCTAGACGTAGAGGGGCACCATTCTCAACCGACAAAGGTTGACCATTTTTTTGGTACGCCATGAGAGTTTGGGGATGCAACGCAGAAGCAATATCCCAACTTTCGTAATAACCATCCGCCGACTTAAAGTAAGCATAGCGGACATTCGCTTTTGGTTGCGCCAGAGATACAATTTCCCGCAGTTGGATTCCCCCCCACTGCACAATTGCCGCCCAACCTTCGACGCAGACATGGCGAATTGTCATTGAGGATAAAGGCATTTGCTGAAGCTCCGCCATACTAAGACTCAAAGGATTATTAACCTCGCCATTTACATTTAGGCGAAACACAACAGGGTCTATTTGTGGCGTAAAGTCAAATGTATTAATAATTAAAGCATCTGGCTCAATCTGGCTAGCATGAAATTCAGGTACAGGTTTTTGCGGATTTAGCAGTAACTCTTCAACACTTTGGTTGAGGGGTTCAAAAGCTTTACCTGCAATCCCCTCAAACACGCTGAACGCACAACCCCCCAGAAGTAAGCTAATACTAGAAAGTCCTGATAATTGCAGAAATCTGCGACGGGGAACTTGAATCAAGTTCATAAAATATCTCTACTAAAATATTCAATAACTTAAATAGCAACCTCCTCCTTTAAGAGTTACTGTAAGCAATTCAGTAAACTCATTTTGAAGAAGAAAACTAGATTGATAATGAGCTTTAGGATTATTGTAATCCAACCTACAGCTTATTATAAAATACCGTTACCAGAACATAGAATCAATTAACCGAGAACCTCCTACTTTAAGAGCTAGCCAAGAGTGAACCATTGCAAAGAGTATGACAGTTGGCACACTCATAAAGTGAACAATTCGCAATGCTTGCCAATCGCCAAATAAATCAACAATCCAGTGAAATTGAGCTGGTTTATACATTCCCAGTCCGCTTAGCAAAGCTAGCAGTAAAATCGGAATAATCGCGGTGTAAGCAATTCGATGCCAAGCATAAGCAATGCGCTTGGGGTTGTGGCTCAATTGCAGTGCCTTCACATCCTTCTCACCTACAAATCGATGCTTCCAGCGCCGAGTTATCAAAATATAAATCCCGTACCAAACTAAATTTAGAGCAAATAGCCACATGGCAGCAAAATGCCAATGTCTACCTCCAGCAAGCCAGCCGCCTAGCAAAAACAAGGGTGGAAAATGCCAACCACCGCGTCCACCAAAAACCGGATTGGCGTTGTAAATCTGTAGTCCGCTGGTAATCATTAAAAGCAAGCTAATAATGTTGATCCAGTGAAATGATTTTGCCGCCAAAGCTTGTGTCGGTAGCAGTGGGGGGCGAGGTGTTTGGGAGGAAATAGACGAACTCATAGATTTATAAGTATAAATTTATCTTTTTTTGATTTCATCTTAAACACTATCTTCTCACATCAAAACTCAAAACTCTTCTTACCAATTTTCTATTCAAACCGTTTCCCCTTTTACTGGCACTAAATAACACCCAGTAATTTTCCATTTACCCTGAGATTGCTTTTTCATCAGATAAAGTGCCCTGATCAAATTTCCCTCTCGATCGAGTAGAAGCACTTGCTGAGCTGGGAATCCTTCAATTGTGGTCATGTTCTCAAACATCACGGAACGAGGACGATGAACTGGTTGATAAGCAGCCTTCACCATCCTTAAAAAGTTGTCTGGCGTCCCGAATTGAGCTTGAATTTCAGAGCTAGCAAAGGAGAAAGCTCCTTCAGCATCGTCTTTCTGAAATGCTTCCAGTTGGTTAGAAATCACAGAACGGATAATCAGGCGATCGCTATCAGTTACTTCCATTTGTTGAGCTTTGACGGGTAAGGTGAGCGGTAAAAAAGCCAGCAAGAATTTTAGGAAACAACGGACGCAACGCATCTGAAAATTATTTTGACTTATCGGAGATTTTAATCTGGGTTAGCAAGCCGGATTGGAATGAGCCAAGAACTCCGTTAGGCTCAATCAACCAGATTTAATCTGAGACAATCTATCTTGCATTTCTACATCCACCGACACCGAGCGAATTTTGCGCCCGATTGCTGGAGGCTGCCGCAGTTCGCATCGGAGATCCGCAACTAATTCGCACAAGTGTTGCGCTATGTCCCGATCCAATGGCGTCTCTGGTTGAAAGCTATGTTCAATCTGACGAGCTAGTTGAGAACCCCACGGAAAGCCAAACATCCCTAAAGAACCCGCTAGCTTGTGAGCTGCCCAAACTGCTCGGTGGCGCTGTTCCAACCCCAGTTCGTCTCTCAATAAGGCAGTCGTTGCCTCCTCAACAACATCTATCCGAGAGATAATCTCTCCTTGCAAGCGCTCCCAAACTTTCATCACTGCCGCCTGCGTTTGAGCGGGAGTTGGCGGCTGGTGTAGGGCGGAGGATACCGCTTGTGTTGGAGGATGAGATTGAGCTGGCTTGAGGCGATATCCTAGCCCATAAACCGTCTCAATCAGATCGGTGGGAGCGCCCGCGGCTCTCAGTTTTTGCCGCAACCCTTTAATGTGAGATCGGACGGTTTCTTCAGCGGGTGGTTGCTCAAACGACCACAGGTGTTCCAGAAGCTCGCTGCGGCTAAAGACTTGATTCGGACAGCGCACAAACAGTTCTAGTAGCGCATACTGTTTGGGGGTAAGATGCAAGTTTTTCCCTTCATAGCGTCCCTCTAAGGTAGGCGGGTCAAGACCTAGGCTGCCATTCTTCAGAATTGGCGGCTTTAATAAACAGCAATGACACAGGAGAGTGCGGACACGAGCCGCTACTTCTTCTAAGTCAAAGGGTTTGAGGACATAATCATCCGCACCAGCATCCAGCGCAATGACTTTATCGCCATCAATTTCATGGGCAGCGTATAAAAGAATCGGCATCAACCGCCCTAAAGAACGTAGCCGCTGACAAAGACTGATGCCATCCAGTGTGGGGAGCATCACATCTAGCAAAATTAAGTCATAAGTACCAGCCCGTGCGAATTGCCAGCCTGCTTGCCCATCGGCTGCCCGGTCAATTATATAATTGCGATCGCTGAGGGTTTTGGTGAGAGCTTGTGCCAAACGCTCATCATCTTCCACTAGCAGAATGTTCACTTTGAGATTTCCCCTAATCCTGATTCGCTTCCCGTCAAGCACTGGCGACAGACGCCCGCAGGCATTTTCTACATATATCAATTAATTTGTCAATAGTGTTTTAAAAAATAAGCATTTCTATGAAGTTACTTAAACTAAGTTTGCCTGATATTAAAAATAAAAGCAAAAAGGCAAAGAGCAATCCTCACGATGTGCCTTCTCCTGGTAGCAGTAACCGTAGCAGTGAAGCATCTTTTGAAATTGGCAATTGCGGTGGTTTTTAGAAAAATTTTTAGGTACGACGCTCGCTGCCGATAACTGTTTCTGCACAATGATATTCTTTATTAATGGTGCCACTAGATTCAGCTTAGGTTTGGAATTCAAAGCAAATTGCGATCGCTAATTTCCGCTAACTTTTAACTAAACAACCGCGCTACAGGACAAGTAAAACCGGGAAGCAAGGGTGAGGTGAGTTCATCGCTGGCAAACAATGTCGCTACTAGCACCAATGTTGCCCCCTCTCGTCGATAAATCTGAATTTGCTGCAAACGCCAATCAACTATCCAGTATTCTCTGGCTCCCTGCGATGCGTAGAGTTTTAGTTTCACCTGTCTATCTCTGCGTTCATTCTCCTCGCCTGGAGATAGCACCTCAACCACCAACTCTGGTGCTGCGGTTAAATGCCCTGCATCATCTAACACAGCAGCTAATCGTTCCTTGCTTGCCCAAACTACGTCAGGAATCACGTTATCAGCATCCGTAAAAATGATGCCAGCACCACTTGCAGATTCTCCTAAACCAGTCTATCGCGACCAAAAATTCAACTCTGTACAAATGTTGCTACATACTCTTTGATGACCCCAGTGTGGTGCGCGTGTCACAAATAATTCTCCATCCACAATCTCATAGCGATTCCCGTTATCTGGCAACAACTCCAGATCGGCAACTGTCCAACGGACTCGATCGGTAGTGGTTTGGCTCATCAGGCACTCCTTGAGTGTGTTACTCCATTTTATGAGTGCAAAGAAAAGACTGAGAACTAAAATTTAGTCCTCAGTCTGCGAAGAGAGTGCCGCTACGCGAACACTCCTTAGTGCTATTTTCAGATGTAGGCTTTAGCCGCGCAGATGGGCAGCGTTTTCCATCAGCTGCTGTTGCAGGTTAGCGGGTACCGGCTTGTTGGAGGCAAACTCCATTGAGAAGTTAGCTTGACCGGAAGAAAGCGATCGCAATTGTGCAGAATAACCGAACATTTCCACGAACGGCACTTCGGCACGGATGACAGCGTAATTTTCCATCGTCTCTGAACCCAGTAGTAAGCCGCGACGAGACGAGAGATCGCCCTGCACTCGCCCGACAAACTCGTTAGGTGTCTCCACTTCCACGAGCATAATCGGTTCGAGGATGACTGGCGCTGCTTTGGCAAAAGCTTGCTTGAGTGCAAGACTCGCCGCAGTTCGGAACGCCATTTCCGAAGAGTCAATTGCGTGGTAAGAACCCGCTTCTACTATCGCTTTGACACCAACAATCGGATAACCGATGAGATGTCCGCTAGCGATCGCTTCGCGGAAACCTTTCTCGCAAGCGGGAATGAATTCTTTGGGAATTGCACCACCAACCACCCGATTCTCGAACGCAAACGGTTGTTCGCAAGGTTCAATCCGACCGATAACATGAGCATATTGACCGGGGCCACCGCCTTGCTTCTTGAGCCTGTAGTCGAAGGTTGCCGACTGGGTAACGGTTTCGCGGTAAGCTACGGCGGGCGCACCGACGTTAACTTCGGCGTTGTATTCCCGCTTCATGCGTTCGATGTAGATTTCTAGATGCAGTTCGCCCATCCCCGAAATCAGGGTTTCCTTGGACTCCGGATCGATGCTGACGCGGAAGGTAGGATCTTCCCGTGTAAAGCGATTGAGCGCTTTCGACATTTGAGCGGCATCTTCCCGTTTCTTGGGTGCGATCGCTAGCGTCATTACGGGTTCTGGCACAAATATTCCCTCCAAAGAGAGGTTCGTTCCTTCCGAGCAGAACGTATCGCCAGAAGCGCAGTCTACACCCAGCAGAGCTACAATATCCCCTGCGGCAGCAGTTTCGACCTCCTCGCGTTTGTTCGCGTGCATCCGCACAATTTGGCTCACTAGCACTCGTTGGCTGGTGCGAGTGTTGTAGATGCGCTGTCCCTCGCGCAGCGTCCCAGAATAGATGCGGGTATAAGTCAGTTGTCCGTACTCATCTTTGGCGATTTTGAAAGCCAAGGCAACCAGTGCGGCTTCCGTATCTGGATAGACATGAATCGGCTCATTGGTCGCGATTGCGATCGCTTTCACCACTTCCCTATCCACTGGTGACGGCAAGTAAAGAGCAACAGCATCTAATAAGTTCTGAACCCCCTTATTTTTGAAGGCGGAACCCATCAAAACTGGCGTTAATTGCAAGCTTAAAGTTGCCCGACGAAGGGTTTCCCAAATCATTTCTTTGGGAATTTCTTCGCCCTCTAGTAGCATCTCCATCATCGATTCGGAGAACATAGAGAGTTGAGCGAGCATCTTTTCTCGTGCTTCTTTTACCTCCTCGCGTAAGTGTTCGGGAATTGACTCAATGACGCGAATTTCGCCTTTTTCTCCGGCAAAATAGTTTGCCGTCATTTCAATCAAATCAATGACGCCTTCAAACTTATCCTCGCTGCCAATAGGATACTGAAGCAGTACCGGGTTCAAACCCAGTTTTTCTCGTAGCGATCGCACGACTCGGAAAGGATTTGCACCTGTCCGATCCATCTTATTAATGAAGGCAATACGCGGTACGCGATAGCGCTTCATCTGCCTATCTACTGTGATAGATTGCGATTGCACACCAGCAACCGCGCACAGCACCATAATCGCACCATCAAGAACCCGCAATGCACGTTCAACTTCAATCGTGAAGTCCACGTGTCCAGGAGTATCGATCAGGTTAATCTGCGTATCATTCCATATGCAAGTTGTCGCTGCTGAAGTGATGGTAATGCCTTTTTGTTGCTCTAACTCCATGTAGTCCAATGTCGCGCGATCGCTACCTCCCCGAACTTCGCCAATCTTGTAAATTTTGCCCGTGTAGTACAGAATCCGCTCGCTGAGGGTTGTTTTACCAGAGTCGATGTGAGCAGAAATTCCAATATTACGGATGCGCGTTCGGGGAATCATAGGACAAATACTCTGCCTTACCAGAGCCATGAAAAGACGTTTGCCACTTGTGCGGCAATATTTATGCTACATATATACTACAGAAATGTCAAGGTATGGAAAGGTAGAGCGATCGCTTCTTTTGTTCCAAATATAAGTGAGTCAGCGCGATCGCGTAGTATTGGCTAAGCAAAGGGTGTAGATGCCGAAAAACAGGAATTATCTGGATAAGCTCTCCAGAGCGATCGCATTCTCCCCCTTTGCAAACTCGCTCAAAGTATAAAAAAGCTGACCTGTAATTTTGGTCAGCTCATAAGATTAGATTTAGCGCCAAATCTTAAGTCCAGTAGAGAATGCGACCTTGGGGAAAGCGCTTAGTAATCTCACCTTCACAAAAGCGCCGTAGGGTCTTCATCGTGTCAGTGTCATAAACATACTTGGTGCCGCCAAACTTGTTACGCTTAACAGTGCGTGTTTCTTCATCCATGTCCAGCTTTGATTGGGGATACCAAGTTTGCAAAACCTCTTTTGAGCCAGGGGTGAAGCGGTGGGAAATCAACTCGAAAGTCAGGTCACAATCAAAATCGAGTGCTTCGCTAATCGAGTCAAGCAAACGAGTGTAGTGTGTCTCCCAATCCTCTATCGGCATAATCGGCGCAATCACTAAACCCACTGGATACCCGCCACCACCAGAAGATTGAGGTAAAGCCAACCGCCGCAAAGCTTGCAGCCGGGAAGCGACTGAGGCTGTACCGCCTTCAAACCGCCGAGACACCGGATCGGCATTCACACTGATTCGACAACGGGTGTGACCATTGTGCGGCAAGTCGAGTAATTCATCCACCGCATCGAACTTGGAAACCCAACGCAGATGTCCGTTCGTCCGCGTGCCAAAGTAGCGGATACATTCTGCAAGGCTGCCAGTTAAATGTTCAATGCCCAAGGGATCGGTGTAGCAGCTAACCTCAAAACTTGTGGCGTCGCTTCCTTCGTAAGCTGCTAGATTCTCCAATATTTGCGGCAAGTTCGCAAAGACGCGAATCACGGGTGGCCCTGATAAACTACCAGCTAAATAACAGTATTGACAGTGTGCTGGACAGCCTTCCGCGATGTGAAATTGCCAGTCAGCCGATGGAGGGATGGGGCTGAGTTTGAAGGAACTAGGCGGTGCAGTAACGACGGCGAGGGTACGCTTGGCGATGTTGTAGGTATCGCGCTCGCTCTCGCCACGTAAACCAGTCAGGCGGTTTCGCGCCAACTCTTCGATGGGTAAATTGAGCGACTGGACGCGAGAAAGTATCTGCTGACCGTAAGGCTCTTCTAAAGCAGCGGGTGTGAATAAAACTCGCTCCGGCATCCACAAACGAGTGGATGGCGCTTCTGGAGATGAAATGTTGTTTGCGATCGCGTGCATACTGTCAGATTCTGCGTATTGATCAATTTGGAGCTGAAGTCAGGGGCGATCGCGATCGCCCCTTCCCGATGACCTTAATTCTCTAAAACTTGGCGGATGCGTCGTTCCAACAGTTCCAGATCCAGACCGCCTTCATCACGGCTAATCCGACGCACAGTTGAGTTAACGTTGCCCAAATCTACCAACAAATCTTGGAGAATTTCTTGCTGTTGACGCGCTTGGGTGACTTCACGCGGTTCTTGGACCAGGTCACGAACGATGGTATCTTCAGCCCGCGAGGCAACGATGGGGTCAGCTTCTCCCTGTAGATGAACGAAGGTTCGCCGCCCCGGTCCCCGCTCTTCCTCAATGGGGATAATTGCTGTCACCTGGTCGGAGCGCACGTATTTTCCGAATCCTAGATGGACTAAAACCGATGATTGTAGTTTCATTTAGAAGAATGTTTATTTTGTCCCTTACTTCTATTTTAAACGCCTACCAAAAGACCTGAGACCTAGAACTGGAGCGGGTTTTACTCCCTTAAGAGTAGTAGTATCCGGTGGCGATCGCGCGACTTTTTAACACGGTTATTATTGACGAAAAAATGTCTGTTCGCGAAAAAGAGTTATCTGCATCTTGACAAATTACGATTTTTATGGAAGTTTGGGATTACGGTAAGGATGTTGCCTTCAACTTCTTTGCAATCCAGACTGCGGCTGCTGAACCGAAGTCTCCTAAACTCTTCACAAAATTGGGGTCACACTGTGACCCGTAAAGGAACTTATTCATGCAGCCAAAAAATCTGAATAGACTCCTCCGGGCTTTGACCCGTGAGGGGCTTGACGTAAGCTACAAAAATAGAACTTACTCGGTTCGGCTAAATAATTCTCTCGACGCACCAGCAGCAGAAGTCCTGCTTCCCGAAGATTTCCCCGTAGAAGCTAAGGCGCTTAAGCAACTAGCAAATCTAGCCAATGTGCGGCATCCTAGCGGGGGTCATGTTTGCAAGTGCTGTGCTACGCCTGACTTTCATCCTGGTGATGCTGGGGTTGCGATTGGCTCAATTTTGGAAACTAAAGGGATGCTGATCCCTGCTGCTGTCGGTTCGGATATCAACTGCGGGATGAGATCGCACGTTGTAGACTTATCGCTTGAGGAATTTTTGGCAAAGCGCGATCGCTTCGTGGAATTGATGAAAGGCGATTATTTCTTCGGAACTCGCGATGTCACCATGACAGCCAAAACTGCTCGCGCCTTGTTCCAGTATGGGATTCCCGGCTGGTTGGATGCAATGCTGGACTCCCCTACGGGTAGTATTGTCAAGTCTGACTTAGACCAATTGGCGGCGGAATGCGATCGCGTCTACTTAGGCGGTTCCATGAACGGCAATGTCAAGTTTGCACCCCTAGAACTGATTCCAGAAGACGGGTTAGTGCGGGATGGTGGACTAGCTACCATCGGCGGCGGGAACCATTTTGTTGAAATTCAGGTGGTGGAACGGGTAGAAGACAAAGCGACAGCTTACGCCTGGGGTGTCCGAGAAGGACAACTGGCGTTTATGATTCACTCAGGTTCGCGCAACGTGGGGAAGTATATTGGGGGAATGTGGCGCGATCGCGCTAAATCTGCATGGGCTAAAGGTGTAAGATACCCTGAATCTGGTCTTTTTCCCCTCTCAGTTGCAGCAAATCCCGAACTTGTAACCAGTTACTTACAAGCTGAGGCGACTGCTGCTAATTACGCCTTTATTAATCGGTTGCTGTTGGCGGAACTGTTGCGCCTGCGCCTGCGGGAAGTTTACGGTAATGTCGAGGCTCCCCTCGTCTACGACTTGCCACATAATATTACCCTCAAAGAAGGTGCTGGATGGGTGACTCGCAAAGGTGCTTGTCCCGCCCATCCCGGACAACCTGTGATTATTCCCGGTTCGATGGGTGCTGCATCTTACTTGCTGATTGGCAAAGGGAACCCGAAATTTTTAAGTTCTGCTTCTCATGGTGCAGGAAGAATGAGGTCGCGTTTCGATCTCACCCGCCAAGGTGCAGACCAAACTGAAGCAACTTTGGGCTTAACGGGAGTAGACTGCATCACTTTGCGCGAAGAACGCAGAATCGAAGAAGCACCCGCAGCGTATAAGCCAATTGTGCCTGTAATTGATGCCCAAGTTGAGGAAAAAATGGTTAGCGTAGTGGCAAAGATGAAACCTGTATTGACTTTTAAAGCGTAGGAAAGAATACTGTGGCATTGGAGCGATCGCGGTGTTGGATAACTGCTATACAGTAAGGCGATCGCTCATTTTACCCACTGCTTGCGATCGCTAAGATTCCAACATCTAACACACCAGATAGTTTCTATTTTCCTCTGTTTAGAAGGATGAAGAAGGAACCGCAGAACATAAGGAAGTTGGCATTGCGGGCGATCGCTACAGAAAGATTCGATTTTCTATGGGATATTATCTGCATAATCCTCTCGGAAATTAGAGAGTGCAAGATGATTAAAACTTTGTGGCAACCTCCCCGCCTGCGGACGCCTGAAGAGAACGAAAAAGAACGCCGCGCGACTTGGTTAGAACTCTTTTATGACTTGGTATTTGTGGCAGCGATCGCGGAAGTCGCGCATACTCTTAACGAACACGTTTCGCTACCGGGTTTTTTCGGCTACATGTTGTTATTTGTGCCGATTTGGTGGTCTTGGGTTGGGGCGACTTTTTACGCAAGTCGGTTCGATACTGACGACTTAGGACACCGACTACTGACATTACTGCAAATGATTGCGATCGCAGTGCTGGCAGTAAACGTGCATTACGGCTTAGGAAAAACTTCCGACGGCTTTGCCCTTTCCTACGTAACTGTTCGATGTATTTTAATTTTCCAGTATCTAAGTGCTGGATACTTTGTCGTGGCAGCGCGGAAGTTGACAACTTGGTACGTGATAGGCTTTAGCATCGCCGCCGCCATCTGGCTAATCTCAATTTTTGTCCCAATTCCTTGGCGGTTTTGGCTTTGGGGATTGGGATTTCTGATTGACTTTGGCACACCTCTCACCGCCAGACAGTTGGCTGCCAAGGTGCCGCCGAGCTTTTCACACATCCCAGAACGTTTAGGCTTATTTACGATTATCGTGTTGGGTGAGGCGGTGATTGGCGTAGTCAAAGGCGTTTCTCAGCTGCAATGGGGTATTGCATCTGCCACTGTGGCTGTGCTAGGGATGATAGTTGCTTTTAGCCTGTGGTGGATCTACTTTGACAGCGTGGATGGCTCACCCCTGCGGAGGATGGGAACTGGCAACCTGAACTTTGGTTTAATCTGGCTCTATTCCCATTTACCCCTCGCCATTGGCATTGCTGCTGCTGGTGTAGGTGTGGAACATATTGTCGTGTCCAGCAAAACGGCAGGAGCGTTACCCAGTAACGAACGATGGCTGATCTGCGGCGCTGTGACGATGTGTTTGATAGCCTTGGCGGTGATTCACCTGATTACCTGTACTTTAGGGACAAAGCGACATCGTAAGATTTTAGCCGCCTATCGTTTGGGTTCTGCGGCTTTTATTCTAGTGATTGCGATCGCGGGTGCGGCTTTGTCACCGATTACAGTCGTTAGTTTGGTAGCTTTAGCTTGTGCTGTGCAAGTGGTGCTGGGTTTCCTGATAACCCCTCACGTTCAGCCTGAGGCAAAGTGCTGATCGATACGATAAAGGTATTCAGCCAGCCTCAAACTTGGGAAAGCGATCGCCCACTTTCCTCAAAATTGCGTGCGATCGCGAGAATTCCAACCTCTAACGCACTCGATAGTTTCTAGCTTCCTCCCTCTAAAGGGATGAAGCAGGAACCGCAGAAGAGGATGAGGCTGGCGCTACGGGCAAACAGCTTAACAATTTATCTTCGATTGCTGAAGGCAGGAACCGCAGAAGAGGATGACGCTGGCGCTGCGGGCGATCGCTGCCCAATCGATGCCTGGAATATAGGATAATTCCCATATTTTCCTAAAGGTAAGAATTCCATCGTAAACTGCTGGTTTTTTAAAGGCAGCTTTACCTCTTCAGGCTTTTTCTCAGAGATTTGGCAGGAACGAGTGTAATAGCAGACATAAATAAACTTCTCTTGTTTCTGCTCAAGTAACGCCTCGCCCAAAGTTTGTAAATCCTGAGGTTCTTTCGTCAGGAAAAATACTTTTTCAAGTAGGGGTGCTTGGAGAACTTGGGCAACATATTGGTTGGACATCGCGACTACTGTTTCTGGTTGCGATCGCAAGAACTGAATAGCTGGGGAAATGCCTTGATAATTTTTACTGAGATAAGCTGTGCCGGAGTAGGTGTTTTTATAAACCCCAATGATAAAAAGCACCAAGAAAATAACCGTACCTATCTTTTTAATACTTCCTTTGGCCAACCTCCGGACAAATTCAAACTCTTTGATTGCGACCAAGCAAATTAGCGGTACCAAAACCAGCAAAAACCGAGGTCCCCATTGCTTGCCTCCTGCACCAGCCGGAACCATTACCGCAACCGCCACAGTAAATAAGAAACAGGTTGCATAGATAACCGTCATTCCCAAGCTTAGTTTTAGCTTTTGTCGGCTAAATAAACTCACTCCTAAATATAAAATTGCAAATAAGGTTAGGGGAAAATACTCAAACAAGCCAGAACTCATTTGATTAAAATTTGCCACCGCCACTAATAATCTATCGCTTAGGGAGAATTTCTCTACTATCTGAACGGAATGCATTCCTAGAGGATGCTTATAAATCAATGTATTCAGCACAAAGAAGATGGCAATCGTTAAAAATGTGCTGACAACAAAGAGTTCCTTTCTTCTCGCTAAAAACTGAACTTTTTTTAATTTTAAAAAAGATGCAGCATAAACCAGGACAGCCAAAAATGCGACAATGCCTAGAATTTCTTCTCTAAACCAAACAGATAAGCCAATAAATACCCCACTTAATACAGCATCCTTTTTAGACAACCCTTCTGTCCCCGGTATTAATAAAGTTGCCATTCCGTGAAAGCAAAGCGCTACAGCGAGGCTATGTTCCCAATACATCGCGCTATAGATAGATAAAGGGGAAGCAAAAATTAGGATTGCAAGCGCGATCGCTGTGCTAAAAGCGTTTAATTTCAACCGTCTGCAAGCAAAATAAAAACTTACCCATACAGCCCAAGTTGCAATCAAGGGAACGACGTATAATCCTCTATAGCCGAAAAGCGCTTGGAAAGGTGCGGTAACAAGGGGAAAAGTAAACGGAAAGGTGATGAAGTACTGCCCAAATCTGTTATAGACAAACGGTTCTTGAAACGGGTATAATCCACTTTGCCAAAGATTCCGAACCCAGTCTTCTACAGGTAAGTTCAGGTCAAAGCGAAACTGCCCGCTGCTAAATTGTTTCGCTAACAAAGCTTTAAGCCCAGCATCTCCACTAAAAAAGACATCATTTGGGAGTTGCGATTGCAAAAACACTGAAAATAAAACGCCCGCTAGAATAATGAGTAAGGGAAATCTATATTGGTTGATTTTAGCCTTACTATCAGAATCGCTAGGATTGGATGTAACATCTCTCCACGTTTTTGACATATAATTTCTCATTTTTTTATTCCCTCAATTTACAAGCATTAATATTAAATACAAGATTCACAACCGGCTCTCGTTTGGGTAAAGATTCCTTCCATAATTTTTACCAACTATCCCTTTACTTGGGTATTGTAAAAATTGGCTACTTACGTAAGGTTGGGCAATCCCCAAAATAGGTTCGCTATATTTTACGCAATTAGACTGAAATTCTACGACAAAGAATAGGCTATCTTTACTAAATCTTCAAATAATGGCTATTTTTCACCTGAAGTTGTAAAGATTAGGTGAAGTGAGGTCTAAACTATACAGAAATGAAATAAAGGCTGAGCCACTATGGTCGCGACTAATAAAACTAAGTAGAATCTGTAAATTTAGAAACAGTTTTCATCGATAGTCTTCCTAACAAACCTATAATTTAACTAAACTGCCCTCCGGATGCATAGAGAGATAAATTTTGATTCAATGCTTGTAAGCAATTTCCTGACACAATAGCTAACTCTTTCTCCAGCCGATTTGCTACTGCGCTTATGGGTGTCCGATTATAAATAATTTCTATTTCATACCATTAAATTGCTCGGTATTTCCCTAAAATTGCTCATTCTAGAAAACAACCTAGAGGCTTGGTGAAAAATTAGGCACAATTTTGAGTTTAGAGCGAATTTCGCTACCCGATGAACCCGTGAAACTGACTGCTGGCGCTACTAGCGAACTCCCAGAAAAAACATTTACTGCCAAAATTGAGAAGAGTGACCTACTTTACCGGGAAGTGCTGTGACGACTAAAACTGTTGATGCCATTCTTGAGGGTGCCCTGGCAGGTGGCGATTTGTCACAAGAAGAGGGAGTTGTACTATTAAAGCAAACCGATCCAGATGTCCAGTCAGCGATTCGGGAAACAGCTGATAAGCTGCGACTCAGGCAAGCGGGTGAGACTGTCACCTACGTAATCAATCGCAATATTAACTTCACCAATATCTGCGAACAGCACTGTAGTTTCTGCGCCTTTCGCCGGGATGAAGACGAAGAAGGCGCATTTTGGTTAGAGAGTCCCCAAATTTTGGAAAAAGCGGCTGATGGAGTCCGGCGGGGGGCAACTGAGATTTGTATGCAGGGGGGACTCCATCTTGGGGCAAAAATTAATGGTGCTTCTTTGCCTTATTACCTGCAACTGGTGAAGACAATCAAAGAGGAATTTCCCCAACTGCACCTGCACGCCTTCTCCCCCCAGGAAGTGCAATTTATTGCCAGGGAAGATGGTCTTAGCTACGAGTCGGTGATTGCGGCGCTGCGAGATGCCGGTGTTGGCTCAATGCCGGGAACTGCGGCGGAAGTTTTGAACGATGAAGTGCGGCGCGTCCTTTGTCCGGAAAAGCTGGATACCGCAACTTGGCTGGAAATTGTGGGAACAGCACACAAGTTGGGAATGCCAACCACTAGCACCATGCTTTCCGGTCATATTGAGACCCCAGAACAGCAGATGCAGCATTTAGACAAGTTGCGATCGCTCCAACAAACTGCTGTTACCCAAGGATATCCTGCCCGGATTAGCGAATTCATCCTATTACCTTTCGTCGGTCAAGAAGCCCCCAAACCCCTGCGTCGTCGGGTGGGGAGAGATCAACCAATTTTAGAAGACGCCCTGTTGCTGACTGCTGTGGCGCGAATTTTCTTAGGAAATTGGATTCCCAACCATCAACCCAGCTGGGTGAAACTCGGTCTCGCAGGTGCGGTGGAAGCCCTGAAATGGGGCTGCAATGACATCGGCGGCACCTTAATGGAGGAGCATATTACAACAATGGCTGGGGCAGTGGGTGGCACCTGCATGGAAGTGGAAACTTTGCAGGAAGCGATTCGTTCATTAGGGCGTCCTTACCAACAACGGGATACACTCTACAGAGTGCTAAAGAGGGACACGGTTGCTGTTCTCTCCTGAGCGGGCAGTTAATATTTGGCTCGACTCAGATCCGGGCGTCAGCGTTGCACAGCATTGGCATCCGAATCAGTCGGTTGTTGCTCAAGATAGCTCGCCCGAATGCGAAAGCTCCTACGACTCTTGACTTGGTTTATGCCTCAGAAAAATCAACGTTCCCTTCTGACTGTGGCAGCTGCCGTGTTGCTGATTGCTGGCGGCGCAGTAACTTACTGGCTGCTGATGCAGCGGAATCTATTTCAGGCTGATGTCCCGGTGGGTGCCGAGATGGTTCCCCAGGATACCTTGCTCGCCGTGTCAGTCTCGACTGATGAAAAGCAATGGCAGCAACTGCGGCAATATGGCACTCCCGCTAGCCAAGCCGCATTTGGCAAACAACTCGCCGAACTGGAAAAAAATCTCCTCACTGCTAACGGCTACAACTACCAGCAAGATATCAAGCCTTGGGTGGGTAAAGAAGTCACGATCGCTTTTTTGTCACAGCAGTTACCCCAGAATCCCAATGCTGTCCCGGTTGGTCAACAATCGGTGGTGATGGTATTGCCGATTGAAAATCCTCTGCAAGCAAAGCAAGCGCTAGAAAAATATAGAAACCCGACCTCTAGCAAGTTTGTTGAACGCATTTACAAAGGCATCAAGATTCGAGAAACCCAAGGCAGTCCCGCCCAGAAATTCTCAACGACGCTGCTAGAGCGTTCCTTAATTGTTAGCACCGATCCGAAAGGGACGGAGCGCGTCATTGACGCTTATAAAGGCGGGGCCTCCCTAGCGGATACTCCAGGCTACACAGAGGCTTTGGGAAAGATTAAAGCGGGTGCGCCGTTTGCCAAAGTGTATTTTAATGTGCCCGTGGCAACAGCAATGGCAGCCACCTATTCGGCGCGATCGCTTTCTCCCCAAAATCTTGCCTCGGTTCAACAAAGGCAGGGAGTCGGCGCGACGGTGACACTGGAACCAGAGGGACTTCTGTTTAAAGGAGTGTCTTGGCTGAAGCCGAATAGCGAGACAAAGTATGTGGTGGAAAACAACGCCAAAAGTATGCATCGGCGTCTCCCCGGCAATACTTTGATTGTGACCACTGGTGGCAATTTGCAGCAGTTGTGGCAAGATTACGTCCAGGGTGCCCAAGCGAATCCGCTGATCCGGGTTAGCCCAGAACAGATGAAGGCCGAGATTCGGTCTAAATTGGGTCAAGATTTAGAGCAAGATTTGCTGCCTTGGATGAAAGGCGAGTTTTCTCTAGCTTTAATTCCCACACCTCCAGGAACTCCCTCGATTTTAGGTGCTGGCGTGGCGTTCCTGGTGCAAACAAGCGATCGCCCTAGAGCTGAAAAATCTCTCAAGCAGCTGGATGAGGTGATGGCACAGCAATATAAGTTTCAGGTACAAGAAACGACGCTCAACGGTCAACCCATCATCAATTGGACATCGCAACTCGGTGGCTTAGCCGCCACTCACGGCTGGTTAGATGGTAATGTTGCTTTCCTGACATTAGGGGCACCTGTTGCTAGTACCCTCGTCCCCAAACCCCAAGCGACTTTGGCGGACAGCGAGTTATTCAAACAAGCGATTCCTCAGCAGCTCAATGACAAGAACGGTCTATTTTTTATTGATGTTGACCGTACCATTAACGCCGGGAATCTGTCGCTCTCGCAAGTCGATCCAAATCAAAAAATCTTTACAAACGCGATACGCTCCATTGGCGTCACGGGTGGCATCAGTAGCGATCGCAGTAGCCGCTTTGATATCTTCGTCAACATGAAGAAAGTTGGAGATCCCAGTCCTTCGCCAAAAGCCAGTCTCTCTCCCAGTCCTAGCCCTTCTCCTTAAATTTTCGGTTCTCAACCCCAAGGTACGCTAAGGTTCGCGCTAAGGTACGCAAAGCTCAATAATTCCTTGGCGTACCTTGGCAATTGCCTTGGCAGGATGACAGCGTTAAAAAAAATAACAATTAGTTGTCTAAACCTGGGTGATTCTACCAAGCCTCAGAGCGACCAGAACCGATAGGATCAAAGTGGCGCTTGTGTGAGCGACTTAGATAACAATTGCTGGAAAGAATACAAGATGAACCTGGTTGCACTCCAGAATGGGTTAGATAATATCTCCTTCGCCGTCCTGTTTGCGACGATGTTGATGTACTGGATAGGAGCAGCTTTCAATGGCATCCCCTATCTGTGGGCTTTATCGACGGCAGGGATGGCGATCGCAAACCTCTGCATTGCCGCCCTACTGGGCGCACGATGGCTGGACGCAGGCTACTTCCCTTTGAGCAATCTCTATGAATCCCTCTTCTTCCTAGCTTGGGGGATTACCACGATCCATCTGATTGCTGAAAACATGAGCAAAAGCCGCTTAGTAGGCGTCGCCACGTCACCCATTGCAATGGGTATCGCCGCTTTTGCCGCCTTGACGTTGCCATCTACGATGCAGTCGTCAGAGCCTTTAGTGCCGGCACTAAAATCCAATTGGCTGATGATGCACGTCAGCGTCATGATGCTCAGTTATGCCGCGCTGATGGTGGGATCGCTGCTTGCGATCGCTTTCTTGGTGGTAAGTGGCGGTCAGAATGTCGAACTCCGAGGCAGTTCTGTCGGAACCGGCGGATTTCGCAGTAAAAATGACCCGGCACGCCCCTACCGTCTGCAACGCGCCAGCGATTTCGTGCCCCAGCCACAAGGAGCAACCAGCGAGTCATCTTCTGCTGTGGAGCGTATTTTTGAAAGCAATGGCAGCACCAAAACAGCCGTTCTCGATTTAGTGACCTCCCAGCCTTCCCAAGAAGGGGTATCTGAATTACTAACCCTTTCGCCCCAGCGCCTGAGCCTTGCCGAAACCTTAGATAACATCAGCTACCGCATCATCGGTTTGGGATTTCCCCTCCTGACGATTGGAATTATTGCCGGTGCCGTCTGGGCAAATGAAGCTTGGGGTTCTTACTGGAGTTGGGACCCCAAAGAAACTTGGGCACTGATTACCTGGTTGGTATTTGCCGCCTATCTCCATGCCCGCATCACCAAAGGGTGGCAAGGAAGACGACCGGCAATTTTGGCGGCGACAGGCTTTGTTGTCGTCTGGATTTGCTATCTTGGGGTCAATTTACTAGGAAAAGGACTCCACAGCTACGGTTGGTTCTTTTGATCTTTTAGTCAATTTGCGAACGGCTTTTAACAATTCGCTATTCGCCATTAGCAATGACTGATGACCAATGACCAATAAGGAATAACTCTTTAAACTATCAATTCAACCGGGGGAGATGGTTGTGGATAATCAGTTCGACTCGCTAGCCAAAGGTGAAGTTCTCTCTGTGGATGAGTCTTCCCAAATTTTAATTGGGCACCGCACATTCAGAGTCGGTGAATTCGCAGATGCAATCAGAACGCAGTTGGAATATGGTTTAGGCGGCTGGACAGAAGAAAAGGATGGCTGGTTTAGCGACCAAGGCATTCCTTGCGAAGTGCTGAAATTCGGCTCCAACGGCTGGCAAAAGGGGAAAGTCAGATTTAGCTTGGAATTTTGCCCGGAAGATCCGCAGACGCAGCAGTCATCAACCATTGAAGACAGTGAGCCACAAAGGGCACCGATCCCAGCCACCTTGGATGAGGAAGTGTTAGTTGGAGCCGAAGCACCGTTAATCTATGAGGAAGAGTTAATTCTCATAGAAGTGCCAGAATCCGCTTTGGAAGAACTGGAAATGGCACCAGAAGCAGCCTTTGGTGCGGACGATCTGGATCTCACTGGAGAATCAGCCTTTGGTGCGGATGATTTGGAAATGGCACCAGAATCAGCCTTTGGTACGGATGATTTGGAAATGGCACCAGAAGCAGCCTTTGGTGCGGATGATTTGGAAATAGCACCAGAATCAGCCTTCGCCCTGGACGAACTGGATCTCACTGGAGAATCAGCCTTTGGTGCGGACGAATTGGATCTCACCGGAGAATCAGGTTTCGGTGCGGACGATCTGGATCTCACCGGAGAATCAGGTTTCGGTGCGAACGATCTGGATCTCACCGGAGAATCAGGTTTCGGTGCGAACGATCTGGAATTTCCAGAATTGTCTGAAAAGGAAGAGAACCCATCAGACTCGCTACTCGATGATGTCTGGCAAGACATGAATGAAGCTAGCTGGCGTAACAATCAGTAGGGAAGCGAAAATTGGGTGAGGAATCATCGCTCACAAGCTAACTGATATCAGACTCACGAAGAAGGGGTGCTGTCACATAACAGCACCCCTTCGTTCTCTTTCAAAAAAGAATCATCAAAGAAGCGATCGCATTTGATGGCAGTGTTCAACATCTGGCTAGTGGCAGTGGCGATCAAACCGTTCGGCTGTGAAATCTGCAAACGGGGCATTGTCTGCAAGTGTTGCACGAGCATACGAGTTGGGTAACTTCGGTGAGCTTTAGCTGCAATGGTCAAATTTTACTGAGTGGCAGTGAGGATCGCACCATTAAGCTGTGGGATGTCGCAACCGGGCGCTGTATTAAAACGTTGCAGAGCGATCGGCTGTATGAACGCATGAATAGTCAAGGCGCAACGGGATTAACATTTTTACGATTTGCCTAACTTTTCAAACACCCTCTTAGACACGGCTGTCAAAAACTCTGTAGACACTGAGAGTCAGAGTGCTGTTGTTAGAGATGTATGATTATGATGCGGTCGAGGCAAGCTAATCAAATTCCAAATGGCTGGGCACTTTGTGATGGTCAAAATGGAACACTAGATTCAACAGATAGATTTATCGTTGGTGCTGGCAGCAAATATACTGTCAATGCTACAGGTGGAGAAGGATTTCACCGCTTAACAAGCGATGAAATGCCATCACGCGATCGTAGTAATGGAAGTTTCGGAAACTTTTTACAAGTTACTGAACAAAAGACTTACCGTGCTAGTTCAGATTTGTCTCCACATGAGCCAGATTTATTTACGGTTGATTGGAATAAAACAGTTTAGTGGAAATCAATCACATGAAAACAGACCACCCTTTTATACAGTTGGTTTTATTATTTTTATTATTTTTATTATTTTTATTCTGGCGCAAACAATGGCGCAAACCAGGCGTAGTGCGAACGACGCGGCTCACGGGCAATGTTTATTGTATCCTATTGAAGCAACCTGGTACGATTACCGCTACTGTTGAGCAGAGAAAAGAATCTATAAGCCGTGTGAGACTCAGTATCAAAGCTAATTTAGAACAGGCGAACCCTAATGTTCAAAAAATAGGCAGCGATGAGCGGTTAAAAGTCTCTTATGAAGTGACACAACAGGAGTTCAATTCTAACAAGGATTGGTATATAATCATGGAAAATTTGAGCGCTCAACAAATCCTATTAAACCTTACTTTTAATGATAGCGCTCAATCCCAAAAAGAAAAATTAGAACCCGGATTAAGGATTTGCCAGAATAAAGAAGACAACGGCGGAAATAAAACAATTGTGAGAACAAAATATTAAAAACCCTGTTCTCATAATAATCTCTAAAATCTACTGATTTTTTGCCCAATAGACATAGATACAACAGAGAGGAAAAGCAAGATGCCAGACGCACAAACCCCAAAAAAAACCGAAGAAGGAATTGTCAAAAGACCTAACTATTTTGCTGGTCAGTATCTACTAGAAGATGACTTTAAGTCAGAACAAAACTACCACATAGACCGCCAGCGCCGCCACAACCGCCTGCTTAATGTTTCGGGTATTGCTGAGGGGTTGACTGTAAGTAAACATCAAGATTTAACCGTTAAGGTTTCAGCAGGAACCGCGTTCGATTCCCAAGGAAGGCAAATTATCCTTCTAGACGAGAAAGCCGTAGACTTGGTGCAAGAGGCAAACAATAACAATACCATCGAAGATGGAGATTATACTTTTTCGATTAGATATAGCGAGGAGCTAACCGATTTACAGGGAGATGAGAAGTTCACGAATACGCGCGTGCAAGAAAAGCCAGTCTTCGTGTTAAGTTCGTCCTCATCAACACCTGATGACACTATAGCATTGGCAAAGCTGACAATTCAGGAAAAAAATGTCACAGAAATCGCTCCGGATGTCCGTCAGTATTCAGGAATATATTTACCTGCGGAAGATGGGAAAGGAGTGACGTTGCGAGCGCGTGGTGTCGAATTTCCAAATGAAGCCATTCTCGAAGGGAGTTTAAAGATAACCGAGAGGTTGGTGATTGGAGGGAAAGGATATTTTCACGACGTACATATAGTTGGTCCTTTTCAGCTTGGTAATGTACCTAACATTAAACCCGTCATTAGGGTTAACAACATTGTTAATGAAATTAGTGAAGGAACACAAGATAATGCGGATAAGGCATTGCCTACCGTGAAAGCAGCGGTAGACTATGCTGACACAAAAGCAAAGAAAAATGGTGACAGCAACGAAAATTTCACAGCAGCACAGCTCACCGCAACGCAGTTAACAATAAACAATGGAGTGACGTTAAGATCGCGGGACGGAGAAACTCCAGATAAAGCCCTTCTGGATGGGAGTTTAAAGATAACCGGGGGGTTGGTGATTGAAAAGAAAGGATATTTTCACGACGTACATATAGTTGGTCCTCTTCAGCTTGGTAATGTAGAGAACAAGGAACCCGTCATTAGGGTCAACAACATTGTTAATGAAATTAGTGAAGGAACACAAGATAATGCGGATAAGGCATTGCCCACCGTGAAAGCAGCGGTAGACTATGCGGACACAAAAGCAAAGAGAAATGGTGACAGCAACGAAAATTTCACAGCAGCACAGCTCACCGCAACGCAGTTAACAATAAACAATAAGGCGGTCAAGGGGATCAAAGATGAGATCCTGGAGAACGATCAAGAAAACGAAACGTCTCTCCCAACAATTGCAGCAGTCATATCATATTTAGACACGGCTGTTAAAAACTCTGTAGACACTGAGAGTCAGAGTGCTGTTGTCAGAGGGATGATTATGATGTGGTCGGGACAAGCTAATCAAATTCCTAATGGCTGGGCACTTTGTGATGGTCAAAATGGAACACCAGATTTAAGAGATAGATTTATCGTTGGTGCTGGCAGCAAATATACTGTCAATGCTACAGGTGGAGAAGAATTTCACCGCTTAACAATTGATGAAATGCCATTACACGATCATAGTAATGAAAATTTCAAGTACCTTTTACAAGTTACTGGAGAAAGGACTTACCATGGTAGTTCGGATTCTTCTCCACATGAGCCAGATTTATTTACGGTTGGTTTGAATAAACAAGTTGGTGGAGATCAACCACATGAAAACAGACCACCCTTTTATGCACTTGCTATTATTATGAAGCTATGAGTTGAAAATTCTCATTGAAAGCTCGGCTTGTAATTGGTATTTTCATATCTCTAACAATCCATGAAAGAACAACTCCAACAACGCCTGCAACAACTTAAAGCCGAATTTGAATCTGGTCAAAAAGTACTCGCTGACTTAGAGACCAAACAAACCAGTGTGAGAGAAACTCTTCTCCGAATCGCTGGGGCTATTCAGGTGTTAGAAGAACTCAAAACAGCAGAGAGCGATACTATCACTACTCTCGCTGAAAACACCTATCCCCTTCGTTCCGAAGTCCCCAGCATAGAAGTCACTCCCCAAGGGTTTGAGAATTAATTGTAAAGGGGAACTCCTCAAGAGGTGACAAAGCGCTCAAGAGATCGAGGAAAAAAGCTTTCCACCCTCTTGACCTTTAAAAAGATGTCATGTTTTGCTTACCTACCTGGTCATGCCGCGTTTAATACAACTATTTCGCAAATGGTTGTATCCCATTCCATAAGATGAGATGAATTGGTTGCGATCGCTGCGGCGACCGGGACAATCAGTTTAGCTTGATGAGTTTGAGCGAAGCGGGATTACCAGCGGTCAGTTGCAGCGCTACATCAACGAAGATGGACTACGAGGAATTCAAAATTTAGATGCGAACTGACAAGTCAGCGCTTCGCTATCGCTGCCAGTCTTCTCCAACTCAAACCTCAAAATCCAATCTCTCCCCCACTGTTAAGCGAGTTCCATTCGCAAAGTCCCAACCAGACTGAGGGCGTTTTCCAGCCATCTGTATTTCTCGCAATAGCAACAGTCCATCGCCAGTTTGAACAATTGGGCCAAATCCTTTGGCAATGCTCACCACCTCGCCTGGATGTGCCGAACCAGAGGACAAGGAAGACCAATCCGATAGCGCCTTTAATTCTGGGGCGATTTGCCAGTAAGCCTCTCCTAGAGGAGCAGTGGCACTGATTTTGAGCGGATTCCCCCGAAATGTTGCCACACAATCCGGGAAAAATCCCCTGACTTGGTTATGTAATGCGATCGCGCTTTTCGACCAATCAAGACAATAATCCGGTTTTTTAATCAGCGGCGCATAAGTCGCCTGCGATTCATCTTGGGGGATTGGTTCAATTTCCTGGCGTTCCAGCTTCAGGAGGGTTTCTACTAATAAATCTGCCCCAATCTCGGAAAGCTTTTGCGCCAAATCTTGAGCATTATCCAACAGTCCAATCGGCGTATAAGCTTTTAGCAGCACTGCCCCCGTATCCATCCCCGCATCCATCAGCATCGTTGCGATCCCCGTTTCGGTCTCGCCATGATAGAGGCACCACTGGATGGGAGCAGCACCCCGATACTTGGGTAAGATCGAGCCGTGTACGTTGATGCAACCCAATTTGGGCATATCTAGAATTTGTTGGGACAAAATTTGTCCGTATGCCACCACAACAAAAACATCTGCATTTGTCTGTTTTAGCTGAGCGAGCGTTTCCTCGTCTTTTTTAATCCGCTGCGGTTGCCAAACAGGTAGCTGATGCGTCAAGGCGACTGATTTTACTGGAGAAGGCATCATTTGGTTGCCCCGTCCCCGGCGTTTATCCGGCTGGGTAACCACACCTAAAACTTCAAATTCTGGATTAGCGAGTAACCGTTCTAAAGTAGGGACGGCAAATTGTGGGGTGCCAAAAAATATGACTTTCATTTCCTTAGGGAACGGTAATTGGTAATTGGTCTTGATTGAAAAGCAATTTTTCCCTTAACCATTAGCAAAAAAGTAAAAACTAAGGGTTAATAATCGCAATTTCGATGCGGCGGTTTCGTTGTCGGTTGGTATCGCTATTATTTTCTACTAAGGGAAAAGTTTCGCCGTAACCAACAACAATCATGCGATATTTTTTCTCCAAAGCAGTGAATAAATACTGCTCAGCAGCTTGGGCGCGTCGAAACGATAGCGCTTGATTGTCTGTAGATTCACCAACGTCATCGGTGTGAGCAGCAATTTGAATTGTGGCACCTGGGTAGTTCCGTAAATCGGCGATGACATTGTCTAAAATTACGGGTGCCTGTGGTAGCAGAACGCTATCGCTGTCTTTAAATAACAAGTCGCTAGGTAGGGTGGCTTTCAAAGCATCCGATGGTAGAGAAACCCTAGAAGCGGTAGTGACTTGATTGGAATTGGGAACGCGATCGCCTTGAAGTTGCTGGGAGATTTCTTGTAGACGTGCGGCGAGGGGTTCGCTGGAACTCTGGCGACCGACTTGGGTTTCCAGTTTAGTCGTGCGATCGCGCAGTGCTTGCAATTGCGCCTGTAACTGTTGCAGCTCTGCTTCCAGTTGCCGTCTTTGTTCCGCACTCAGTTCTACTGGCGGACTGACGCTGGTGACAGCAGGGGACGGCTTAAAAGTAGAGGAGGCGGTGGATGTCTCTAGTTTGGCGCGGCGTAGCACTTTCACAACTAGGGGCACCTCTGGCGTCAGGTCGGGAAAGACTCCCGCGAGGACGAGACCGAACAGCCACGCCAAGCCACCTCCCACCCCCAGCAACAGCACTCGCCAGAGTAAAACCAGTAAAAACCGCCCAATGCCTGTAGATTGGCGAGGAGAAGTGTTATCGGCAAATGGTGCTTCTTGTTTTGTCACCCGTTTTCCTATTTTTATCCAGACAACAGATTAACACTCGATAATGCGATTAAGCTTTTTTCGTTGTCCGAGGCAATAAAAATGGGCGATCGCATTATTAACTTGCGCGAAGAGACATTTGGGAATACTTTTGGGATATAACCCTGGAGTGCCGTTGTGATGTTATTAGGTAGCCCTCAGTCACTGTCTAGGCAAGTATGTAGAAATCAGTCAACCTGCCCCCAAGAAAATTTCTTGCCTTAGATTAATTTTTAATCGCTTTTCGACCGTCTTGTGGAAAAATATCATAACAAGAGCGATAAGGTGTTTCACCCATCAAGCCGGATTCATTGAGATATGATAAATTTTTTTACATCTTTTGTTTTTTTTGACAGGTTTTGTGGATATACATATAGATATAGGGACGCTGCACCGTTCCTTGGGCGTTGCTCCTCACACAAGAAACGCCGTTTAGCAACCCCACCCCCAATCAATGTTCATTCGCCTCTTCCGCTCAGGATGGTGCTCTAATCAACCATACCTCCCGCTTATTGCGGCTGCGCTGCTGATGGCTCCTAGCTCATTTGCCTTAGCTGGCACGGCTGCGTCTACAATCGCAGGTCCCTCTACCATGCAATATCCGCAAGCCCGAAAGGAATTATCTGAAGCTGCTCCCGACATGACTCAAGCAGTAGTGCAAATCGACCCCCTCGATAGCCCTCATCCCGTCCCGTGGAATTGGGTAATGACTACTCATGCAGAAGTTACCGCCAACGGCGGCACTGGGGTACGTTACTATCGCAGCCCCTCTTTAGTGTCTCCTGATGGTCAGTATGCTGCTTACAGCCGGATTCAGTTGCAGGTGCAACCGGAGTTGTACCAATGCCGCATTTCCAGCGTCATGTTTGTAGAAAATTTGAGGACAGGGGATTTACGAACGATCTCGGCGTCTTCTCCTTTGGCTGACAATCCCTTTGTCAGTAACGAAGAAGCGGATATGCCGGGGATCATCGCCATCTTGATCCCCATTTCGTGGTCGGCGAAAGGCGATCGCGTCTTAGCACGGCAATTTGAAGGTTTATTTAGTACGTCCGATGCTTCTGACTATGCCGTTGTTTGGGATCGTCAGCAGAATCGTACTACGACTCTCTCTCCTGACCGCGATGATTACACCAACGCGGTGTTGTTAGGCTGGAGTCAAACTAATCCCGACCAAGTTCTGTTTCGAGCAGGCGAATTGGGTGAGGAAGAGTGGCCTCTATGGGCTGTTGATTTGAAGGGTCAAACCGTAGCCGCAATTGAGGATCAACCCCTCATTTTTGGTCAGACGATTACCCATTCTTGGGCAGGGCCACAGGCTCATTTCTAAAGGAACAAAATCAAGGATGAAGGATGAAAAAGATTGAAGGTGACAGAAAAAGTTTTTTACTCATACTGTCAGCCGGAATTTTAAACTTCATCCTTCTTTTTTTCTGATGAATCTAGCTTAGAGCTGCCAATATTTATATATTTTTAAATTAAATTTTGATTAAATCTTTGATTAAGTCTAAACGATTTAAACGAGTCTTTTTAAGAGTTTTCGTTAGCCTGAATTTTTTGCTTTTGGGTTCGGGCTTTTTTATTTATTATACATTAAAAAATTCTGCTAACAAAAACAATATATCAAATTATGAAATTTACCTCAAAAATCAATTAAATCAACCAAATTCTTATCCGGTTAATTATCCTATCTCATCGAGTGTTTATCAACCCGTCAGCGTGTGGACAGGACGCCTAATATTACTACCGAAAGAGCAGAGACAGCTTAGAAAATCGGTGCTCTTTGAAGTTTATAATGCAGATTCCGCGCATCAGAACTTAGTAGGAAAAATTGTAAATTTAGAGTGGAGCCGGGACTCAGAAGCGCAAAAATTCGTCCAGGCTGTAACGCAAGATGTCAAGTTTATTCAAGCAACTGAAGATAGTAAAAAAACTGGAAATTTACATCCTGACCGATTAAATAACTGGCAAAATGTTGATCCCTTAGAATCCTTGGCTGGGGCGCGACCTCAAGATGATGTCGTCGTGGAACTCAAAAACCCTGTAGTTGTCACCAATCACCAAAAAGAACGTCCCTCGCTGAAGATTGCCCAAGAACCCGTACAAGTCACGGGTCGGATTTATGCTTTAGTGACAATTATTAAACGAGAGAAAGCAGATAGCGTTAGCGCAGCGTCTCCTTCGGATCGCTTTGTTGTGCGTCACTTTAATAAAAAAACAAAACAATTTGATGGCCTTTTAGAAACAATTCGGATTCCTCAAGTGCCATCTGACCGCAATGGAATTTCTCGGTCAACAAATCGAGGAATTGAAAAGTCTCCCCTCAATTCCGCAGGCTGGTACATTTATGGGACAAAAGATGCCGAGGGAATATTTGTCACCCAGGCAATTGAACCCCGCGCCCTGATGCGTTTGCAACCGGATGAAGTGCGGGTAAATCGGAAATCTGCTAATTCCTATCTGAAAAAAGAACTTTGGAAAGGTACTGAAGGTCAAAAAGGAACCGCCAAGATAGTTTTACTCGATCCAAAAAGTCAACAATTTAACGAGGCGGTATCGAAATGGCGCGAGGGAGATCGAGCAATTGTCCTTCATACATACGGTGGAATTGGGGGTAAAAAACCCGAACCCGAACCGCTGGGCGTAGTTACGGGACATTTTGCTTATGGCATTGCGACAGTCGTGCGCGATCGCTTCACGGATGAGTTACGCTTTGACATCGAGTATCGGCAAGTTTACGCCCATAATCCCGATGGGATTATTGCTGGCACCATGAAATGGTCTACTTATATGGGAGATTTGCAGCGGGGTTGGCTGGGAAATCGGCCTGTATCCGATGCGATCGTCAAGCTCGATGCTGTGACGCAAGATTATGATTTTGATGGCATCCAACTGTCACCTATGAAAGAATTTATGCGCCAGTTGGATATTATGATGGCACGCTACCGGATTGGAGATGGAACGGGTAGTTCAGTGGTGACACCCTCAACTTCTTGCGTACAAGATGCTAACCAAGCGCTTTTTGTGACGATTAAGCAGGTAGAGAAACAGGTGGCGTCGAATCCTCGGATTCAAGAGTGGTTGCGACGTCATCCTACCGACGCTCAAACCTTACGATTTCAGCAACTCGTGAAATTAGGGCGATCGCTTGAAAAGCAATTAGCACCCCTAGGGATTATTCGTTCCGATTGGCAAGAAAACGCTGAGAATTTAGCAGGAACCAGGACAGCGGACGGCACCCTTACCACTGTCTTGAAGGCAGCAACAACTTGGCGAACCATGTTACCTCGACGGGCGCATGATGAAATTGCTACGATTTTGTTGAACAATGGTGCGACTTTGTGGATAATCCGGACGAACCAAGTGGGGGGTTTTAATCCAGATATTGTACCTCGTGCCCCTACGGCACTTTTAGGGCACCGCACGAATTGAGAAAAATTTATCCATCCCATCAAACAGCAGAAACTACCAGGAGGCACGAGTAGCAATGGTGCAGCAACCAATACAGCAGGAGCGACCACCACTTTACAGCTGCGTTATTGCAATTGATAGCGTCACCGGACGCCAAGAGGAAGAAATAATCGCTTTCGGCGTATCTGTTGATGATGCTAAAAAGCAAGCTCAGCAGTTGTTAGCAAACTATGGATGTGATGAATCGCAAATTCTCAAGTTAATCCAGCAGGCAAGAACTGAACCCGTATCTCCCTGGTGTTCCCCTGAAAATAGACAAGGTTAATCTGAATGCGATCGCTACTCGTCTGTTTTGTCTAGAGGATTTTGAAGGCGCTTCCGTTCGATCTCTTCTAAAGCTTTTCGAGGATTGGTACGGCGACGACGATACCAAGTCGCGCCCCCAACCAACATCGCAATTAATAGCAAGGCACCAATTAAGGGCAAGAAATCACCCGTTTTTAGCGCCCGTAAGCCGTAACTTCCTAACATTACAAATGGCAAAATTCCGGGAATGGTTCCGAGAATAGTTCCCAGCAGATAATCCCGAAAGCGAATTGAAGTCAAACCAGCAGCAAAATTAACTAAGCCGTAGGGAATAATTGGCTGTAGGCGGATGGCAAACATATAGAATAAGCCACCCTGAATCATCTCTGAATCAATCGCTTGCAAGCGTCCGCCTAACTTTTGAACGACAAATTCACGCCCCACCGTACGCGTAAAGGCAAAAGCCACTACAGCTGCAATCACGGCGGCAATACTCGTCCAAAGCGTCCCCAACCAAGGACCAAAAATTGCGCCACTGGTGAGATTTAGTGCTGTAGAAGGCAAGATTAACAGTGTCGCCAAGGTATAGAAAACGATATAAATAATCGGTGCCCAGATGCCAGCTTGATTTAGCCATGTTTGGAGTTGAGCTGGATCGATACCTCCCAAAAAATATACTGCGAGTCCCGTCACTACAATGCAGACGGCAGTCAATAGGAAAATGCCACTTTTAGCGTTCAACAAAAACTCCTTTGTTTTTAGCCATTAATCATTTGTCATTAGTAATAGGACTTACGCAGAGATCCCCCTAAATCCCTCGATAAATTGGGGGACTTTTCCGGTTTCCCCCCTTTTTCAGGGAGCTTAGGGGGAGCTAGGCTTCAAGCTTTCAGCGCGTAAGCCCGGAGTTATTCGCGATCAGTCCTTGCTTATTCGTTCTTCAGATATTACTAAATACTCTTGAGTGCTAATTTCTGATTTGTGACGCTTTTCGGTTGACTCTTGGCTCTTGAAACCATAAGCTTCACGCACTAAATAAAGCGGACGTCCTTTGACTTCTTCGTAGACACGACCAAGATACTCGCCAATGATCCCCAGTGTCACTAACTGGATACCTCCCAAAAATAATATTGCAACCATGATGGAAGCATAACCCGGAAGATCGATCCCATAAATTAAAGTGCGCAAGAATAAAAAGCTAGCGTAAATAAATGACAAAAAAGATATCGTAACGCCCACGTAACTCCACACTTTTAAAGGGAGAAAACTAAAGGAAGTAATCCCATCTAGGGCAAAGTTCCACAGACGCCAGTAGTTCCACGTTGTGGTTCCCTTATAACGTGGGGGACGATCGAATAAAACAGAGGTTTGCTTGAAACCCACCCAAGCAAAGAGTCCTTTCATAAACCGGGTTCGTTCTGGCAGTAGCTTGATGGCTTCTACCACACGCCGATCGAGCAACCGAAAGTCCCCGGTATTGCGGGGGATGGGGACGCGACTCATCTTGCCAATTATCTGATAGAAAGCTTTGGCTGTAGAGTTTTTCAGCCAACCTTCATCACGCGATCGCCTAGTTGCATAAACGACATCATAGCCTTCGCGCCATTTGTCTACCAGTTCCTTAATTAACTCTGGCGGATCTTGCAAGTCGGCATCAATTGGAATTACGGCAGCACCCGCAGCATAGTCAAGTCCAGCACTGAGGGCGACTTCTTTGCCAAAGTTGCGGGACAAGTTGACGACTTTAATCGCTGGGTTACGATAATGACGCTCAATTAGACACTTTAGGGTATTGTCCTTACTGCCATCATTGACGCAAACAATCTCGTAGGTCGTATTTACAGTTTCCAGTACCGATAGCAGCCGCTCAAACAAGTAGTCAATATTGTCCTCCTCGTTGTAAAGCGGTATTACCACAGAGAGTTCTACTGGTTCAATATCTAAGGACATAAAAAAACAAAGACAAGCTAATATATGTCAAGTTTCACCTAACTTGACTGCACTTTAACCTAAATTCTAATTTCATCAATATTATGAGCCGAAGCTTCACAGTTCCTAAATCATCGCGGCGCTGGTTGTCCTTGGAAATGTTGCTCCTGGGCGCGATCCCGATCGCTGTTTTGTTAAGAATTATCTATATAACGCGATGTGCGACTAAGACTAGTGTGACACAAGCTGCTCGAACTGCAACGGTTCAGCACTGTGGCGGTTTAACCATCGACAGACCGTATGAGCTAGCAGTTTGCGGTTGAGACGACTGCTCAGGTGCCACAGGTCGCGTGCCCAAACTTTTTCAATTGAGAAGCGTTCAACTAATTGACCAATTACCGTTTCAATGAGTCGTCGCGTTCGTTTGAGTAGCGCCACCCCAGCCGGGTCACGAGTGTCGCGCATATTGGCACGCAAGGCAGTTTCTAGTTCAACACCGACCTGTCTGAGTTCTTGCTGAAGTGCAGCACAGAGATAGCCCTTGTCCCCAATCAGTAACCCGTGAATCGTCTGCACCATATCCCACAATTCCCACAATGCTTCGCGTTGGCTACCGTTGGCAGGCGTGAGAGTGAAGCCTGTAATCACGCCTGTGGCACTGATGAGCAAATGACCATGAAAGCCCTAGTAGGTCTGCTTTTTCGCCGCACAGTAGCCGTAAGCAGCTTCGCCCTTAAAACTGCGACCGCGGGGGACACGACTAAAGCAACACAGGGGAATGGGAATGCCATCCACTAGATGCACGCTATCGGCAAAAGCTCCCAACTCGACTGAAGGAGCGTTGCTGGAGTAGTTCCTTGTACTGTCACAAGTTCGCTGCCTGCCGGACAAAGGCAGATCGACTGTTCAAACATGGAAACCATGTCAACCAATGACGACGGAAATACCGCTAAATTGCTTGGTCTGCATCAATTCCTTGGTACTCTGCCACAATTTCCATAGTGATCACCTCACTATCAGCCAGGGCTGGAGCAAATCCTTTGGATCAAATCGGTTGCCCCTGGGTGACCTCCTTGAGCCAGTCGTCCACACAGCAAAAAGACCGCAATGATAAACTCTTCGAGGCGTTGCTGAAAGAGTAATGCTAGATTTGGTATAATAGAAGGATGAAATGCCCTGAATGTAACTCCACTCAAACCGCTAAGAACGGACATCGTCGAGGCAGACAGTGCTATA